>JBGUQG010000221.1:0-5405 GCA_045130815.1 Christensenellales bacterium
TGACCCAGGGGTCGGGCAAGCTCACCGTCACCGGGCAACTGGGCGAGGTGATGAAGGAATCGGCCCAGATCGCCGTGAGCCTGGCCAAGGCCATGCTGCCGGACAGGGCCGGGGCGCTGGCGGAAAGCGATTTGCACATCCACGTGCCCGACGGCGCGACCCCGAAGGACGGCCCCTCGGCGGGCATCACGCTGACCACGGCGCTTTCATCGCTGCTGACCGGCACGCCGGTGCCGCCGGATGTGGCCATGACCGGCGAGGTGTCGCTGCAGGGCGACGTGAACCCCATCGGCGGCCTGCCGGAGAAGCTGATGGCCGCCCAGCGCAGCGGCGTGAAGCGGGTGTTCATCCCCCGGGAGAACGCGGACGACCTGAAGGACGTGGCCGACGAGGTGAAGAAGGCGCTGGTGATCACGCCCGTCGGCACCGTGGAAGAGGTGCTGCTGGCGCTGGGCATCCCCGTAAAACCGGCGATGCCCCGGGCGATGTAAGCGCAAATAAAGAGGTCCTGACTGACACAAGGGCATGTCAGTCGGGACCTCTCCTCTTTTTGGGGTCACAACGTTGACCGAAGCGAAGCTAAGCCAGGGCGGAAAGACGCCCGCAGTTGTGCATGGATCAGATGGTATTCAGCATCAGTACCCGAAGCCGTCGTAGACCCAGCCGACCGCGCCGCGCAGGCTGACGATCAGCCAGTCCCCCTGACGGGCCAGTATGGGCAGGGTGAGGCCCGCGTCCAACAGGCCGACCTTGGGGGCCAGCGTATCGTCCCAGGCGTACACCGGCGTCCTTGAATCCGTGCGGTACCATTCGGGATCGATGGCCAGATAGTCCGCGTTCACCCAGCCGGTGCCCGAATCCTCGGCGTCGCCGAGGGCGCAATAGGCCCAGCCGTCCGACTGCCGCATGACGATGACGTGGGTGCCGTATTCCAGCGTCTTTATCTTGTCGGAGGAGGCGCTTGGGCCCTCGCGCAGGGTCAGCTGCTCGCACAGCACCACCGACGTAAGGCCGATCTGCCCCTCGCCGTAGCGGGGCAGGATCTCCGCCTGGGCAACGCACCCGAGCGTCAGTACCAGCGCCATGAGGATCGTGATCCAGGTATACCTTTTCATGCATCACCACTCCTTTGTTCGATGTTTCCGCAGGCCAAGTATATCACAAACCGAATCCCGGCGCAACCGAAGGGCGGCGGTTTAACCGTCCTGTCACCGCGCTGTTCATGTTTTATCCAAAACCGGGGCATACTGCCACCGGAGCCAACAAGCGCCATCATTGCAAATCGGAGGGGATAATCATGAGCATCGGATTCATACTGCTGCTGGTCACCGGCGTGCTGATACTGTTCGGCGCGGGCCAGCGGGTGCTGGACCGCCTGCGCCTGACGGACAGGCAGGCCATCGTATTCATCGTGCTGATCATCGCCGGCGGTTTCGCGCCGGACATCGCCGTCACGGATCGCTTCGCCTTCAATATCGGCGGCGCGCTGATCCCGCTGGGGCTGTGCGCGTACCTGTGGCTCAAGGCGGACACCGTGTTGGAAAGGGTGCGCTGCCTGGTGGCCGCCGTCGTGTCCGCCGTCACGCTGTTCGCCCTGGGCCGTTATCTGCCCGCCAACCCGGACGCGCTGCCCATCGACCCGGACTGGGCCTACGGCATCGCGGCGGGGCTGATCGCCTATGTGTTCGGGCGCTCCCGCCGGGGCGCGTTCATCGCCGGCACGCTGGGCGTGATGCTGTCGGATACGGCCAGCTGGATGTACGCCAACCGGATGGGCGCGGACCAGCGGCTGGTGCTGGGCGGCGCGGGCGGCTTTGACGTGGTCGTGATCGCGGGGCTGCTGGCCGTGCTGGTCAGCGAGCTGATCGGCGAGCTGTTCGAGCGGGTGAAGCGGGGCCGCCGCAAGCCCACCCGGGAGTTCGTAAACGGCGACTTCGTGCGGAGGGAGCAGCCATGAGCGCCCGCCGCGCGCGCCTTGCGGCGCTGGCCCTCGCCGCGCTGGCGCTGCTGTGCGTCGGCGTGTCCGCCGGGGCCGAGACGGACGGCGACTGCCTGTACACGCTGCTGGGGCCGGACGGCGCGATGCTGACCCAGCGGGGCGGGCGCATGTACGAGGGCGATGAGTACATCTCCGCGGACGATCTGTGGTACCGGGTGGTGTCGGTGGACGACGCCGCCCAGACCGCCACCGCCGAATGCCTGGGCAGTGCCGGCGAGGACGGCGTGCCCGCCTTCAGCGCCCTGGCCGAAAGCGCCGGGGACAGCGGCGGCAAGAAACTGGTCGCCATGTACTCCACCCACAGCGACGAGAGCTATGTGCCGGAGGACGGCACGGCCTCAAAGTGGAAGGGCGCCGGCATCTACGACGTGGGCGACAGCCTGAAAAAGGCGCTTGAAAAGCGGGGCATCGAGGCCGTGTACTCGAAGGAGACCTTCCTGCCCCACGACGCCGACGCCTACAACCGGTCCCGACGCACGGCCCAGGAGCTTTTGAAGCAAGGGCCGGACGCGCTGCTGGACATCCACCGGGACGCCGTGCCGGCCGAGCAGTACGAGACCAAGGTGGACGGCGAGGACATCAGCAAGGTGCGGCTGTTCGTGGGCCGCAACAACCAGAACGCCGCGGAAAACAAGGCCTTCGCCCGGCAGATCAAGGCGGAGGCGGACAAGCAGTATCCGGGGCTGATCAAGGATATCTTCATAGGCCGCGGGAACTATAACCAGGAGCTGTACCCCCACGCCCTGCTGCTGGAATTCGGCACCCACGAGATCGAGAAGGAGAAGGCCATGGAGGCCGCCGACTACGTAGCCGACGTGCTGGACAGCGTGCTCTACGGCGCCGCCGCCAGGGCCGAGGGCGCCAAGGGGACCCAAAGCGGCGCGGTGGCCAGGGGCATCGGCTGGGTCGTGGGCCTGGCCGTGTTGGCCGCCGCCGTGTACGCGCTGATTTCCACCGGCTCGCTGAAGGACGCCTGGCACAAGCTGGGCCGCACCGCCAGCGAGGTCAGCGGCGGGCTGTTCGGCAAGCGCGACAAGTGATGAAAACGGGATTTGCGATGGCAAATCCCGTTTTCATCATTGATCCAAAAGCCGGATGATGTGCTCCACCACCGCCTCGGTGGCGTGGCCGGTTTCGTAGTAGCCGAAGTAATCCCGTATGGCGGCGCAGTTTTCCCGGGCCTTTTCCGGGGTCATGTCCCGGATCAGGGCCTCCAGCGCGTCCTGATTGGCCGCGGTGAGCATCGGGGCCTCTCGAATATCGAAGTATACCTTGCGGGTGGACACGTACTCGTCCCAGTCCGCGATGAAGAACAGCGCGGGGAGGTCCCTCACGATGAAGTCCAGCGCGCAGGAGGAGTAGTCGGTGAGCACCATGTCCGCCGCCAGCAGCAGCTCGGACATCTCCTCATACCTGGTCACGTCGATGATGCGGTCCTTCACCGCCTCCAGGTCGATGCCGCCGGACAGGTAGTGGGCCCGGTACAGGCAGCGCCAGGGCGCGCCGGTGGTCTGCTCCAGGCACTCGAGCGTTCGGGCCAGGTCCATCTGGGCCCGCTTGGGAACGATCTTCTCGTTCTCGCGGTAGGTGGGCGCGTACAGCAGAAGCCGCACGCCCTCCGGCACGTTCAGGCCCTCGCGCACTCGGCGGATGTCCGCGGGGTCGCTCTTCACCAGGATATCGTTCCGGGGCGAGCCGGCCCGGATGTATTCGCCGTTGTAGCGGAAGGCCGTGCGGAACATGTTCTCGCCGAAGGTCGAGCCCGTGACCACCCGGTCGCACAGCTCCTCCACCCGGTACATGTCGCTGGTGCCCATGTCGTAGCCGATGCGCTTGATGGCCCGGTCGCCGTGCCAGGTCTGTATGTAGAACTGCTTGCCCTTCACCGGCTTCAGCACGTTCTGCTTGGTGAAGTTGTCCACCCACACCCGGGCGGTGGCATGCTCGGCAAAGCTCCCGCGGCCGCGGTAGTGCACGGTGCGTATGTAGTCCGGCAGCGCCTTGCCCAGGCGCTGCACGGCGCGCTCCTCCAGCACCCACACGATCTCCGTTTCAGGGCGGAGCTGGTGCAGCCGCTCCGAGATCAGGCGGGGGCTGTCGCCGTAAAAGCGCCCCTGCAGGCAGCTGAACACCACCTTGTTCCTGTCGATGCCACGGGTCAGGCGGCTGCTTAGCACCACCGCGGTGCGGTACAGCTTCGCCAGCTTCGGATAGCGCATCGTCAGATCGCGCTCGCCCATGTCCATCACGCCCCCCATGTGTTATTCCAGTATCCCCGCGATCCACTGCGCCACGTCCCGGGCGGAATGCCCGGTCTCGGTGACGCCGTAGAAGGCGCGCACCGCGGCGCAGCTGGGCACGAGGCTGTCGATATCCCCCAGCATTTCCAGCAGCGCCGCCTCCGTCTCCGCCCGGGGATAGGGGCAGGCGCGCAGGTCGAAATACATCTGCCGGTTGGTATCCACGAACCGGTCCAGGTCCGGCTGGTACAGTATCACCGGCCGGTCCAGCAGCACGTAATCCCCGGCGGTGGAGCTGTAGTCCGAGATCAGCATGTCCGCGCACAGCAGCAGCTCCGCCGTCTCCGGCCAGTCGGTCACATCCATGATACGCGGCTCCACCGAGCCGTCCACCCGCACATTCTGGCTGTGGGCCCGGGTCAGGCAGCGCCAGGGCGCGCCGGTGGCCTGCTGCAGCCGGTCCAGCGCCCGGGACAGGTCAAAGCCCGCGGGCTGGATCTCCCCCCGGCGCTCGTCGCGGAAGGTGGGCGCGTACAAAAGCACCTTCTCCCCCGCCCCGATGCCCAGGCGCGCGCGGATACCGGCGATCGCCGCCGGGTCCGGCGCCAGCAGCGCGTCGTTTCGGGGCATGCCGGTCTGCAGCACCTCTCCCGGATAGCGGAAGGCGCTGCGATAGTTCTTCGTGCCGAAGTCGGAGCCGGAGACCGCCAGGTCCATCTGCGCTCCGTCGGGGAAGCGCTGGGTGTCGTCCATGTCGAACAGCATCTTCTTGAAGCCCCGATCGCCGTGCCAGGTCTGCACGTACTTCTGGTCCGAAAACTTCAGCATGTAGTGCTGGCGGTTGAAGTTGTCCACCAGGCAGCGGGAGGTGCTGATGGCCCTCAGCGCAGAAAGCGACCGGGGGCGCACCACGCGCACGTAGTCCGGTGCCTCGGCGGGGTTCTTCAGCTGCCACACCAGCTCGGCGTCCGGGCGCAGCGCGTGCAGCGCCTCGCAGATGCGGGCGGGGCTGTCGGTGTAGCCGCGGCCCATGAAGCTGGAGAAGAACACCCGGTTCCCCTTCACGCCGAACAGCGCGTGGCTCAGCCGCATCACGGCCCGTCCGCCCACCCAGCGGCCCATGACCAGCGCCCTGTGCACCGGCCCGAGGTTCAGGATACGCCGCA
>JBGUQG010000222.1:0-22677 GCA_045130815.1 Christensenellales bacterium
GGTCCGCGATCTGAACTGGAACTACTTTGACCGCTGCGATTTCTGCGGCACCGGCAAGAGCGTGGACGTGAATCCCACCGCCCAGGACCCGCTGCGGGAGCGCTACAAGTCCGCCTATGAGCGGGCCATGGAAACCATCGACCTGATCCGCCAGAAGGCCGGCCTGCTGCCCGCCGACGCCAGCGCCCAGCTTGCGCTGATGATGTCGAAGGGCCTGGTGCCCCTGACCTACCTCGACACGCTGGTGCGCGGACGCCAGGTGGTGGTGAAGGCCCGCTACGGCGAGGAGGAGAACAAGGTGGCCGGCGAGCTGTTCGTGCTGGACGTGCTGTCCCTGCTGAACAGGGACGTGCGGCTGGAGGGCGACGCGCTGGACCGCTATCGCATGTGGAACAACAACATCACCTATCCCCAGTACGACGTGTACATGCTGCCCAACGCCACCCGCCTGTTCAACGGCACGGGCCTGGGCTACGTGTCCGAGGTGCTGCGCAGCGACGTGAACGGCGTGCCCGGCGCGGTGGTGGATGCGTTCATCGCCCTGAACGCCAACGCGTTCCGCCACCCGGAGGTGCCCATCGGCGCGGCCGGCAAGCTGGACTTTGCCAGCGGCCTGCTCACGCTGCCCGAGCAATCCATATTCGAGCTGTACCTGCACGAGGTCTCCGGCGAGTGGATGACCCGGCAGATGGAAAGCGGACTCATCCGCAGGATGGACTCCGATCAGGCGCTGATGGACGACTACGTGCTGGAAAGCGGCGAGAACGCGCAGCAGACCCTGCCCACCGGCCCGATCATCGAGGGCCTCACCCCCGGCGAGGCGCTGGACGGCTGGCAGCTGTACTGGATGGGCGACACCCCTGAGACCGCGAAGGATGACGACGAGGCGCTGGTGTACCTGGTGGTCAACGGCGAGACCGACGAGATCGACGCCTTCCGCACCAGCGTGAACCTGATGAAGCAGGGCGTGGGCGGCATCGACGTCAGCCTGTACATCTTCCGCGATTCCAAGTCCGACCGCATGGGCGAGGAAAAGTACAACGTGCTGTTCTTCGACACCCCCGAGGGCGAGAAGAGCCTGGTGAAGCTGATCACCAACACCCTGGACGGTCGCGACATCGTGCTGCCCAGGCCGCTGCGCGTGGTGCTGCGCGGCTTCACGCTGGCGGGCTCCGATTACCCGGCCTACAGCCTGACCGACCACTTCTTCGCCATGTGCGACGGCACCGACGGCGAGGTCAGCATGTTTGGCGGCAGCTACAACGCCACCTTCGACGGCGACGTGTTCGATTCCGATTACACCCGCATCGAGGGCTGCGCCGGCGGCGAGCTGAACGTGACCGTCAAGCAGGACCAGAATATTTGGCCCGAGTGGGACGGCGAGACCAACGCCCATGACATCGGCGGCCGCAAGTACCGCCTGGAGGAGGCGGGCTGGCAGGACGTGACCGACGAGGGCAAGGCCCCCGCCGACGACACCGCGAAGAACACATAGACGTCAACAACCGACAAAAACGCAAACGACGCCAAAGGGAGCCGCTGTCCAGCGGTTCCCTTTCGGGGGTTTTACGAGGACCGCGGGGAAGCGGCGCGACCGCGGCGCCGCCCCGGAATATGACCATACGAAAGGAACGCAATGAGGAAGCCAACCCTTTTGCTGATCGCGCTGCTGCTCGGCGCGCTGTTTACCGCCCCGGCCCTGGGCGAGGCGGCGGGGGAGGAGCCCGCCGAGTGGACGGTGATGTTCTACCTGTGCGGCAGCGACCTGGAGTCGAAGCACGGCTTTGCCAGCGAGGGCCTGCGGGACATCGCGAAGTGCAGCTCCTACGAATTCAGGCAGGATATGTTTTCCGTCAGTATCCTGGATTCGACAGGGGATACCGCCGACCGGGTGAACGTGGTGGTGCAGACCGGCGGGGCCCAGTGCTGGCACTGCGAGGATCCGGACATGGCGGTGGACGCGGGGGCGCTGCAGCGCTGGCGCTTCGAGCCTGTGGGCATGGAGAACCTCTCGTCGCGGGGCACGTACGAATTGGAGCAGACCCTGCCCCTGCAGAGCATGGCGGAGCCGCAAACCCTTTCCGACTTCATTCGCTGGAGCGCGGAGAATCACCCGGCGAAACGATACGCGCTGGTGCTGTGGGATCACGGCGGCGGCGCGAAGGACGGCCTGTTCATCGACGAGCTGTTCGACGGCGACATGATGCGGCTGGACGAGCTCAAAGCCGCGCTTGCCGCCGGCGGCGTGCGATTTGACACCCTGCTGCTGGACGCCTGCCTGATGGCCAACCTGGAGACCGCCTGTGCCGTGAAGGATTCCGCCGATTGGATGGTCGCCTCTGAGGAGCTGGTGGCCGGCAAGGGCACCGACGTCGGCAGCTGGCTGCAGCTATTGTATTATGCCCCCGGGTGCGACGGCAGGTGCCTGGGACGCTGGATCTGCGAGACCACCCAGCGCCTCTATTCCCGGGAGGTCGACGCCCAGACCAGGGAAACCGTTACATGGTCGCTGATCGACCTTTCGAAGATCGACCGGGTGGCCGACCTGTTTGACCGGCTGTTCCAGGTGGTCGGGGATGCCTATGCGAACAGCTTCAGACAGATGTCTGTCACCACGCAGGTCTTCAAGCAAGCCTTTGAGTTTGGCCTGGGCGCCGACGACATGATCGACCTGACGAACCTGTTCTACGATCCACTGCTGTTGGGCGTGCTGGACAACGACCTGTACAGCGACTTCATGCGCGCCCTTGTCGACGCGGTGGCCTTCAATGTGCGTGGCACAGACCGCGCCGAGGCGGGAGGTCTCTCCTTCTGCTATGCCACCAACCTTACCCCGGCGGAGCTGGAGGCCTACGCCTACAGCTGCCCCTCGGCCCACTACCTGGCCCTGCTGGATGCCATCAACCCGGATTGGAACGCCCCGGACCGGGTGTACGAGCGGGCCGAGCGCCTGCCGGAGATCAACGGACTCGGGGACTACCGGATCCAGCTGGAAAAGCACATCACCGAGGACGGCGTCCCGGGCCTCACCGTGATCGATGGCAGGAGCAACATGTGCCTGATGCACGCCGACCTGTATCGGCTTGACCGGACGACGGGCGAGGCCCTGCGCATGGGTTCCCAAGTGGTGGTGCCCAGCTTTGGGGAAGACCCGAGCATGATCTACGATTTCAACTTCGTCCGCTGGCCCGCAGTGGAGGGCGTGCCGTGCAGCTGCGAGCTGGTGTGGATCAGCAGGGGAGTGATGTGGTTCAACATTCCCGTACAGATCGGCTCCCAGAATTATCTGCTGCGCTGCACAGGCGAAATAGAAGAGGATAACCTTGAGATGCTGGGCCTGTGGGAGGGCTACGACGCCGACAGCCAGGCCTTCAGCCGCAACGTGAAGCCCCTGTCCCAGATCGCGGGCCAGGAATTCCGGCTGCTGTACCCCATCGACGGCGCCGGCTATGAGGCCAGCGAGCCCATGACCATGCCGCGCCGGCTGGATGTGGCCTCCGTGAACCTGGAGCCGGGCGACTATCGCCTGGATTACTGGGTGGAGGATATGTTCATGCGGCACCTGCCCGCGGGCAGCGTCGAGGTGCGATGGGACGGCGAGACCCTGACCGTGCCGGAAGGCGCGTGGCAGGGAAAGGAGACGCTGGTTTCGCTGACGGAACAGCCGGGAGCGTGAAAGCGCTTTATTGACGAACAGTGGACACATCACGACAGAAAAAGAGGAGAGGACCAACATGAGCCAGACGCTTGCCCCCAAGACCAAAGTCAACCGCACACTGTTTCACTCCAACCCGGTGCTCAGCCGACTGAGCAGGGCGGAGGAGCGCGACGCGGCCAACGCCGCCACCTACGCGGGCATCGCCGCCAAGACCAGCTATTTCCTGCTGGTCACGCTGGCGGGCATGCTCGCCCAGCTGCTGGTGAAGGGCATGATGGCCTCCGAGCCCGTGTGGCAGACCATCAGGATCTACAAGAGCTTCACGCTGAGCCTGTCGGCCAAGGAGGGCGTGATCCTGCTGGCCGTGCTGGCCGTGGGCTTCGTGTGCGAGCTGGTGGGCATATTCGCCCGCAGGACGATCCCGGTCACCGGCACGGTGTACTCCGCCAGCCAGGGCTATCTGATTTCCTTCCTGGTGTTCAAGGTGCTGGTGGGCTATGAGCACCTGGGCCTGGAGGCGCTGCTTTTGACCGTGGCGGTGGTGCTGGCGATGAGCTGGCTGTACTCCTCCGGCATCGTGAAGGTGGACAGGAAGTTCCGCACCGTGCTGCTGACGCTGCTGCTGGGCTCGGTGGGCGTGGGCCTGCTGGGCTTCGTGGGCTCGCTGATCCCGGCCACCCGCCCCTTCGTGCAGAGCATGCTGCACAATTCCGCGCTGTCCATCGGCCTGGATGTGGTGGGCCTGATCATCGCGTCGCTGTTTTTGATCAGCGATTTCGCCGTGGTGGACGAGTGCGTGCGCGAGGGCTATCCCAAGTCCTACGAGTGGTCCGCGGCCTTCGGCCTGGTGTTTACCGTGATCTGGATCTACCTGAAGATACTGGACCTGCTGATGCAGTTCGCCGGCAACAAGGATGACTGAGCCTATGGAAAGCATCAAAAGCTTACTGGAAACCTATCCCCTGGTGTGGAACGTGCTGAAGCTGCTGCTGACCGTGGCGGCGGCCATCGTGGCGCTGATGCTGGTGCTGCGGCTGGAGCGCAAGCTGGCCCACCGGCTGCTGGACAACAAGCGCAACATCAACCTGCGCTTTGTGGAGAGCATCGTGCGGTTCGTGCTGATCCTGCTGGCGGTGGAATTCGTGGTGATGAGCTCGCCGCTGACGGAGACCTTCGGCAAGGTGCTGTTCCAGGGCACCACGGTGCTGGCCGCCATCGCGGGCTTCGCCGCCCAGCCGGTGATCGCGGACATCATCTGCGGATTGATGATGTCGGCCACCCGGCCCTTTGACATCGGCGACCGCATCGAGCTGGAGGACGGCACCGCCGGTATCGTGAAGGACATCACCCTGCGCCACGTGGCGCTGCAGGGCATCGACACGCTGAAGATCATCATTCCCAACAGCAAGCTGAACGGCATGAAGATCACCAACCTGAGCTACGGCACCACCACGCGTTCGATCCACTTCCGCTTCAACGTGGCCTACGGCACGGACGTGGACCTGGCCATGGCGGTGATCCGCGACGCGGTGATCGAGAGCCCGCTGACCGTGCCCGGAAAGCCCGGGGAGAACGGCAACGCCTACGGCCCGGTGTACTTCATCGAGTACGCCGCCAGCAGCCTGGTGATGGCCACCACCGTGTATTACGAGCCCACCAGCCCCACCGAGGCGGTCAAGAGCGACGTCAACTGCCGGGTGCGGCGGGCGCTGAACGCGCACGGCATCGAGATCCCCTATGAATACATCAACGTCGTGGTGGACAACAAGGAAGAATCGGAGGTGCGGGAACCGTGAAAACGCTTTTACAGACGCTGTGCCTGATCGTATTCGGTTCGACCGTCGCATGGGAGGCCGTCCTGGGGGCGCTGTACCGGGTCGGCGTGTGGGGCATACTGCAAAAATCCGGCGTCAAGGGCTGGTGGAGCCTGGTCCCCGGCGCCCGGGACTACATGCTGGCCCGATGCGCGGGGCGCGAGACGGAGGGACGGGTGTACAGCCTGACCGATGTGGGCGATATCGCGCTGTCGCTGTTTTCGATGTTTGCCGTCATCAATCACAGGAGCGAGGGCCTGCTGATCGCGATACTGGTCCTGGAGGTCACGCTGCAGCTGGTGCGCTTCATCTACGGCATCCGCGTGTTCCGGGGCCTGATCGAGGTGTACGGGCTGAAGCGGCGCTGGATCTGGCTGTGCCTGATCAGCTATACCCGCTGGATCCCGGCCCTGCTGTGGGGCTGGCACAAGAAGTTCCAGCCGGAGTGGCAGGTGGAGGACATCCGCGCCGAGATGGCGCGCCTGGCCAGCAGCGGCAGCGCCAGCGTGATGGACGAGGGCCTGTCCGTGAACCTGAAGGACCGCACCGTCACCGAATTCTTCCAGAAGAAGGTGCTGCTGCGGGACATCCACATGAACATCCCCCAGGGCCACATGGTGCTGCTGCTGGGCGGCTCCGGCGCGGGCAAGACCACCTACCTGAACGCCATCAACGGCTATGAAAAGGCCCACGCCGAGGTGCTGCTGAACGGCAACAACATGTACACCCAGTACAAGAAGATGCAGTACGAGGTGGGCTTCGTGCCCCAGAGCGAGATGATGCGCGGCAAGGATACCGTGCTCAACACGCTGCTGGACGCGGCGAAGCTGCGCCTGCCCATGGACGTGAGCGCCAAGCAGCGGCGCGATCGGGTGAACGAGGTCATGGAGATCTTCGGCCTGACGCCGGTGAAGAACAACCTGGTGGAGAAGCTGTCCGGCGGCCAGAAGAAGCGGCTGTCCATCTCCATGGAATTCATCAGCAATCCCTCGCTGTTCATACTGGACGAGCCGGACTCCGGCCTGGACGGCGTGATGGCGCGGGAGCTGTTCGTGCAGCTGCGCAAGATCGCCGACACCGGCAAGATCGTGATCGTGATCACCCACACGCCGGACCGGGTGATCGACCTGTTCGACGACGTGATCGTGCTGGCGAAGGATTCCGCCCGCACCGGCCGCCTGGCCTGGTACGGCAGCATCGAGGACGCGCGCAGGTTCTTCGGGCGCGAGAAGATGGAGCAGATCGTCAAGTCCGTCAACCGCAAGGAGGAGGGCGGCGACGGCCTGGCCGACGACTTTGTGATGAGATACGCGCAGGAGGTGGCAAACCATGGCTGAGAACGGTATCAACAGGACGCCTCGCCGCATTGCGATCCGCCACCGCGGGCGCGCCGCCCAGGTGGGCATCTACTTCGGAAAGCTGCTGCGCATGTTCGTGTACCAGAGCGACTGGAAGGTGCTGCCCATGGCGGCGCTGATCGCCGGCCTGGTGGGCATGGTGATCCGCAAGCGCATGTTCATCAACATGGAGGGCACGCTGATGGGCTCCTTTGCCCTGGTGTGCGTGTGCATCTGGAACGGCTGCTTCAACTCCATTCAGGTGATCTGCCGCGAGCGCGACGTGATCAAGCGGGAGCACCGCTCCGGCATGCACATCTCCAGCTACATATTCTCCCACATGCTGTACCAGGCGCTGCTGTGCCTGGGGCAGACGATCGTCACGCTGTACGTGACGCTGGCCACCGAGGTGAAGTACCCGCTGGTCGGCCAGGTGATCCCCGTATTCTACGTGGAGTTCATCATATCGATGTTTTTGATCACCTACGCCTCGGACATGCTGTCGCTGTGGGTGTCCACGCTGGCGCGGACCACCACCACGGCCATGACGATCATGCCCTTCGTGCTGATCTTCCAGCTGGTGTTCTCCGGCGGCATGCTGACGCTGCCGGCCTGGACCAGGCCGCTGACCCACTTCACCATCTCCAACCCCGGCCTGAAGGTGATCGCCGCCCAGGCGGACGCCAACCACCAGCCCTATGCCAGCATCGCCAGCATGGTGGGCAAGATGCGCGACAGCGAGGTGGGCGGCAGCGTGACCGTGGGCCAGCTGATGGACCTTCTGACCGACGAGGACAACGAGCTGATCGCCGAGCTGCGCGCCAGGCAGCTGGGCGGCGTGTTCACGCTGGGCGAGCTCCGCAGGCAGCTGGAGAGCTCCGACACCTTCGAGGCCCTGCGGGGCGAGCAGGTGCTGGCGGATCTGACCGTGGGCGACGCGGTGAAGTTCGTGCTGGAGTCGGAGCAGCTGCAGGCGCTGCGCGACTATGACTTCGGCCTGCCGGGCGTCAGCTTCGGGAAGCTGCTGAAGGACATCTCCGAGTCCGGGAAGGCCCAACCGCTGCTGGCGGAAAAGCTGACCAGGCTGACCACCGTGGGCGACGTGCTGGACGCCGTGGACGCCTCCGGCATACTGGAAAAGTACGACGACACCGCCGTGGACCTGAGCTTCACCCTGGGCCAGGCCATCGACCTGCTGGCCGGCAATCCGGACCTGCAGGCCAGGCGGGACCAGCAGATCGCCGTGAAGACCACCGTGGGCAAGCTGATAGACCTGGTGGGCGAGGAAAGGGTGAAGACCTTCCTGGAGCAGAAGGCCGCCGAGGCCAACTACGTCGCCGACTATGAATACAGCGCCGAAAACGTGGTCGGCTACTGGATGCAGCTGCTGGCGTTTATCATCGCCTTTGCGGCGCTGGCGACGATCACCCTGGAATTCATCGACAAGGACAAGCGTTGAGCAAACAGAGAACGGAGGATGAGCGCATGGCCGAACTGTTTCCCAGAACCAAGGTCGAAAACCTGTCCCTGCCCAGGCTGCTGATGGGCACCAACTGGATGCTGGGCTGGAGCCATACCACGCCCTCGGCGGATCACATGATCCAGCGGCGCTTCAGCGCGCCGGAGGACTTCCAGGCCATGGTGAAGGCCTATCTCAGCTGCGGCATCGACGCCATGATGGCCCCCTTCGGCAACCAGAACGGGCTGCTGGAGGGCATCAGGCGCGCCGAGGACGCCGCCGGGCAGCACGTGATCAAGATCGATACGCCCATCATCGACGTTTCCGACAGCGCCGAGGGCCGCGCGAACGCCGAAAGGGTGATCGCCCGGTGCGCCAGGAACGGCAGCGAAATCTGCCTGATCCACCACAGCAGCGCCGAGAGCCTGGTCAGCAAGCTGAAGGGCACCATGGACCGGCTGCCGGACTATCTGGACATGATCCGCCAGCACGGCATGATCCCCGGCCTGTCCGCCCACATGCCGGAGCTGATCCTCTATTCCGACCGGAACGGGTACGACGTGCAGACCTACATCCAGATCTACAACTGCGCGGGGTTCCTCATGCAGGTGGAGGTAGAGGGCGTGCGCGCCATCATCGAAAACGCGAAGAAGCCCGTCATGAGCATCAAGCCCATGGCCGCGGGGCGCGTGTCGCCCTATGTGGGCATCAGCTTCTCCTTCGCCACGCTGCGGCCCCAGGACATGGTGACCGTGGGCGCCCACACCCCCGAGGAGGTCTACGAGGACGTGGAGATCGCCCTCGCCGCCATCGAGCGCCGCTTCCCCGGCATGGAGCGCCGCTCCAGCCCCAATCAAACCGCGGTGCTGGGCGGAAAATGACGGGACATCAATTCGACTTGAAAGGAGCATCGCTATGAACAGGCAAAGCATTGTCATCGACCGGGAATACGGCAGCGGCGGGCGCGAGGTGGCCCGTATCCTGTCGGAAAGGCTGGGCATCGAATTCTATGACGGCGACCTGCTGATCATGGCGGGCCGGGAATACGGCATCGACCTGGGCACCCTGCGGGAGTACGATGAAAAGGGCGTCGGCGGCGTGCTGCAGGATCTGAACATGGTGCGCAGCAGCCCCTACGGGGCCAGCGTGAACGAGGCCCCCTTCCAGGTGTACTCCGCCCAGTCGCGCCTGGTGCAGCAGCTGGTGGCCAAGGGCCCCTGCATCTTCCTGGGCCGCTGCACCGCCCAGATCCTGAAGACCGAGGCCCACGCGCCCTTCGTGCACGCCTTCGTGTACGCCAGCAACATGCAGGACCGCATCGACCGCGCCCGCAGCGTGGACGGCGTGGACGCCAACCGCATCGAGGCCTACATCCGCCGCCGGGACGCCCAGCGCAAGAACTACAACCGCTTCTTCACCGACAAGACCTGGGGCGACCCCGCCAACTACGATCTGATGCTCAACACCTCCGCCCTGGGCTACCAGGCTGCCGCCGAGGCGATCCTTGGGGTCGTGAAGGCGAGGGAGCAGGCGTAGGCTGCGGGGGACGGGCCGGACAGATATGAACGTATTTGATTTTGACAACACGCTGCTGCGCGGGGACAGCTCCGCGCGGTTTATCGGGTATTGCCTTTTGCGCTATCCGAGGATCTGGGCGGACATCCCCGGCCAGGCGGTGAACGCGCTGCTGTTCGCATTGAGGCGGCGGGAAAAGCGCGCCTTCAAGCAGCGGTTGTTCCACATACTGGCCATGATCGATGTGGACGGGGCGGTGGAGGGCTTTTGGCGGCGCAACCTGAAGCGGCTGAAGGCCTGGTATCCGCCCCTGCACCGGGAGGACGACGTGGTGATATCCGCCTCGCCGGAGTTTTTGATCCGGCCCGCCTGCGAGCACCTGGGCATCCGCGTGGTGATCGGCTCGCCGGTGGACAAGCGCTCCGGCGCCTTCCTCGGCCCGAACTGCCAGGGAAGGGAGAAGGTCGCCCGCTTCCGCGCCCGCTTTCCCGGCCAGCGGATCGACGCCTTCTATTCCGATTCCCACGCCGACGATCCCCTGGCCGCCCTGGCCGAGCGGGCCTACCTTGTGCGCGGGGAGAGGCTGGAGGACTGGAACAGAAAGTGAAGCGCAGAAAAAACGCCGGGAACCCTTCCCGGCGTTTGCGCGTCCAACAGAAGTGGGGCGCAAATATGAAGCCCGGGTGATTTCTGTTCGCAGATTGATTCCGCGGGTTGATTTTGCGGCTGCCTGCTGCTACAATGATACATATATCCCGATGGAGGACAAACGCATGACGAATTTGAAGAGGGCGGCGGCGCTGGCCCTGGCGCTGTGCCTGCTGGCGGTCGGCGCGTTCGGCGCGCTGGCGGAGCAGGAGGAGAAGCCGGACGTGATCGGCGATCTGCTGAACTACTTCCTGAACAAGACCACCGAGGCGGCCGAGGCGCCCGCGGAGCAGGAGGCCGACACCCGGGTGGAAAGCTACGCCGAGCCCGACGACTATGTCGAGGGCCAGGAGGAGTATGTGTTCGACAGCTATGAGGACGAGGAGGAGCCCGAGGTCACCGAGCACCTGGAGGTCACCGACCTGGCCGTCACCGAAGGCCTGTCCGAGGATTGGCTGAACATACTGCTGCTGGGCAGCGATTCCCGGGGCAGCACCAGGTTCCTGCGCACGGACACGATGATCATCATGTCCATCAACGCCAAGACCAACGCCGTGAAGCTGACCTCGGTGATGCGCGACATATGGGTGCAGCTGCCCGACGTGGGCGGCCAGAAGCTGAACGCCGCCTGCGTGTACGGCGGCCCGGAGCTGACCATGCGCACCATCAACGAATACTTCGGCATGAACATCCGCAGCTACGCGCTGGTGAACATGCAGGCCCTGGTGTCCATCGTGGATACGCTGGGCGGCATCCGGCTGGATGTCAGCCGGGGCGAGAGCCGCGCCATCAGCAAGCTGAGCGCCGAGGACGCCGCCTCGCCCAACGGCGAGCGCAAGTACGCCACCAGCGTGCCCTCCGGCAGTCAGGTGCTGCTGGACGGCAAGCAGGTGCTGGCCTACTCCCGCATCCGCAAGAGCGATTCCGACTACCAGCGCACCGAGCGCCAGCGCACCGTGCTGGTGACCATCGCCAAGCGCCTGCAGCAGGAAAACCTGTTCAGCCTGGCCGGCATCGTCACCAACCTGCTGCAGTACGTGACCACCAACATGGGCTTTGACGAGATCATGTCCATCGCCTCCGCCTGCATGAAGGCGGACCTGGGCGCGCTGTCCCAGTTCCGCATTCCCGCCGACAATACCTATGAGGACGGCATGTTCGGCAATACCTGGTGCATCAAGCCCGATTTCGGGGAGAACGCCAGGCTGCTGCATGAGTTCATCTATGAAGAGTAGCGATCAGCGGGCAGGAATTTGGCCGCGTTATTCTCCCGCCGGGGTATTGCCTGGCGGGAGCTTTTAATGTATAATATTGTCAGAAATATGGCAAAGGGAGGAAGAAGACATGAAATTGTGGGTACGCGCGCTGGCGGCGCTGCTGGCGGCGCTGATGATCGCCGCGATGATCCCCGCCGCGCTGGCCGAGGGGATCGCCGCCCCCGCCGTGGAGGAGGCCGTGGAGGAGGTCGAGCTGTCGCTGGAGGGCGCTGAGCTTGCGGATGTCGCGGTGCTCGCCGCCGAGGACGGCGAGGAAGACTACGACGACGAGGACGACTACGGCGACGAGGACGACACCGGCGACGAGGACGACACCGGCGACGAAGACGACACCGGCGACGAGGACGACACCGGCGACGAGGACGACACCGGCGACGAAGAGGACTACGACGACGAAGGCGACTACGACGACGGAGACGACACCGGCGACGAGGACGACTACGACGACGGAGACGACTACGGCGACGAGGATGACGACGACTTCGACGACGAGCCGGACGAATTCCACCTGTACCACGAGGCGGAGGACGACGGCCTGGAGGCCGCCGCGCTGACCGTGGGCGACCTGTACCGGCTGTATCTGTACAACGACACCTGGGGCGAGGAGGACGATGCCGACGAGTGGACCACCAGCGACGGCAATGTGGCCGTGGTGGACGATGAGGGCGGGGTCAGCGCCGTCGGCGCGGGCCGCTGCGTCATCAGCGCGAAGGTGGATTCCGTCGCCGTCGGCGCCTGCGCCATCACCGTGACGGACAACGCGAAGCTGTCCAGGACCGCCCTGGCCCTGGCCCTGGGCAAGAGCGCCGCGCTGAGCGTGGAAAACCTGGCGGGCCGCAAGGTCGCCTGGAGCAGCACCAACGACGCCGTGGCCACCGTGAAGAACGGCAAGGTCACCGCGAAGGCGCCCGGCAAGTGCACCGTCAAGGCCGCGATCAAGAACGGCAAGACCCTCAGCTGCGCCGTCAATGTCACCGACACGCTGAAGGTGTCGGCCACCAAGCAGACCCTGTACGCCGGGGGCAGCTTCAAGCTGAAGGTCACCGGCCTGAACGGGCGCAAGGTCACCTGGACGACCTCCAGGGCGTCTGTGGTCAAGATCGCCAGGACCGCCGGCGGCACGGCCAGCCTCTCCGCCCTCAAAAAGGGCAGCGCCGTCATCAGGGTCAAGGTCAACAAGACCGCCACCCTGCCCGGCAAGACCTTCAGCTGCAAGATCACCGTGCTCAACCCGCTGACCGTGAAGGTCGGCGCGGTCAAGGCCGGCAAGACCAACGCCTCGCTGAGCCTCACCTTCGCCAACAAGGGCAAGAAGAAGATCAGCAAGGTGGCCTTCACCATCACCCAGACCGACAAGAAGGGCAAGGCGCTGAAGAGCCCCAAGGCCGGCTACACCCTCAAGCAGGCCATCGCCGCCGGCAAGAGCCTCACCGCCGCCTTCGCCGTGAACGCCAAAACCAAGAAGGCCAAGGTCAAGCTCACCAAGGTCACCTTCTCCGACGGCACCAGCTGGAAGCCGTGAGGGCGGGGAGCAGACACAGGGACACCGAACGCCCGGAAAACGGCACAGTGCGCCGTTTTCAGCAAGGTGGGGCCCGTCCGTGCGCGATGGGACCCGGCGCCTTGGCGCTGGGCGCGCGCGTTTGGTAGGCTCAAAGCAGGGAGCAGGGAACAGGAATGGTGGCTGCCGCCTCCAAAAGCCTTCCCCAGCGCCGAAGGCGCGGTTCAGGGGAAGGTGGATTCCGGCAAAACCGTTTGCGGTTTTGCCGGAAGACGGATGAGGTCGCCGCCTTCACCATAACGCGAAGATCCTTCGCTGCGCTCAGGATGAAAACGACGCGGTTTGGCGTCATCCCGAGCGACAGCGAAGGATCTTCTTGAATGGAGGAAGGCTTTTGGAGCTGTTCCCACCGTCCACTATTCACTGTCCACTATCCACTGTCCACCGTCCACCTGACCCCCCTCCCGGTTCGGGGCGTAGGTGGGTACCAGGGCCTTCAGGGCCCTCACGATGGCGTCATCGTCGTCGGCATCGGCGGCGGCGGCGAGGGTATCGAGCTGGGCGCGGAAGGCCTCCTCGTCGAAGTCGATGGGCGGGGCCACGAAGATCTTGTCGTGGGCGGTGCGGGTGACGCCGGCGCTCTCCTTGTCCATCATCAGCTCCTCGTACAGCTTTTCGCCGGGGCGCAGGCCGATCACGGTGATCTCCATGTCCACGCCGGGCTCATAGCCGTAGAAGCGGATCAGCTTGCGGGCCAGGTCGATGATCTTCACCGGCTCGCCCATGTCCAGCACGTAGATGGCCCCGGACTGGGCCAGGCCTCCGGCCTGCAGCACCAGCTGGGCGGCCTCGGGGATGGTCATGAAATAGCGGGTGATGTCCGGGTGGGTCAGCGTGACGGGCCCGCCCTTGCGGATCTGGGCCTCGAACAGCGGGATCACGCTGCCGTGGCTGCCCAGCACGTTGCCGAAGCGCACGGCCATGCACTTCATGTCGGTCCTGCGGGCGTGGGATTGCAGCAGCATTTCGGTGACGCGCTTGGTGGCCCCCATCACGTTGGCGGGGTTCACCGCCTTGTCGGTGGACAGCTGCACGAAGCGCTCCACGCCGTGCTCGCTGGCGGAGTTGAGCAGGTTCAGCGTGCCGAACACGTTGTTCTTCACCGCCTCGCCGGGGCTGATCTCCATCAGCGGCACGTGCTTGTGGGCGGCGGCGTGGAACACCACCGTGGGGTGGTAGGCCTCGAACACCTCGTCCAGGCGCTTTCTGTCGCGGATGGAGCCGATCAGCACCTGCACCGGGCAGTCCATGCCGTAGCGCTGCTGCAGCTCGCACTCCAGCTCGTAGGCGCAGTTTTCGTAGATGTCGAAGACCAGCAGCAGCTTGGGCCCGAAGCGCATGATCTGGCGGCAGATCTCGCTGCCGATGCTGCCGCCGCCGCCGGTGACCAGCACCACCTTGCCCGTCAGGTAGCCCTTGATCAGCTTCGTGTCCAGCGCCACCTCGGCCCGGGACAGAAAGTCGCTGGTGTTCAGCTCGCGGAAGGCCGTGGCCCCGCCGGGGCGGTCCACGTCGTTGGGGTCGGACAGCATGCGGGTGCGGCAGCGGGTGGACTTGCACAGGCTGACGATCTCGGTCAGCCGCTCGCCGTGGGTGCCCGGCACAGCCACGATGATCTCGTCGATGTTCTTCTGCTTCACGATGTCGGGAATGTCGTCCACGGTGCCGCACACCGGTATGCCGCCGATGCGCATGTGGCGCTTCATCGGATCGTCGTCCACGAAGGCCACCGGCACGCCCAGGTTGGCCCGGCCCTGCTGGCAGATGCGCATGGCGTAGGCCCCGCCCTCGCCCGCGCCCACGATCAGTATGCGGGTCTGCCGCTGGCGGGCGCTGCCCAGCGCCCGGCGCAGCCAGCGCCAGGTCAGCCGGGAGGCCAGCGTCAGTATCAGCATGACCATGGCGGTCATGATCATCACCGGGCGGGAGATGTGCCAGTTCAGCAGGATGTCGCCGATCAGCGTGATCAGCCCCGCCGCGGTGCAGGCCGTGGTGACGCGCAGCAGCTCCGGCCCGCCGGCGTACATCCAGATGATGTCGTACAGGCCGCTGAGTATGCCCGCCACGGAATACACGAACATCACCCAGGGCAGCGCCGCCACCACCATGCTGTGCTGTTGGTGGGGCAGCTTGCCGTCGAAGCGCAGCAGCAGCGCCGCCAGCATCGACAGGTACACAAAGCACAGGTCCACGAGGAACAGCGCCCCGCGGCGTATCCATTTTCCCGATCGGCCGTAGAGGATTGATTTCATGGTGCAGTATTTACTCCGTCAGTATTCTCGCCAGCACGCTGGTGGTGTCGTCCGGCAGGGCGATGCGTATGTCCAGCCCGCCGGGGCAGGGCCGCCTGTACAGGCGCAGCTCGTCGCCCTCGTGGGCGGAGGCGCGGAAGATCATGTCCAGCTGCTTCACGTTCAGCTTCTTCCACTCCTTGACCGTGAACGCGGCGGCGATGGCGCGCACGTAGGCCACGTTGTTCATGTGGCGGGCCATGTCGATGTCGGTGGACACCACCCGGTGCGCCGCGAAGGGCGGCTGGGGGAAGGCCTCGTCGATCATCGGGAAGGGCTCCGGGCATACCCTGTCGCCGCCCTCGTACGTCAGCCCCTCGGGCATCAGCTTGTCGATGCGCTGGGGGCGGCCCGTCAGCGCGCTGACGATGGCCCACTCCGTTTTGCCCTGCACCATCGTCCGGCCGCTTTCGTCCGAGACCTGGTAGTAGCGGTCGCAGCGCTTTTCGCCCGGCACCTCCGGCCAGGTGGAGACCTCCACCCGCGTCAGAAGCGGCGGGCGCTCGATGAAGCGTATGCGCGTCTTCACCGTGATCCAGAACAGGCCCCGCTTCTTCAGAAAGTCGAAGCCCACGCCCATCTCGCCCGCGGCCTCGGTGGCCACGTCCATGAACAGGTCAAAGGTGTCCGGCACGCTCAGCCGCCCATGGGCGTCGATCCGGCTGGGCAGCACCGTGACCGATCGGGTGTATCGCGTGGACACGGCACAACACTCCATTCTGTAAAGATGACAATATTATACCCCCGCGCGGGGGCGGGGGCAAGTAAAGGTTTGTTTAGGGAGCGGGCAGCAGGGGCCCGGGCGGCGTCGATCGTTCCGTCAATCGCCGTAGAAGGCGAAGCCGCCCACGGTGGCCAGCGGGGCGTCGGCGCGGGGCGCGGAGGCGGCGGGGGACTGATAGTACACCGCCGCGGGGGACAGGGCGCGCCGTCCGGAAAGCACCGCGTGGGCCGCGGCCAGGCTGTCCGCGTCATAGCGGCTGCCGACGGGGAACTGGTGCTGCTGGTTCAGCACGCCGGACAGGGTGTCCGGGAACCACACGCTGTCCACGCGGTTCATCGCCACCGTGCCGATCGCCAGCTTCGCCTCGTAGCTGTCCGTCTTCGCCAGGGCGTAGATCGCCCGCGCCAGCAGGATCGTGTCCCGATCCTCGGTGAAGCTGGCCGACGGCGTCAGCACGCAGCACATCAGTGCCGCCACCGCCGCCAGGGCAATCCATTTGCGCATAGCGATCCCCTCTTGTCATTGGTTTCGAGTGGATTATACATCGTATCGTAATGGGTTGCAATGGATTTGTAATAAATGTGAAACAAAAGCCTTTTTTGACGGGGATTGTCATAATTCGGGGAGCGGGGAGCAGCCTGCTCCCCATTCCCCGCCCGTGCTTGTTCCCTTTACGAAAGTATGCTACAATGGTCGGCATACGAAGGAAGGGCGGATGCGCATGGAGAATCTTTCGGCCGTCATCGAGGCCATACTGTTCGTTTCGGGCGATCCGGTGCGGGTGGACGCGCTGGCCCACGCCATGAACCTGACCACCAGCGAGCTGGGGGAGGCGCTGTCGGCGCTGGAGGACACGCTGGCCCTGGAGAACCGGGGCATCCAGCTGAACCGCAGCGGCGAGACGGTGTTTTTGTCCATCTGTCCCAAGTACGCCGAACAGGTGGAGGACTTCCTGCAGCCGCTGCAGAAGCAGCCCCTGTCCCAGGCCGTGCTGGAGACGCTGTCCATCATCGCCTATCGACAGCCCGTCACCAAGGGCGACATCGAGGCCGTGCGCGGCGTGAAGTGCGATTATTCGGTGCAGAGCCTGCTGAACAAGGGCTTCATCGAGGAGCAGGGCCGCCGGGAGACCCTGGGCCGCCCCATACTCTACGGCACCACCGACAAGTTCTTGCAGCACTTTGGCATGCGCACCCTGGCCGACCTTCCCGCCGTGGAGGAGCTGCGGCCCGAGGGGGAGATCGGGATCTGAGGGGAACCGGCGCGGGGGTCTTCGCGTCATAATAATATCATCTTCTTTTTTCGCCCGTGCCACGGTTGAAGGTTGACGTTGTTTCGGAGCGGTGGGTATAATGGGAACAGGTATATCTGTCATTAGGAGGCATTTACATATGAAGGACAATCCCGTAAAGCAGACCGCGGCACTGAAGGCAAGGGTGCGCAGGATGCGCGTGCAGTATCGCAGGCGCGCCATCGCCGCGGCGATCGTGTGCTTTATACTCGGCTGCGTGGCGGGCGTGTTCGGGCACCGCTGGTATGTGAACAGCAACCCGGACCGCAACGTCGAGCCCACCGTGGTGTACGTGACCCCCGAGCCCGCGGCGGCCACCGAGGCCCCCGCTGAGGACGGGGGCGACGTGGGCGACCCCGTGGCCGAGCAGGACGCCTTCCCGGAGGTGGACAAGGACGCCGAGGACGGCGAGGAGGGCGACGTGATCTTCCCGGAGGAGGAGGTCACGCCGGAGCCCGAGCCCGAGGCGACCGACGCGCCCGAGGCCACGCCGGAGGCGGAGGCCCAGCCGCAGGACGACGCCCGGGCCGCCGCGCCGGAGGCGGAGGCCGAGCCCACCGAGGAGCCCGCGATCTTCCCGGAGGAGGAGCCCCAGGCGACTCAGGCCGATGCGGCCCAGGCCGCGCCCCAGACCTCTGAAGCCGAACGCGAAGGGGCCCAGGCCGCGCCCCAGGCGACGGAGCCCACGCCCGAGACCACGCCCGACCCGAAGCCCGACGCCACGCCCGAGCCGGCCGTGCCCGGCGAGCCCCAGGTGATCGCCATCGTGCCCTACGGCGAAAGCTTCACCTACACCACCCAGATCAACGCCGACGGCAGCGCGCGCGTGGAGGCGGGGGACGAGCCCTTCGAGACCATCAGCTTTACCCAGACCATGCGCACCTACATGCGGCCCACCGACTTCGCGGCCAAGTACTCCACCCAGTACAAGCTGCAGGGCGACGAGGCCGGCGCGGGCTTTGAGCTGGTGCTGAACGATTACACCGGCGAAGCGCCCATCGTGCCCCAGAACGTGATCGACATCAGCCTGCGCAGCGAATCCGGCGACGCCGTGGAGCGCGGCTACCAGCTGATGGACGCGGAGATCTCCGGCAACTACGGCGTGGCGCTGAACACCAACGTGCCCAAGATGCTGTACAAGCGCTATCAGTATTCCAGCGACCGCGAAGAGATGTTCTACCTGGTGGTCACCACCTACAACGACGGCGTGCCCCAGATGATACTGTTCCAGCTGGAGAGCGACGAGCCGGAGCCCACGCCGGAAGTGGTGTACGGCATACTGCAGAAGGGCCTCAAGAGCAACGAGGTGGCCGAGATGCAGGCCCGCCTGATCGAGCTGGGCTATCTGCAGGGCGTGGCCGACGGCAGCTTCGGCGGCATGACCGAGGAGGCCATCAAGGCCGCCCAGACCGCCTTCGGCATGGAGGCCAACGGCATCGCCGACAACGCCTTCCAGCAGAAGCTGTACGAGGGCATGGTCCGCGCGACCCCCGTGCCCGGCGTGTACCCGGAGCTGAAGATGGGCTCCACCGGCGACGAGGTGGTGCAGCTGCAGCTGCGCCTGCGCGAGCTGGGCTACTACGAGGGCAAGGCCGACGGCGGCTTCGGCGAGCTGTCCGAGGCGGCTGTGAAGGCCGCGCAGCAGGCCTTCGGGCTGCCCGTCAACGGCATCGCCGACCAGGCCTTCCAGGAAAAGCTGTACGAGCCCACGCCCGCCCCCACCGCGACCCCGGAGCCGAACAGCGTGGGGTAACGCAATAAAAAACCGCCGACAAGGCGGTTTTTTATTGGAATGAGGAATGAGGAATGAGGAATGGCGGTTCAAACCCCTACGGGGTTTGTTTTAATAAAATGAAACCCGGCAGGGTTTCCACCAGAATTCCTCATTCCTCATTCCTTATTCCTCATTTAGCACCCCCATTCCTAACTCCCAATTCCCAATCACTGATTAAGATTCCTTCAACATGTCGCATTTCCATCGACAATGTGCTATAATGGATAAAACGACAAGGAGGCGGTGCGGATGAGGCGGTGGCTGGCGCTTGTGCTCGGGGCCTGCGTGGCGCTGTCGATGCTGCCCTGCCTGGCGGAGGAGCCGCCCGTGGAGGCCGCGCCGGTGGAGGCGCGGCCCGAGGAGCTGGAGCTGGCGCTGGGCGCGCCGCCCGGGCCGGACGGAGCCGTCCGCGCGGCGGAGGCGTACCTGGAGCCGGCGGCGACGGTTGATCCGGAGGCGACGCTTATCCCGGAGGCCACGTTGGCCCCGGAGGCCACGTTGGCCCCGGCGGCGACGCTCGCCCCGGAGGCGACGCTGGCCCCGGAGGCGACGCTGGCGCCCATCGCGCTGAACGTGCCGGCGCTGGAGCTGGGCGTGAAGGAGAGCGCCACGCTGGCCGTGTCGGGCGAGGCCCTGGGCCGGCTGCGCTATGTCAGCAGCGACCCCGCGGTGGCGAAGGTGAATGCCAGGGGCAAGGTCACCGGCCGGGGCAAGGGCAGCGCCGTGGTGACGGTCACCGCCGCCGGGGGACGCACCGCCGCCTGTCTGGTGCGGGTGAAGGCCGCGCCGAAGTCCGTATCGCTGAACGTCAGCCAGCTGACGCTGGGCTACGACGCCAAAAAGGCGCTGGGCGCCCGTTTCGCGCTGGCGGCGACGCTCGCCCCGGAGAACACGGCCTCGGCCATCACCTATTCCGGCTACGACCCGGCGGTGGTGGAGGTCACCCACGCCGGCGAGGTGATCGCCCGGGCCAAGGGCAAGACCACCATTATCGCGTCGACCTTCAACCGCGCGAAGGCGAAGGTGCAGGTCACGGTGCTGGCTGCGCCGGGGCGGGTGCGGCTGGACAGGACGTCGCTGAGCCTGTACCCGGGCGAGACCTGGGCGCTGCAGGCAAAGCTGCCCTCAAACACCGCGGGGGACGTGCGGTTTGAGTCCAGCAGGCCCGCTGTGGTGGCCGTGGACGCCGAAACCGGCGCGCTGGTGGCCGTGAAGCGGGGCAGCGCGGTGATCACCGCGGTCAGCTTCAACGGCAAGAAGGCGCGGTGCGCGGTGCGGGTGGGCTACACGCCCCGCAAGCTTAGGCTGGCGAAGAAAAAGGTCACGCTGGGCGTGGGCGAGGGCCTTGAGCTGGAGCCCCGGGCCCTGACCCGGAGCGGCAGCCCCGCGGGCGGCATGCTGACCTGCGACAGCAGTGACAGCGCCGTGGCCACCGTGGACGAAGCCGGCGCGGTGCAGGCCGTGGGACCGGGCAGGGCGAAGATCACCGTCAGCCTGCAAAGCGGCCTGAAGGCCGAGTGCGCCGTGACGGTGAAGCGCGCGCCGGAATCGGTGCATTTGTCGGCCAGGGCCCCGAAGCTGTCGGTGGGCGGGCAGACCGCGCTGAAGGTGCGGCTGAGCCCCGGCAGCGCCAGCAACCGGCTGACCTATTCCGGGTATGACGAGGCCGTGGTGCAGGTGTCTGGCAACGGCGCGGTGCAGGCCGTAGGCCCCGGCGAGACCCAGGTCACCGTCACCGCATTCAACGGCCTGGAGGCCAGCTGCCACCTGCGGGTGCTGTCGCCCGGCAGCCGAAGAACCGTGGTGGTGGCCCATCGCGGCGGCGCCGGGGACTGGCCGGAGAATTCGCTGGAGGCCTTCCGCCACGCCCCGGCCAGCGGCGCGGACGACGTGGAGCTGGACGTGCGCAGCGCGAAGGACGGCGCGCAGGTCGTCCATCACGACGCCACCTTCACCGCCCGGGGCAAGCGCCACACCATCGAAAAGCTGACCCTCGGGCAGATCAAGGCCCTGGACGACGACATCTGCACGCTGGACGAGGCGCTGGAGGTCATCGCCCCCACCGGGCTGGGCCTGCAGCTGGAGATGAAGGCTTCCGCCGACCCCGAGGCCTGCGTGCGGGCCGTGGAAAGGCACGGCATGCAGGGCCGGGTGGGCTACATCGCCTTTGACTTCGGCCTGCTGAAGAAGGTGCGGGCGCTGTGCCCCCAGGCCCGGCTGGGGCTGCTGTTTTCAAAGAAGCCCCCGGGCCTGGACGCGGACATCGCCGAGCTGAAGCCCTTCGGCATCTATCAGAAGGCCATGTACCTGACCCCGGCCGACCTGGTGGACTGGCAGAACCGGGGCCTGCGCGTGGGCGCGTGGACCCTGAACGACGCCGAGACCGCGCGCGATTGGATCGAAGCCGGGCTCGACTACGTCACCACTGACGACCCCGCGATGGTCGTCGGGATCGTGGAGAACTGACACGAAAGGAAGATTTGCCATGAAAAAGCTGTTGCTGGGCAACCAGGCGGTGGCGCGCGGACTGTACGAAGCGGGCTGCCGGTTTGTGTCGTCCTATCCGGGGACGCCGTCCACGGAGATCACGGAGTTTGCCGCGGGGTACGACGAGGTGTACGCCGAGTGGGCCCCCAACGAGAAGGTGGCCGCGGAATCCGCGGCGGGCGCGAGCCTGGCGGGCGCGCGCAGCTTCTGCGCGATGAAGCACGTTGGCTTCAACGTGGCGGCGGACCCGCTGTTCACGGCATCCTATACCGGCGTGAACGGCGGCATGGTGGTGTGCGTGGCGGACGACCCGGGCATGCACAGCAGCCAGAACGAGCAGGACAGCCGCCACTACGCCATCGCGGCGAAGCTGCCCATGCTGGAGCCCTCCGATTCCCGGGAGTGTCGGGATTTTGTGAAGGCCGCCTATGAGATCTCGGAGGCCTTCGATACCCCGGCGCTGCTGCGCACCTGCACCCGCGTGGCCCACAGCCAGTGCCTGGTGGAGCTGCACGAGCGGGAGGAGCACGCGCTGAAGCCCTATGAAAAGAACGCCCGCAAGTACGTGGCGGCCCCGGCCAACGCCGTGGTGCGCCACGCCGAGGTGGAAAAGCGGCTGGACGCGCTGCGTCAGTTCGCCGAGACCACCGATCTGAACCGGGTGGAGTGGGGCGACACGTCCGTCGGCTTTGTGACCAGCGGCACCTGCTATCTGTACGTGAAGGAGGCGTTCCCGGAGGCCAGCGTGCTGAAGCTGGGCCTGGTGAACCCGATGCCGGTGCAGCTGATCCGTAACTTCCGCGCGAAGGTGGACAGGCTGATCGTGGTGGAGGAGCTGGAC
>JBGUQG010000223.1:0-13831 GCA_045130815.1 Christensenellales bacterium
CCGGCGGGCGGCGCAACGCCGCCCCTACGGACTCCCCTGCGAATCACAAATCGCCCAAACGGTGGAATCCTGCTGAATAGTCCCAAAGCCGCTCCCTCCCATGAGGGAGGGGGCGGCCGGGGACATTAAATGGGATTGGAGGGAGTCGCTTACTTGGCGGCCTCGACCATCTTCATGGTCTGCACCTCGCTCAGCCAGCCCCAGAAGGTGGTGACGTCGGGCGTCACGGTGGGGATGTCCACGCGCTCGGAACTGGCGATGACGATGTTCTGGCGCTGATAGGTCGGAACCTCGACCGCCCAGTCGATGATCTCGTCCAGCGCGGCCTTGTAGACCTGCTTGCGGTAATCCTGGTCGTCAGACTGACGGGCGTCCACGATCAGCTTGTCCAGCTCTTCGGACTGGATGTGATAGTGGTTGGAATCAGAGCCGCCGCGGCCCACGATGCCGGAGGAGTGGTACACCTGATACATGTCGGGATCGATGGTGGCGCCCCAGGCCGCGCACCACATGTTCTGGGTGCCCGCGTCCAGCGCGTCCCACAGCACGTTGCTGTCGGCCGGGTCGTTGATCTTCAGCTCGATGCCGATCTTCTCCAGCGCGCCCTTGGCGTCGGTCAGTACGGCGAAGGCCGGGTGGTCGCCGGTGCCGTCGCCGGGGATGATCGCCTCGTAGGACAGGGAAGCGCCCTCGGGAGCCTCGGTGAACTTGCCGGTGGCCTCGTCGAAGGTGTAGCCCGCGGCCTTCAGGAAGCCGATGGCGGCCTGCAGCGCGGCGTCATACTTCTCTTCCTGGGTCATCTCGGCGGTGTAGATGTCATTGCCGTCCACGTCCACGGAGAAGGCCACCTTGTAGCCCTCGTCGGTGGCCTGCGGGGCCGCCCAGCTGGTGGTGGAGATGGGATAGTTGATGACCGCCGCGGCGTCGCCGTAGTAGCTGTCGATAGCGGTGTCACGGTACACGGACAGGATGGTGGCGAAGGCCTTGCGCAGGTTCTTGGAAGCGTCGCTGCCGGGCTCGCCCGCCACGTTCATGGTGTCGGCGTTCATGCCGATGTAGCCATAGCCCAGGTTGGCCACGGAGTAGGTGGTCACGATGTTGCCGGTCAGCTCGCCGTTGTCGTTGAAGGAGCGCAGCATCTCGAAGTTGCTCTTGCTGCCGGTCATCTCGCCGCCGTCGGCGGTGCCGGTCTGCACAGCGGTGGGCACCTCGGCAGCGTTGGTCTCCTTGTACTGGAAGCTCTTGATGTTGGGAGCGCCCAGATAGTAGCTGTCGTTCGCCTCGTAGTACACCACGCGGTTCTCGTACTTCACGAACTTGTAGGGGCCGGCGCCCATGGGAGCGGCGTTCTTGCTCTGGATCAGGCTCAGATCGCCGAAAGGATGGCCGAACTGGTTGTTTTCATAGTCATACTGGGCAGGATCGCCATAGTAGTGCATGGGGGCGATGGACAGGCCCAGGATGCTGTACACGGCGGGGGCCTCGTAGCCCTTCACCAGCACCTGCACGGTGTAGTCGTCCACGCGCTTGATGCCCTCGATGTTGGGCACGCCCGCGCTCATGTCGACGCCCGCGTCCTCGGCAACCTTGGTCATCAGGGCGCTGTTGATGGCATCGGCGTTCGCGCCGGTGGCAGACTCGACGGACAGGTAGTTGTCCAGGTCGCCGGCGTACTGGGCGAACACGGAGGCATACAGGTCGTCGATGGTGGGCTCTTCGCCCTCCACGGTGAAGCCCCACATGGCCGCGCCGAAGGCAACCTTCAGGCTGTCGGAAGCGCCGATCTCCTCGGCGGTCTTGCCCATCTGAGCCTCGGCGTAATCGGCGGCGTAGTTCTCGTAGACATAGTCCACGATGCCCTGCAGGTCTTCCTTCCACAGCGCGGTGGCGGCGGAAGCGTAGCTGTCATACTCCTCCTGGGTGAAGCCGTCGCCCTCGGCCACGGTGTAGCCCTCGCCGTTGGCGGCGTAGGCGGCCTTGATGGCGTCCACGGTCGCGGTAGTCGCTTCCAGGTTCGCCTCGGGGATCTGTGTGCGGTACGCCTGCAGGCCCACGATGTTGTAGCTGTTCAGCGTGGTGGAGCCGTTGTAGGCGGGATCCAGGAACACATAGTAGTTGAAGATGACGTCGTCGATGGTCACCGGCTCGCCGTCGGAGAACTTCAGATCCTCGCGCATCTTGTAGGTGTAGGTGGTGATGTCGGACGCCTCGTCGTAGTCGACGGACAGGTCGCCGGTGCCGTAGTAGGTGTAATCCGTCCCGTTGTAGGGATGGGTCTCACCCTCGATACCGTTGTAGATGATACCGCCGGTGCGGTCGGTGGTCATCATGTTGATCTGGGTCAGGTTCACCATGTCCTGATCATAGGCCGTATCGGCAAAATAGGGAGAAAACTTCTCCGACAGGGCGGAAGTGGCCACGACCAGGGGCGTGCCCACCTCAGCGGTCTCCTCTGCCACCGCGCCGATCACGCTGATGAGCATGAGGGCCGCCAGCAGCATAGCCAACAGCTTCTTCATTTGACAGTCTACCTCCTTGTATTCCTTTTGCGTTGGCGCAAAAGTTGTCCGTTTAACTATACCGCAGTTTTTGACAATTGTCAACGCAAAGAAGAATAATATTCGCTGACAGTTTTACCGTTATATATAAGATAACTCAATATTTTACATTTTCGGGGCAGAATGTTCGGGTTTTGCGGTGCGGCCCGGGGATTCACATTCTGCCCCGGATATGGTATACTTGGCATGCACTCAGGAGGGAATATGAAGGAACGCAGATACAAAAAGCAATTCCGCATCGTCACCGACGTGGACTCAAGGACCGGAAAGCCGGTGGAGAAGGCCGTGTACGCCGGGGAATACTATGCCTTCCCGGAGGGCTCCCCCGCCCCGCGGCGCGTGGCGGCGGTCGTCGGCGCGTGCGCCGCGGCATACTGGGGCCTGGCCCTCGCGTACCTGCGCACGGGCCGGGCCACCACCCACTGTCTGTACGCGCTGGTGCCCTTCATGGCGTCGCTGCTGCCCGGGGCCTACTGGCTTTTCGGGCTGTGGGCGCTGGTCACGGCCCCGGCGCGCATGACCGTGGTGCAGAAGGAAAACGGCCCGGGGCGGCTGGTGCGCGCCTGCCTGGGCTGCGGGGCCCTTTCCGCCTTCGGCGCGGCGGGCTGCGCCGTGTTCCTGACGGCGTCGGGCCGCTGGGCGGAGGGCTGGCCCGAGGCGCTGCTGACCGCCGCCGCCAGCGGCTGCGCTTGGGCGGGCTTTACCGTCAGCCGCCGGGCCTACAGGGCCGTCGCGCGCGACTGAGAAGGGTTTACAAACGCCGATGTCAATGATATAATTTCAACAATCCATACTATTGTTCAAGGAGGCAATCGACATGCGAGAGGTCTGTGAATTCCTGAAGCAGTGCGGCACCTACTACCTGGCCACCGTAGAGGGCGACCAGCCCCGGGTGCGCCCCTTCGGCACCGTGGACATCTTCGAGGACAGGCTGTACATCCAGACCGGCAAGGTCAAGGACGTATCCAGGCAGATCCAGGCCAATCCCAAGGTGGAGCTCTGCGCCTTCGCGGGCGGCAAGTGGCTGCGCGTGGCGGGCACGCTGAAGCGCGACGATCGGGTGGAGGCCAAGAAGCACATGCTGGACAGCTATCCCTCGCTGCAGGCCATGTACTCCGCCGAGGATGACAACACCGAGGTGCTGTACTTCACCGAAGCCACCGCCACCTTCTCCAGCTTCACCGAAGCGCCCAGGACCATTCGCTTTTGAAGGAGGCAACGCCATGCTGAGCAATCCCACCCCCGGCGCCGGCGGCGAGCGCTATGTGCCCTATGCCGAGCGCGCCGGCAACGAATCCATCGTCTATTTCACCCGCGATCTGTCCGCCGGGGGCCTTGAAAAGCTGTACCGGCGCGTCAGCGGGCGCATCGCCGGCAAGGTGGCCGTGAAGCTGCACACCGGCGAGCAGTACGGCCCGAACATCATCCCCCGGGAATGGGTGAAGCACCTGTTCGAAAAGGACCTGAACGGCGCGAGCATCGTGGAGACCAACACCTTCTACGAGGGCGACCGGGACACCACCGAAAAGCACCGCGAAACCATCGCCGTCAACGGCTGGACCTTCTGCCCGGTGGACATCACCGATGAGTTCGGCACCGCGGACCTGCCCGTGGAGGGCGGCAAGTGGTTTGACCGCATGAGCGTGGGCCGCAGCCCGCCCGGCTACGATTCGCTGGTGGCGCTGACCCACTTCAAGGGCCACACCATGGGCGGCTTTGGCGGCAGCAACAAGAACATCGGCATCGGCTGCGCCGACGGCAGGGTCGGCAAGAAGCTGATCCACCAGGCCGCGGGCTCCGACGATCAGTGGAGCATCGCCGAGGAGGAGTTCATGGAGCGCATGACCGAATCCACCAAGGCCACCGTGGACTACTTCGGCAAAAGGACCGCCTTCATCAACGTGATGCGCAACATGTCCGTGTCCTGCGACTGCGAGGGGTGCCTGGCCGAGCCGGTGGTCACGCCGGACATCGGCATACTGGCCTCCAACGACATCCTGGCGCTGGACCAGGCCTGCGTGGATCTGATCTACGCCCTGAACGAGGCCGACGGCGCGGCCCTGCGCGAGCGCATCGAGACCCGCCACGGCCACCGCCAGCTTTCCTATATGGACGAGCTGGGCATGGGCAACCGCAAATACCTGCTGCTGGACACCGACCACGAGGATCAGCGCATACTGCCCGCCGACGCGGTCATCGGCGTCAAGCCCTTCGTGGAGCTGCCCGAAACCGCCGAGCGGCGCATGCGCGCCCTTGCGGCGATGGCGAACGCACAGGCAGAAGAATAATACACCAAGGAGTGAACCCATATGAGACAGAGCGGCATACTGCTGCACATCACCTCGCTGCCCTCCCGGGGCGGCATCGGCACGCTGGGCCGGGCGGCCTACGACTTCGTGGATTTCGTGAAGGCCTCCGGCATGAGCATCTGGCAGATGCTGCCCATCGGGCCCACCGGCTACGCGGAATCCCCGTACCAGAGCGTGTCCACCTTCGCGGGCAACCCGCTGATGATCGACTTTGACCTGCTGGAGGAGGCCGGCATACTGCCCGAGGGCAGCTACGAGCCGCTGCCCAGCCTGCCGAACGTGGATTTCGAGGCCGTGAAGGCACAGAAGGACCGGCTGCTGCGGCTGGCGTTCGAGGCCTCCCGGGAAAAGCTGAAGGACGCGCTTTCCGCCTTCGAGCAAAAGCGCCCCTGGGTGCGGGATTACGCCACCTTCCGCGCCGTCAAGGCCCACTTCGGCCAGGTCTCCTGGATGCAGTGGCCGGACCGGGACATCCGCCTGCGCAAGCCCGGGGCCGTGGCGAAGTATTCCACGCTCCTGGCCGATGAGATCGACTATTACATCTTCGGGCAATACCTGTTCTTCGACCAGTGGGACAGGCTGCACGACTACGCCCGCGCAAACGGCGTGAAGCTGATGGGCGATCTGCCCATCTACGTGGCCGAGGACTCCTGCGACGTGTGGATGAACCCGGACATGTTCGAGCTGGACGAGGACTGCAAGCCCATCCGCATCGCGGGCGTGCCGCCGGACTACTTCCAGAAGGACGGCCAGCGCTGGGGCAACCCGCTGTACGCCTGGAAAAAGCACGCCGAGACCGGCTACAGCTGGTGGATCGGCCGCCTGGGCGCGCTGGGCGAAATGTTCGACATGCTGCGCATCGACCACTTCATCGGCTTTGCCAACTACTACGCCATCCCCGCCGAGGAGCCCACCGCCCGGGTGGGCAAGTACGAGCCCGGCCCGGGCCGCCGGCTGTTCAGCCGCGTGCGCAAGGCGCTGCCACAGCTGAGCATCGTGGCCGAGGACCTGGGCGTGGTCAGCGCGAAGGTGAAAAAGCTGCTGGCCTACTGCGGCTATCCGGGCATGAAGGTGCTGCAGTTCGCCTTTGACAGCGACGAGAATCCGGACCTGCCCCAAAACCACATCCCCAACTGCATCGTGTACACCGGCACCCACGACAACAACACCACCCAGGGCTGGTGGGACGACGCCTCCGAGGCCACGAAGGCCCGCGCCCGCAAGGTGCTGGGCATGCCCGGGGACGAGGAGGACGTGTTGCCCTACATCATCCGCGCGGCCTTTGAATCCGTGGCCGACACCGCCATCGTGCCCATGCAGGACTGGCTGGGCCTGGGCAACGAGGCCCGCATGAACTTCCCCGGCACCGTGGGCGGCAACTGGCTGTGGCGCATGCAGGAAACCGACCTTGCCCCCATCGCCCGCCGCATCCGCCGGCTGAACCGGCAGACGTGCCGCGGCGCGCTGCTGACCGCCAGCGGCGCGGCGCTGGTGGAGCTGGCCCAGGCACAGTCGCTGACAGGCTCCCACAGGCCGCTGAGCGAATGCACCACCGTGCAGCTGCACGACGCCCTCGCCAGGGCCGCGATGCTGGACATCGCCCCCCAGTGGGCCGACGACTATGAGGATCGGCTGGATCACCGCCGCGCGGCCTACCTGTCCGCCGAATACCTGATGGGCCGCATGGTGTACAACAACCTGTACGCCATGGGCGTGCTGGACGAGGTGCGCGCCTGTGCGGCGAAGCAGGGCATCGACCTGGCCGACCTGGAGGACATCGAGGACGCCGCGCTGGGCAACGGCGGGCTGGGCCGGCTGGCCGCCTGCTTCCTGGACAGCGCGGCCACCCACGACATCCCGCTGGACGGCTACGGCCTGCGCTACAAGTACGGCCTGTTCAAACAGAGCTTCGACGAGAACGGCGCCCAGTGCGAGGACCCGGACGACTGGACCATGTTCGGCGATCCCTGGAGCGTGCGCCGGGACGATTTGGCCCAGCCGGTGCAGATGAAAGGCCTGACCGTGTGGGCCGTGCCCTACGACATGCCCATCATCGGCTATCGGCGCAGGAGCATCGGTACGCTGCGCCTGTGGCAGTGCGAAAGCGTGAACGAATTTGACTTCGACGCCTTCAACGACCAGGACTACGCCAAGGCCTGCAAGGACAAGAACGCCGCCGAGGACATCACCAAGGTGCTGTATCCCAACGACACGAAAAAGGCCGGCAAGCTGATGCGCCTGCGGCAACAGTACGTGCTGGTCAGCGCGTCGCTGCAGGACATGCTGCGCGCCTTCCGCGAGCATCACGGCGAGGACCTGTCCAAATTCGCGGACTTCCACGCCGTCCAGCTGAACGACACCCATCCCACGATGGCCATCCCGGAGCTGATCCGGCTGCTGATGAACGAGGACTACGGCTTTGCCGATGCCTTCGACATCGCCCAAAGGACCTTCCGCTACACCAACCACACCGTGATGCGCGAGGCGCTGGAGTGCTGGGATTTGAAGCTGATGAACGAGCTGTCGCCGGAGCTGGTGGCCGTCATCCGCCGCATCCAGACCCGGCTGAACCGCGACCTGAAAAGGGCGAAGGTGGCCGACCCCGCACCCTACGCCATCATCGACGAAAACAAGCGGGTGCACATGGCGAACTTGGCCGTGTACGGCTCCAGCTACACCAACGGCGTGGCCGCCATCCACAGCCAGATCCTGAAGGACGACGTGTTCAGGGAGTGGTACGCGCTGTATCCGGACCGCTTCAACAACAAGACCAACGGCATCACCCAGCGGCGCTGGCTGGGCCTGTGCAACCCGGAGCTGACGGCGCTCTTGAAGGACGCGCTGGGCGACGACGCGTTCCTTACGGACCTGTACGCGCTGGAGGGCCTGAAGCCCATGATCGACGACGACCTGGCGAAGAAGTTCATCGAGGTCAAGGCCGAGAAGAAGCGCCAGCTTTCACAGTTGATCCTGGAGCGCGAGGGCATCGAGATCCCGCCCCACTTCGTGTTCGACGTGCAGGTGAAGCGCCTGCACGAGTACAAGCGCCAGCTGCTGAACGCGCTGTCGATACTGGACATCTACTATGAACTGAAGGCGGGCACGCTGACCGACTTCCCGGCCACCGCGTTCATCTTCGGCGCGAAGAGCGCCCCCGGCTATCGCCGGGCCAAGGCGATCATCCGCTTCATCAACCACATCGCGGCCATGGTCAACGCCGACGAGGACGTGAACGACAGGCTGCGGGTGGTGTTCGTGCAGAACTACAACTGCTCCTATGCCGAGCGCATCATCCCGGCGGCGGACATCTCAGAGCAGATCTCCCCCGCGGGCACCGAGGCCAGCGGCACCGGCAACATGAAGCTGATGCTGAACGGCGCGGTGACCCTGGGCACCTACGACGGCGCGAACATCGAGATCGTGGAGCAGGCCGGCGAGGAAAACAACTTCGTGTTCGGCGCCACGGTGGACGAGCTGAACGCCATCCGGGCCGACTACGACCCGGTGGCGATCTATCAGGCCGACCCGGCGCTCAGGCGGGCGGTGGACGCTCTGGGCGACGGCACCTTCGAGCCCGCCGACGCGCCCATGGAGGAGGGCGAGCTCACGGAGCTGAGAAAGGCCCTGCTGGAGGGCGCGAGCTGGCACCGGCCGGACCACTACTTCCTGCTGAAGGACTACGCCTCCTACAAGGCTGCCAAGCTGAAGGCCATCCGCTCCACGCGGAATGTGGTCGCCTTTGCAAAGATGTGCCTGCACAATATCGCGGGCGCGGGCAAGTTCTCCAGCGACCGCACCATCGCTGAATACTGGGACGAGCTTTGGAGGAAGCCGTAGGAAGACCGCGTTGAAGGGGCTGGCTCAAACCGTTTGAGCCGGCCCCTTGCAATAATTTCAGTTTGTAAACAAATTATTGCATTGCCGCGGCTTTCGTGGTATAATCGACGCGGCTGTGGATGCGTTTTCGCATTTTGCCAATTGAAGCGAGAAAAGGGGTCCATCCCATGAATAGAACCCTGCTGGAGGTCTGCTGCGGCAGCGTGGACGACGTGCTGGAGGCCGAGCGCGGCGGCGCGGACCGGGTGGAGCTGAATTCGAGCCTGATGTTCGGCGGCCTCACGCCCTCCGTCGGCGAGCTGATCACCGCGAAGCGGCTGTCCCGCCTGCCGGTCATGGCCATGGTGCGCCCGCGCCAGGCCGGCTTTTGCTATACCGAAGCGGAGTACGCCACCGCTCTCGCGGACGCCGAGGCGCTGCTGGAAAACGGCGCGGACGGCCTGGTGTTCGGCTTTTTGCACGAAGACGGCGCCCTGGACGTGCAGCGCACGAAGGAACTGGTGCGCCTGGCCGGGAACAAAGCCAAGGTGTTCCACCGCGCCATCGACGTGTGCGCGGATTGGAAGACACTGCTGGGCCAGCTGATCGAGCTGGGCGTGGACCGGGTGCTCACCAGCGGCCTGGCCCCGGACGTGAACTACGGCACCGACGTGATCCGCGAGATGATCGACTTCGCCCAGGGCGAAATCACCATCATGCCCGGCGCGGGCGTGAGTCTCAAGAACGTGGACAGGATCGTACAGGCCACCGGCTGCAGCGAGATCCACGTGGCCCGCTTCCGCACCCGCATGGACAACAGCACCGCCCACAACGCCGACATTTACTTCGGCGGAGCGCTGTATCCCCCGGAGGACCGCTACAGCGTGATCGACGGGGACTATATCGCCCAGGTCAGAAAGCATCTGTAGCCGCGATCGGGGTGCATTTGCATCTGAGTGTCTATTCGTGCAGCAGGCGATCCTTTTCCAGCGCTTCCTTTTTTCCGTGGATCCTGCCCAACGCATACATCAGCAATGTGGCGCAGAGCAGGTTCACCCATCCGAAGCGGGATGGGCTGAAAGCATTGGCGATCCCGATCGCCAGATTGGCGCCGCCGATTGCGGTCAGCATTTTGCCGATCTTATGCCGATGGCTGATCCTGGAATCAATATCGGAAAAGAGGTCAAAGGGGCCGTCCGCCGTTTCCTTGCGGAAGTATATCCACATCGCCATCCTTCCGATATACTCCGCGCCGGTCTGCCTCATGAAGGAAATATACGCTTCATCGTAAGGATGCATCTCCAGGCGCACGCTGTATTCCCCCGGCTCACAGCGCTCAAAGCGATAAGTGCAGAGGCCGACGCCCTGCAATACCCATCCGTTCATGGCCATTTCGTTCAACCATTCCTCTTCTTTTTCAAAAGACCAGACCCAAAACCATTTCCGGACCGTTTTCCTGTCTCCCATTTTCATTCCTCCCCCAGTATTCTCTCGCCGTTGTCGGCCAGTTCCCGCAGCCGTTCCACTTCCCTTTCAAGCACCAGACGGCCTTTGACGGTCAGTCTGTATTCCTTGCGGCGGCTTTCATACTCACTGGGAAGCTGGATGATCCATCCTTTTGCGCTCAGGGCGTTCAGAGCGCCATACAGAGTGCCCGCCGCCAGATGAACCCGCCCTCCGGACAGCGTCTCCGTCATCTGCATGATGCCATAACCGTGTCTCGGCTTGACCAACGAAAGCAGGATATAATACGTGGCCTCTGTCAACGCAACGCCTTCCGCCATGCTCTCCCTCCTATCGTTTCGCGTTATATCGCGCTTCGATATATCGTGATACAATTATATCAGGTGGCGATATATCTGTCAAGCAGAAATCGCAATATTAATATACAATATGCTATAGCTCAATGACGATCTTGCCGTTGACGCTTCCCGAATCAAGGGCTTGGCAGGCGTCCTGTATGCTTTCGAAGCGAAAACAGGCGCCATACCGCGGTCTGATGGAACGCTCTTTGATAAAGGAGAATATCTGATCCATGACCAACTGCGAAGGATAGTTACTGAAAAAGCCCGTCAGGTAAACCCCGTTGGGAATGTCCTTGATGGGATCAAAGCCATTGAGGGTAAACACCCCGCCCAGGATGCCGGTGTTGCAGACGATGCCGCCCTTCTCCACGGCGGTGAGCGTGTCCTTCAGGAAGCGCGGGCCGACGAGGTCGAGCGCCTTGGTGACGCCGTGCACCCTGTCGGTAAGCCTGCCGTCGTCCAGCAGGGCTTCATCCGCCTCGGACAGCAGGGACAGCTTGGCTTCCCGATGGGTGGTGGCGACGACGCGACAGCCCAGCGCCTTTGCGATCTGAAGCGCGGCATATCCCAGTGCGCAGGTGGCACCGCGGATCAGCAGCGTGTCCTTCGGCTTGAGCCGGAGACACTCAAACAGCGAGCCCCAGGCGGTGAACCAGGTCTCCGGCACGGCGGCCAGCACATCCCAAGGCAGATCAGTCGCCACGGGGAAGACATGGTGGACGGGCAGCAGCGCGTACTCGGCATAGCTGCCGTTGAAGCTGCGGCCCATGCCGCCCATGAGCGCCACGACCTTCTGACCGGCCCTCCACCCAGAATCGGAGGAATCGGCGACCTCACCCACACACTCGATGCCGGGGATGACCGGCTTTTGAATATATGGCGCTTCGATCTCCGAAAGACGCAGCACCTGCTCGGAATGGTTCATGCCGAAGGCCCGAATCTTCACCAGCACCCAGCCGGGCTTGACCGATGGAACGGGAACCTCCGTCAGCTTCACCTGGTCGGCGGGAGTAATGCCGTTCAACACAACCGCTTTCATGCTCATAACCTCCTGATGGCTCCAGCGGGGCATTTTTCCGCGCAGTTACCGCATTGCAGGCAGTGACTGGCGTCGATCAAATAGGGCGCACCCTCTGAGATGACGCCCTGTGGACAGACAGTCTGGCAGGTGCCGCAGCCGATGCAGCCCTCGCCGATGACATAGCCTTTGGGCTTGAGCCGCGCGCTGCCGACCACAAAGTATTCCCTCGTGATGGGCCGGGTGGAGAGACAGAAGTATTCGATGGTGTAGTCCCTGATCACGAACATCGTGTCGATGGCCTTTGTCTCGCCGGGATATACGTTTTCAAGGTAGGGCTGTTCCTGATAGAGCACATTCCGCCACTTGATCTGTTCGTCCCCGGGAACCTCCACGGCACAGCCTGAGACGCGGATGGTTTCCTTGTAGCGGGTATAGCCCAGTATCTGCACCCGACCGTCCCGCTTCAGCTGGCTGGCAAAGTACTTGCCCCGCGCGGTCAGGAAGTAGATGTCCGTGCCCTCATAGTGTATCGCGCTGATGTTGCGCACCTGAGGCGCGCCGTCCTCGTCCACCGTGGCGAAGTCCAGCACGCCCACATAGCCCAGCTTTTTGATGCAGGTCAAAGCGTCCATGTTAATCTCTCTCCCGTCAGGTCATTGACTTCCTTCCAGCACTGCGGGTCCGCATCGTAGAAATCCCCGCGCGCGCCGCTGGCCACCGCGGGACAGCCCCGGCACCAGGCCAGCAGCTCGCACTTTGAGCACTTCTTAAATTCGTCGTACTCCCGGTACTGCTCCAGCTCCGCCACCCACAGGTCGGCCAGACGGTCCTCGAACACGTTGCCAACCCGGCTGTTCTGTACCCGGCGACAGGCGTACACATCGCCGGTGGGCAGGATCGTCATGTGGCAGTTGCCACAGTTGCAACCCCCATAGATCATGCCGGGCTGCGCAACCTCAGGGATCTTGAATTCACCAGTCTCATACTGGTACAGCGTCCACAGGTGGTCCTTGCGGTTGAAATACGTTTGACATCCCGCTGCTTCCCAGGCCTTGAACCTGGCGTCACAGACCGAAAGCAACTGCCGGTATTCTCTCGGCGTCATGCCGGTGTCCTTTTCCTCACTGGTAGGGCAGTATCTCGCAAAGGCATAGACGTTTACCCCAGCCTTCACCACCGCGTCGATGATCCCCGGCACCTCGCGGATATTCGCCCCCGAGACCGTGGTCATTACCACCGAGCGTATGCCCGCGCGGTTGATCGTGGCGACCTTCTCCAGCGTGGTCCGGAAGGAACCGGGCTTGCGGAACCAGTCATGGGTCTGCTCCAGTCCGTCGATGGACAGCTGGTACTTCTCGCAGCCCAGCAGCTTCATGCGCTGGCAGACCTCATCGGTGAGGTGAAAGGGATTTCCCATGATGGTGAAGGGAATCCGCTTGATGGCCAGCAGCTCCAACAGCGGCCAGAAGTCCGGATGCAGGATCGGGTCGCCGCCGGTGATATAGAAATAGGGCAGCCGGTCATACATTTCGCAGAAATCCTCGCAGTTGTCAATGACCTCCTGCATCTGTTCCCATGACATGGAATCCAGTTGCTTGCAGTTGTTCTCCGCGAAGATATAGCAGTGCTTGCACCGCTGGTCGCAATCGTCCGTGATGTGCCACTGAAAGGCGAAATACTGTTTCATTCCGGTCTCCCCTGTATTATTCATCAGTTGATCTCCGGCGGCAGGAAAGGCCCGTCGCCGGAGGATTGTCGCTTGTCGATTACTTGTCACCGGCACCACAGGCCGCCCCGCACGCGGCGGGCTTGGGCTCCTCGGCGGGCTTGTCGGACGCGCCGCAGGCCGCCCCACACGCGGCGGGCTTGGGCTCTTCGGCGGGCTTGTCGGACGCGCCGCAGGCAGCGCCACAGGCCGCGGGCTTGGGCTCTTCGGCGGGCTTGTCGGACGCGCCGCAGGCAGCGCCACAGGCAACAAACGCCACATTGCCGTTCCAGGCAGCGAGATTCTTGATCGCCATACAGTTTTCCTCCTTTTCAGATTCGGGATTGCCCCGTTGGAACCATCATAAGGGATAAACGAGATTCCCACAAGTACGCACTTTTTTGTAACTATGGGCAATTAATCGGGTAGGAGGGGGTGACTAACCCCCGTCCTCCCACACCACCGCTCATGCGGTCCCGCAAGCGGCGGTTCAGCTGCTGGCACGAGACAGCATGTTTGGTCGGATACCGGGACGCTCAGCGATTCTGCCATACCTTCGGTCACTCACCTATCCTCTGGCAGACATCCTCTTTCGAGCAACTGCTATCAACACGTCC
>JBGUQG010000224.1:0-8130 GCA_045130815.1 Christensenellales bacterium
CACGTAGCCGCTGAAGTAGAAGGGCAGGCCGCCCAGGAAGGACACGATGATCCAGCTGAAGGCCACGATTGCAAAGCCCTCCCGGGCCCGCAGGGTGTCCCGCTTGGGCTGCACCAGCGCCAGCGCCGTGCCAAAGGCCAGCGCGATCAGCATGGACAGCAGCAGGGGCATGGTGTCGCCGCTGCGCAGGATCAGCGAAACGATGATCGGCAGGATCATCAGCGCGCCGCACACGCGCACCACGTTGCCGATCAGGTGGCATAGTAATCGTTTGTTCATCTTCTGATCTCCGCAATATCAAAGGCGTCCTCCAGGTTCACCACGGTGCCGGCCTTAGCGGTCAGTATCACGGTGTCCCCGGCCTCGATGATGTCGCTGCCGAAGGGGATGATGCACTTTCGCTCGCGCACCAGTACGGACACCAGTATGCCCTTTCGTATGTTCAGCTGGTTCAGCGGGATGTTCAGGTAGGGGGCGCCCTCCAGGGCGGTGAACTCATAGGCCTCCACCTGGCCGCCCAGCATGTAATACACCTTTTCCACCACGGAATTGCGGCTGTTGTTCAGCGCGCGCACCGAGCGCAGTATGGCGTTGGCGGTGGTCAGCTTCGGGCTGACGGCGCTGTCGATGCCCAGGTCCTCCATCACATCCATGGTGTTCAGCCGGTTCACCTTTACGATGACCTTCTTCACCCCGTGGCGCGCGCCGTACATGCCGGTGATCAGGTTCTCCTCGTCGCGGTTGGTCAGGCAGATCAGCGCGCCGCAGTCGGCCAGGTTCTCCGACTCCAGCACCTCGGTGTCGGTGCCGTCTGCGTTGATGACCATCACGCCGTCCAGCTGGTCCGCCAGCCGCAGGCATTTTTTTTCGTCGATCTCGATCAGGCGGAGGTACACGCCCATGCCGGCGATGATCTTTGCCAGGTAGAAGGAGATATGCCCGCCGCCGATCAGCAGCGCGGACTTCATCCGCTGGGTGTCCTTGCCCAGGTTCTTGAAGAACTTGGTCACCGATTCCCGGTCGCCGGTGGCGTACACCCGGTCGCCCGGCAGCAGTATGCTGGAGCCGTCCGGTATGAACGCGCTGCCGTTGCGCTGCACGGCGGTGAACTGGATGCGGGGATAGTGGCTGTGCAGCCGGGCCAGGGGGGTGTTGAGGATCGGGTCCCGGGCCTCGGTGCGGAATTCCACCATCTCCACCCGGCCGTGGGCGAAGCTCTCGATGTTCACGGCGAAGGGGAAGCGCAGCAGGCGCGAGATCTCCTGGGCCGTGGTGCGCTCCGGGTTGATCACCTGGTCGATGTCCAGCTTCTTCTGCAGCAGCGTCAGGCTCTCGGTGTACTCCGGGTCGCGGATGCGGGCGATGGAATACTTTGCTCCCAGCTGCTTGGCGGCCAGACAGCACACCATGTTCAGCTCGTCGTTGCCCGTCACGGCGATGATCACGTCCGCGGCCTCCACGCCCGCCTCGATCAGCGTTTTGACATTGGCGCCGTTGCCCCGCACGCACATCACGTCCAGCGTCTCGCTGGCGCGGTTCAGCGCCGCCGGGTTGCGGTCCAGTATGGTGATGTCGTGACCGTCCTTGCTCAGGTACTGGGCCAGCGTGTAGCCCACCTTGCCGTTGCCGACGATGATGATGTTCATTGACGCATCTCCTTGTGTATCCAATCCAGGGCCGCCTTCGCGTCCCCGGCGAAGTTTTCCGTGATGCCGCCGCACAGCGTCACGCCGCCCCGATAGCCGATGTCCTTCAGCGTGTCCAGGAGCCTGGCGTAGTCCTCGCCGTCGTTCGGGGCGGGCAGGGCGCGGGTCAGCGCGTTTTCCACGTGCACGTGTTTGAGCAGCGGCGCGGCCCTGCGCAGCGCGCCGGGGGCCTCCGACACCATGGCCATGCTGCCGGTGTGGGCGGCCACGCCCACGTTCTCCAGCTGCAGCAGCCCCGCGATCAGCGCGGCCTCGCCCACGCTGTTCATCAGATCGCACTCGGCCCGGCGCAGCGGCTCGATGGCGATGGTCACGCCGCAGTCCCGGGCGTGGCCCTGAGCGAGCCGCAGGAAGTTGCCCAGCTGCCGCCAGGCGAAGGGATAGTCCTCGTCCCGGGGCACGGCGCGGGACTTGGCCGCGTCCAGCACCGCAATCTTCACGCCCAGCCGCTGGGCCCTGCGCAGCGCGTGGTTCAGATAGCCGTGCAGCTTCGTGGCGGACACGCGCTCCCCGGTGATGGGCAGGTCCGTCGGCAGCATCCGGCTGCAGGCCGCGACGGGGATGCCCCGGCCCTGAACGTAGTCCGCGAACTCCTGAAAGTCCGCCTCGGAAAGCGCCGCCAGCCCATCCAGGGGAATCTCCACATAGTCATAGCCCAGGGCCGCCACGTCCGGCAGGTGGGTGAAATCGGTGTATATGCCGATGGAAAACATATCGACCTCCGTTGCGGAAATATCAAACCACGATAAGTATACGCCCTTTTGCCCGCCCCGTCAAACCGAATCCCATAAAGATTGGTGACAGGGAGGTTATTTTTTCTGTGATGACTCACGGACATCAAAATCCTCCGGCGTCATCCAGCCGTCGATCATGTGCCAGGTGATCTCATTCCAGCGGTCGCGGATACTCCTGCCGCCGTAGATGGGCGCGTCAAACAGCGCCTGGGCGGTGGGAAACTCTGTCCCATTCGGAATGTCGCAGCCACAGCCCGCCCAGTAGCAGGTTTCGCCGTGGTTCAGGGGGCGGAGGTTGGAATCGTAGAAGATATGGTTCGTCGCGCCGATGACGCAGCCCTCGTTGCCGGGATAGGAAAAGTAGGTATCGTCGATACGCGTTCTCTCCGCAAAGTAGTTCAGCAGCTGATCGCAGGTCATGTCAAAGCCAGTCCTCCGGTTTGAGATCTTGCCCAAGCTCAGCTTCGGCCTCCGTCATTTCCGCGAGCACCAGCTGCTTCTCCATCATGTAGTAGCGCTTGCGGCCGGGGCTGCGGCTCTCATGGAGCATTTCCTCGGTTTGCCTGGAATATTGAACCTCCCGCTGAATCAGGGCGACGAAGGATTCCCATTCCGTTCCGTCCGGCGCGTCGCCCTTGAAGCTGAACATGAAATCGAAATTGGTGCCGTGTCGGAACAGGCGTCCGGGGAGAGGATAGTGTTCCCGTTCGCCGATCATGATGCCATAGCGCACGTAGGGCGTGATGGCCTTGTGCTTTTCGGCCTTGTAGCTGTAGGTGATTGCGTCGTGGGTGGTGATGCGGTCCAACTTTGCCTCGACGATCACCCGGGGCTTGACGATGCCGCCCACGTTTTCAAACACCACCATGTCCGTCTCAAAGCGCATGGGGTTCATGTAGTTGGGCTGCCAATCCTCGGAATAGGATTCGATCTCCTGGGAATAGGGGATGCGCCGAAGGGACTCCACGGACAGGCCGGGGAGCTCGGCCTGCAGCTTTTGGCCGATCATGGCGGTCCAATCGTTCTCTCTCATTTTGTGGTCATCTCCTGATACAGCTTCATCAGCAGGGCGACGCAGGCGGATTCGCTGGAATAGGCGGCGTCGCCTTTTTTGATGCCGTAGGCCTCCATCACGGCGCGGTCATTGGCCTGGTGGGCCTTGCGCAGCTCCGGGGGCATGGTCAACTCGTCGTAGAGGTCGGCCAGCGAGGCGTCCGGATAGAGGGCGCGGGCATCGAGGATGGCCTGGGCGGTCTGCTCGATCTTCGCCTGCTGGGCTTCGGTGGGCGTGGGCCAGGGGAAGTTGTTGTAGACGATAGCAGCAGAATAAGAATAATCTGATTTCATCCTACCAGATACAACCCTCATCCAGCTATTGTGCACATTAGAGGTCAGTACGCCAAAGACATATCTATCACATGACTGAACCATCCAGACCTTATTGCTAACAAGTATATCTTTATCCAGAACGGTAATTGGAATATAACGTCTATTTTCCGAGGATACTTCTGGAATAGCTATATAGTCAGATATAGGGATTGATGGAGAAAAGAACTGTGTTGGGCGATCTGCTGCCTTTCGCGTTGGCTCAGCCGAACTCTGGAGACGTACTTCACGAACTTTCTCTATTCTAGTTTTAACCATAGGCATAGAGTTCAACAACTTTGGAGAAACGCCATCCAGATACAAGCAATATCTAACTTGCCCATTAATTAGTTCACGAGACCCAAGGAAAAGGTGGAATAATTCGGCTGCCTTGGGTTCGTCTTTTATAAAATTGCCCTTTTCTTCTTCGGAAAATAGGTAATATCCTCCATCATTGGGCAAAGAGCCATAAGCACAAAATGGAGCTTTACTGATGGACTGTTTTCGTGCTTCAATGAATACATCATCTGCATCAAGAAGATATGAATTGATATGACCCACGTTTCTTCTTTGTCCATCTGTAAATATGAAGCGTGTGCCAGAATATTTATATGTGAAGCCAATAATGACAACATGAACGTGCGCTTTATCACTTGCTTCGCTATCCCAGCGGAAAGATGTATATGCAAATATAAATTCAAACATAAAACGACTATGCAAGGTATGCCAGATTGGGTATACTTGGTTTCCTTGTGTTATGGAATTTGTTGAAACAAACGCACATTTTATATTCGTGGATTGAATAAGCTCTATTGCTTTATAGTACCAAGTAGAAACATAATCAATAGAAGATATGCGTTTAACCTTGCTACCAAATAGTGCAAGGACTTCTTCTTTTTGTGTGCTGTTTTGCAGCTTTGCCCCCACAAACGGCGGATTGCCCATGATGAAGTTTAGCCTTGTCTTGTCCACCACGTCGTTCCAGTCCAGCCGCAGGGCATTGCCCTCCACGATGTTGGCCTGGGTTTTCAGCGGCAGGGGGTCGATGTGAAAATGGACGATGTCCTCCGTCTCCTTCATCATTTGGGATTCCGCGATCCATAGCGCCGTGCGGGCGACGGTGACGGCGAAATCGTTGATCTCGATGCCGTGAAATTGGGTGATGGAGACCTTGATGGGGTTGATGGCCGCGCCCATCATAATTTGCCCGCCGGTCTGCTCCAATATGGCCCGGTTCTCCAGGCGGCGCAGGCTCAAATAGCTCTCCGTGAGGAAGTTGCCGCTGCCTGCCGCGGGGTCCAGGAACGTGAGGGAGGCCAGCTTGTCATGGAACTGCTCCAGCCTTTGGACGCGGGTGCGCTGCACCGACTCGCCCAGGATTGTGGCAAGCTCCGCCTTCAGGTCGTCCAGGAACAGCGGGTCGATGACCTTGTGGATGTTCTCAATGGAGGTATAGTGCATCCCTCCGGCGCGGCGGGTCTCCGGGTTCAGCGTGGATTCAAACACCGCGCCAAAGATGGTGGGGCTGATCTCCGACCAGTCGAAGTCCTCGCTGGCGTCGCGCAGGATCAAATGATAGATTTCGTCGTTGACGGGCGGGATCTCGATATTCTCGTCGGCGAACAGGCCGCCGTTCACATAGGGGAACGCCGCCAGCTGCGGATCATCGTCAGACAGGTAGGGGTCGCGCTTCTCCGGCTTTTGATCCAGCACGCGGAACAAGGCCATCAGGCGCTTCCGCGCATCCTGACAGGGCCGCGCCGCGATATAGTCATGGAACATCAGATGCTGGCCAAAGATGCCCGCGTCCTCGGCATACAGGCAGAACACAAGCCGCACGCACAGCGCGTTCAGACTCTTCAATGTCTTTTCGCTCGTGGGGTCTTTATACTGCTTGAGCAGCGCGTCATAGAGCTTGCCCACCAGCTCGCCCGCCTTGATGGAAATTTCCATCTCGCGCTTGAGGTTCTCCGAGCCGGTGTTGACCAGGAAGTTGAGGCGGGAGTACTCCTTCTCCAGATCAGCAAGCAGCACCACATAGGGTTCTGCGTTGGGGTTGTTCATGTCGTGGATGCGGAACTCCTGGAAGTTGCACACCACGATCCAGCGGGGATTCATGTTGTGCGGCAGCAAGCCGGCATAGCGCCGCGCCTGCTGGAAGGGCGTGAGCATGGAGCCGTCCGACTGCCGGTAGGACTTGGACAGGTCAATATCGATGCCCTTCTGCTCGATCAGCACGGCGGTCTCATGGATATAGGCGTCAATAAAGATGGTGGAGCCGGTCTGGTCGTTCTTCACGCGGAACTCGAAAGACACGTCCTGCTCCGGCTTTTCCACGCCGTAGACGGATTGCAGCAGTTCGCGCCAAAAGTTCTGCGCATCTTGCTTTTCGTCGCCGCGGCCTGTCCAGGTCTGTATAAAGGCCTTCGCCGCGCCGCGCCTTTCAACGTCTGTCATCGACCTGATATTCATGATGGTCACACTCCCGAAATGGATGCTGCTTTGATTGCCATTATAGCATACAAGCGGTTTATGGGCAACAAAAACCGTCCCCGTGTCTTCTGTTGACAAAGAAACGGAAATCTGATAGCATATGCTTGCAACTAAAATTCTGTTGCAAAAACGTAGCGCCGGAATTGCACAGAGCGCTTGATCTTGAAGCACATAAGGAAGGCATTTCAATGAACCGGTTTATTGAGAAGGCTCTTTCAAGCTATATATCGACGGACAGACGGGAACGGAGTGTTCATTAAACTGACTTCTCTTGATGTGAAATGGCTTATCGCATATAATAGGGATGAAGAAACCGCGAAAGGAGCTTTGGGTATGTGTTCAAGGGAAACGCTGGAGCAGATGCTTGAACAGATGAACGTCCAGTTGCAAGCGTTATTCGGTTCGCATCTTAAAAACACCATATTGTATGGCTCCTATGCGCGCGGCGACGCGGATGAAGAATCCGATGTGGATGTGCTCGTTCTTGTCGATCTGCCCCGCGAGGAGATCGTGCGCTATCGCAGGCCTGTGGCGACGATAGCCAGCGAATATCTGTTTTCAGATAATGTGCTGATTGCGCCGATCATCGAGAATCAGAGCTTCTATGAGCAGCATCAGGCTGTTCTGCCATTCTACAGAAACATTGCCCGCGAGGGGGTGCGCATCGGTGCCTGAAAACGCCGCGAAGGATTTGTCCAGGTATCGCTTTGAAAGAGCGGAGCAGATGTTGAGGGCCAGCAAAGTCGCCTACGCGGAACAGGACTGGGTGACCGCCAACAATCGCGCCTACTATTGCTTTTTCCATGCTATGCGCGCTGTGCTGGCATTGGATAATACGGATTTCAAGAGACACTCCGCTGTAATCTCTTATTTCAACCAGCATTATGTCGCTACTGATCTCTTTGACCGTTCCTACGGCGCGAAGTTTGCCAACGCATTTACGATTCGCAATCACAGCGACTACGATGACTTCTACCTTTTCAGTACGGAAGAAACCATCGCGCTGATACAGGACGCGGAGCAGTTTCTTGGAGATGTCCGCGCTTTCCTCACAGGGAAAGGGGTCCTCTAAAGCCCGACTCCGGTCTCTGTGCCTCATGCGGATCGTGACGGGCTGTGCGCAAATTTACGCTTGATTTATCGACGCTGTGCTGGTATAATTATAACAGCCTAATATGAAAAGGAGTGTTTATTATGGCTCTTGTTACTTCCACCGAGATGTTCAAGAAGGCTTACACCGGCGGCTACGCCATCGGCGCCTTCAACGTGAACAACATGGAGATCATCCAGGGCATCACCGAGGCCGCCATCGAAAAGCGCGCTCCGCTGATCCTGCAGGTTTCCAAGGGCGCTCGCGCCTATGCCAAGCATGTGTACCTGATGCACCTGATCAAGGCCGCCATCGAGGACGCCGAGCAGACCGCGGGCTTCGACCTGCCCATCGTCGTCCACCTGGACCACGGCGATTCCTTCGAGCTGTGCAAGAGCTGCATCGACGGCGGCTTCACCTCCGTCATGATCGATAAGAGCGGCCTGCCCTTCCAGGAGAACATCAAGATCACCAAGCAGGTCGTCGAGTACGCCCACGACCACGGCGTGGTGGTCGAGGCCGAGCTGGGCAGCCTGGCCGGCGTCGAGGACGAGGTCAAAGTGTCCGCCGAGGATTCCTCCTACACCCGCCCCGAAGAGGTCGAGGAGTTCGTGAAGTCCACCGGCTGCGACTCCCTGGCCATCGCCATTGGCACCTCCCACGGCGCCTACAAGTTCACCAAGGAGCAGTGCACCCGCAACGAGAAGGGCATCCTGGTGCCCCCGCCGCTGCGCTTCGACAT
>JBGUQG010000225.1:0-9744 GCA_045130815.1 Christensenellales bacterium
ATGAGACTGCGTGACGCGTCTTGCGCGGCACGGGCGTGCGCAGCACGCGGCTTCTCAAATTGCTGTTGCAATTTGAGAACAGTATCAGAACTGCCTGATCAGCGCCGTCAGCTTGCCCAGCACGGTGACGCTGTCGGCGTAGATGGGCTCCATGGTGCGGTTCTCCGGCTGCAGGCGCACCCGGCCGTCCTCGTAGAAGATGCGCTTCAGCGTGGCCTCGTCGTCCGGGGTCATGGCCACCACGATCTCGCCGTTCTCCGCGGTGTCCTGCTGGCGCAGCACCACGATGTCGCCGTCCAGTATGCCGATGTCGATCATGCTCTCGCCTTGCACCCGCAGGCAGAACAGGTCGTCCTTTCCCAGCATGTTCTGGGGCAGCATCAGGTAATCCTCGATGTTCTCCACGGCCAGGATCGGCTGGCCCGCGGTCACCCGGCCCACCAGCGGCACGCTGCGCCCGCGGGCGTGGCTGCCGTCGATCACCTCCAGCGCCCGGGGCTTGGTGGGATCGCGCCGGATCAGACCCTGGGCCTCCAGGTGGTTCAGATGGGCGTGTACCGTGGAGGTGGAGCGAAGCCCCACCGCCGCGCAGATTTCCCGCACCGACGGGGGATAGCCCTTGTCCTCGATTTCAGTTTTGATGAAGTCGAGGATTTTTTGTTGGTTCTCATGGGATGCGCGCATGGCGACGACCTCCTTTTGCGCCTTCATTATAGCACATCCGCACCATAAATGCAAACATATGTTCTATTAAATCTTCCGACGGGATGAAGTGGCTCGGAATATGACAAAAAACGAAAAATATATGAAATAAGTGTCAAAAAGTGGCGGAAAGGGTATTGATGTGGTATAATGTGTCATGCTGAGTGGTGTAAAGGGGGTGAAACCGATGCCGGGTGCTGAATTCTCAGGGAACTATACGCATAATATTGACCCCAAGGGCAGGGTGACGATCCCCGCCGCATACCGCGAGGCGCTGGGCTACGGCTTCACCATCGGCCTGAACAACGAATTCAACGCCATCGCGCTGTACCCCATTGAAAAGTGGCAGGATATGAGCGCGCGGCTGGACCGCATCCCGGACAGCGATGCCCGGGGCATGGCCTATGTCCGGCTGATCAAGGCCTTTTCCTTCACCAACCAGAGCCTGGACGGCCAGGGCCGCGTGCTGCTGCCCGCGGTGCTGCGCCAGAAGGCGGGCATGGACAAGGCCATACGCTTCGCCGGCATGGGCCGGTGGCTGGAGATCTGGGATGAGGACCGCTTCGTGGAATCCTGCGCCCAGAGCGAGACCGACATCGGCGCGCTGCTTGAATACGTGAACGAACGCTACTACAGTCCCCAGAACGACCGCTGAGTTCTACCCCCTGGAGCGGAGGAATAGATATGAACAGGATGCGTACTTCGCGCCGCATGCGCGAAAGAAAGCTCAGCCGGGCGCTGATGATCGCGTTTGCCCTGGTGCTGTTCCTCGGCGTGTGTTCGCAGATCGCCATGATGGCGCGGTTGTCCGGACAGAACAAGCGGGTGGTTGAGACCCAGAAGGAGATCAAGGCGCTGAGCGCCAGCGCCGACAACCTGAACCTGAGCCTGAGCCAATACCACAATCTGGAGAGGATCGCCCTCAGGGCACAGCAGCTGGGCATGACCCAGCCCGACGAAACCCAGCTTCGGGTGGTGAACCTGCCCGGACTGGCCGACAATACATCCACGCGCAGCGCCGAGAATACCGGCGCTGAGGAAATCATCGATTAAATTTCCTTGGGCGGGGAGGGATGCGCTTGGTTCTCACTGGGCCGGTCATCCGTCGCCGCCTTGCGCTATGCATGGCCCTGTTTTTCCTGCTGTTTTCGGGGCTCGGCGCGCGTCTGTTCTATTTGCAGGTGATCTCCGGCAAGGCCCTGCAGCAGCTGGCCCAGTCCCAGTGGACCAGCGAAAGCGCCATCCGCCCCACCCGGGGCATGATACTGGACCGCAACGGTTCGGTGCTGGCCCAGAGCGCCACGGCCTACACGGCCTCGGTGAGCCCGCGGCAGGTCGTTGACCCCGCGGCCTTCGCCGCGCTGCTGTCGCCGGTGCTGGATATGGAGGCCGCAGCGATCGAAAAGCGGGCCTCGGACACCGGGAAGGGCGGCGTCACGCTGAAGCGCCAGCTGCCCCGGGAGACGGCCCTGCAGCTCAAGCGCATGAAGGCGCAATATGCCGCGGCGGGCTCAAAGGCCCTGGACGGCCTGTACCTGGAGGAGGAGAGCAAGCGCTACTATCCCATGGGGACCTTCGCCAGCCAGCTGATCGGCCTGACCACCATCGACGGCGTGGGCCAGGCGGGGCTGGAGCAGGCGCTGGACCGCTATCTCTCCGGCAAGGCGGGTCGGGTGCTCAGCCAGATCGACGGCAAGGGCCGGGCCCTGGGCTACGGCGAGAGCGAGTACATCGCCGCCGTGAACGGGGGCAGCGTGACGCTGACCATCGACGCCTCGATCCAGAGCTTTGCCGAACAGGCGGCTCGGGAGGCGCTGGAGGTCAACAACGCCAGGGCCGTGCGTGTGCTGGCCATGGACCCGAACACCGGCGAGATCCTGGCGATGGTCAACAAGCCGGATTTCGATTTGAACGATCCGCCCCGAAGCGACGTCGAAGCGCTGAACGCGCGGCTGCGCAACCGGACGGTTGCCGACGCCTACGAGCCCGGCTCCACCTTCAAGATCATCACAGCCGCCTCCGCGCTGGACGCGGGGCTGGTGTCGGTGGGCGAGGGCTTCTACTGCTCCGGCTCGGTGATGGTGGAGGGCGGCAGGATCCGCTGTTGGGGCAAGCCCCACGGGGCCGAGACCTTTGCCCAGGCGCTGCAGAACTCCTGCAACCCCGTGTTCGTGGAGATGGGCCTGCGCCTTGGCGCGGAGCGGTTCTACCGCTATCTGGACGCCTTCGGCATCGGCAGGAAGACCGGGGTGGACATCCCCGGCGAGTCCGGCGGCATCGTGATCCCTCAAAGCGCCGTCAAGCGGGTGGATATCGCCCGCATCGGCTTCGGGCAGTCCGTGGCGGTGACGCCGATTCAGCTGCTGACCGCGGTGTGCGCCGCCGTCAACGGCGGCAGGCTCCTGACGCCCTATGTGGTCAAGCGCATCGACGACGCGGCGGGCAATGCCCTGCAGCTCGGGCAGACCCGGGTCGCGGGCCATCCGATCTCCGAAAAGACCTCCGCCGCCATGCGCGCGCTGCTGGAGGACGTGGTCGCCCTCGGCGGCGGCAGGAACGCCTATATCTCCGGCTACCGCGTGGGCGGGAAGACGGGCACGGCCCAGGTGTACGTGGACGGCGTGGTGTCCCGGGAGAAACACATCGGCTCCTTCGTGGGCTTTGCTCCCGCCGATGATCCGGTCATCGCGGTGATATTGATCGTGGACGAGGCGGACGTGCCGGTGGACTTCGGCTCCGTGACCGCCGCGCCCTACGCCCGGGAGATACTGGAGCGGGCGCTGATCTACATGGGCGTCGCGCCGGAACTCGACGAGACCCCGGCCCCCGCGGTGAGCGTGCCGGATGTGACCGGCCTGGACCTGGACGCCGCCCGACAGGCGCTGAAGGCCCTGGGCCTGGACGGCGTGCCCGACGGCGACGGCGGCACGGTGATCGGCCAGCTGCCCGCGCCCGGCGCGGATATGAGCCGGGGCGCGCTGGTGATGCTGTATCTGAAAAACGCGGCGGACGGGAACGATACCGCCGTGACCGTGCCGGATCTGACCGGCCTGCCCGTCACACAGGCAAACCGGCTGCTTGTGGGCTGCGGCCTGCAAATGAAGGCCGAGGGCAGCGGAGTGGCGGTCAGCCAGTCGCCCGCTGCCGGTGAAAGCGTGAATCCCACCGCGGTCGTATCGGTGCGCTTCGAGCCGCCGTGATTCGATCATTGACATACCAATTTCTGGGAGGCTGCCAGATGAAACTGAATGCTTTGATCGGGAGGATTCCCGGTAAGGTTCAAACGACGGGGGACATGGACCTGGAGATCGAAACGCTGTGCGTGGACTCCAGAAAGGCCGCCCCCGGCGCGCTGTTCTTCTGCACGCCCGGCCTGCACATGGACGCCCATGACTTCGCGCCCCAGGCCGTGGAAAAGGGCGCGGTGGCGCTGGTGGTACAGCGCAGGCTGGACATCGACGTGCCCCAGGTGATCGTGGAGGACGTTCGCGTGGCCGTGTCCTACATCGCCTCCGAATACTTCGGCAATCCTTCGGAAAAGCTGATGATGATCGGCATCACCGGCACCAAGGGCAAGACCACCACCAGCTTCCTGGTGAAGTCGATCATGGAGGCCTCCGGCGTGAAGACCGGCCTGATCGGCACGGTCTGTTCGATGATCGGCGAGGAGACGGTGCCCAACCGCCTGACCACGCCGGACCCCATCGAGACCCAGACGCTGCTGCGCCGCATGGTGGACGCCGGCGTGCAGTGCGTGATCATGGAGGTCTCGGCCCACGCGCTGGACATGCACCGGCTGGCGGGCGTGAGGTTCAAGGTGGGGGCGTTCTCCAACTTCTCCCAGGACCACCTGGATTACTTCGAGAGCATGGACGCCTATTTCGCCGCCAAGATGCGGCTGATGGCCCCGGGCATCTGCGAAAGCATCGTCTACAACGTGGACGACGAGCGCGTCAGCGCCGGCATCCGCGCCCTGGGCCGCCAGGCCATGCGCATCGGCATCCGGGAGAGCAGCGACGTGTACGCCAACGACATCGAGATCGGCGAGCGGGGCTGCAGCTTCCTGATGACCTGGCACAAGCGCTTCCGCACCACGATCTCATTGCACCTGGCGGGCATATTCAACGTGTACAACGCGCTGATGGCCGCGGGCATCTGCATCTGCGCCGGGGCGGGGCCGGAAAGCATCCGCCAGGGCCTGGAGAGCGTGTACGCGGTGCCGGGCCGCATCGAGCTGCTGGATACCGGCACGGCCTACCGGGTGATCCTGGACTACGCCCACTCGCCGGACAGCCTGGAGAACGTGCTGAAGGCGGTGCGGGAGACGGCCAAGGGCCGCATGATCGCGCTGTTTGGCTGCGGCGGCGACCGGGACCGGGCCAAGCGCCCCCTGATGGGCGAGATCGCCGGAGAGCTGGCGGATTACTGCATCCTCACCAGCGACAATCCCAGGGGCGAGGATCCCATGGCCATACTGGATGCCATCGAAGCGGGCATCAAGCCCACCGGCTGCGCCTATACGGTGATCGAAAACCGCCGGGAGGCCATCCGCTTCGCGCTGAAGACCGCCGGGGCGGGGGACGTGGTGGTGCTGGCCGGCAAGGGCCACGAGACCTATCAGGAGATCAAGGGCGTGAAGTATCCCTTCGACGAAAAGGTGGTCGTGCGCGAGCTGCTGGAGGAAATCGGGGAATAAGTGAGGAGTAACAGAAGATGCACAGATTGATATGGACCGTGGTGGCCGCGTTCGCCATGGCGATCGTGCTGGGCCCGATCGTCATACCCTGGCTGAAGAAAAAGCGCTTCGGGAAGGAAATCTACGAGCTGGGCCCCCAGTCCCACAAGAAAAAGCAGGGCACGCCCCAGATGGGCGGCATCATATTCGCCCTGCCCGCGCTGGTCGCGGCGCTGGCCTTTTCCTACGGCGACGCCCGGTGGGACTTTATGCTGATCGTGCTGGTCAGCGCGCTGGGCTTCGGCCTGGTGGGCTTTGTGGACGACTACCTGAAGATCTCGCGGCACAGCGCCGAGGGCCTGACCCCCAAGCAGAAGCTGATCCCCCAGATCGTGCTGGCCGTGGGCCTGGCGGTGTGGGGCTACCTGAACCCGAAGATCGGCGCCTCGCTGACGGTGCCCTTCTTCAACGTGGAATGGAACCTGGGCTGGTTCTACATCCCGGTGATGATCTTCGTGCTGGTGGGCACGGTGAATTCCGCCAACCTGCTGGACGGCCTGGACGGCCTGCTGGGGGGCTGCGGCCTGTTCGATTTCGTGGCGATGGCGCTGATCTGCGTGGCGATGGCGGCGGCCAATCCCGCCGAGGCGGACAACCTTCTGAACGTGGCGATATTCGCCGGGGCCATGGTGGGCGCGCTGATGGGCTTTTTGCGCTACAATTCCCACCCCGCCCGGGTGTTCATGGGCGACGTGGGCTCCTTCTTCATCGGCGGCGCGCTGGTGGGCATGACCCTGGTCACCCGGCTGTCGCTGCTGCTGCCGGTGATCGCGCTGGCGATGGTGCTGTCCAGCCTGTCGGATCTGATCCAGTTCGCCTACTTCCGGGCGACCCACGGCAAGCGCTTCTTCAAGATGGCGCCGCTGCACCACCATTTCGAGCTCAGCGGCATGCCCGAGACCAGCATCGTGGCCATGTACTACATCGTCACCGCCATGCTGTGCCTGGTATCGCTGCTGGGATTTGTGGCATGAACAAAGCATAAATGCCAAATGGGAAATGGGAAATGATGAATGGCCCGAGCGCGTTTGCACAAGGGATTTCCCATTTCCCATTTGCCATTGTTCAAAGGAGGTCTCCGATATGATGAAGGACAAGAAGGTGCTCGTATTCGGCATGGCCCGCAGCGGCATCGCGGCGGCGAAGCTGCTGCTGCTGCGGGGAGCGCAGGTATGGGTCTGCGACGCCAAGGCGGAGGCGGATTTCAGCGGCGCTCTGGACGACCTGAAGGCCGCGGGTGCCAGGCTGTGCCTGGGCGAGGCGCACCCGGAAAACCTGGTCGAGGGCATGGACGCGCTGGTGATCAGCCCCGGCATCCCGGTGGAGCATCCCGCCGTGGCGCGGGCGAAGGCGCTGGGCGTGGAGGTCATGGGCGAGGTGGAATACGCCTACCGCGAGGCCACGGGCCTGCTGCTGGCGATCACCGGCACCAACGGCAAGACCACTACCACCACGCTGCTGGGCGAGATCTTCAAGAACGCGGGGCGGCGCACCTATGTTGTGGGCAACATCGGCACGCCCTACAGCGGCGCGGTGCCTCAGATGAAGCCCGGCGACGTCACCGTGTGCGAGATCTCTTCATTCATGATGGAGACCTCGCGACAGTTCCATCCGTCCATCTGCGCGGTGCTGAACATCTCGGAGGACCACCTGAACCGCCACGGCACCATGGAAAAATACATCGCGCTGAAGGAGCGCATCTTTGAAAACTGCGTGGGCGACGACTGCGTGGTGCTGAACTGGGACGACCCCGTTACCCGGGACATGGCCGCGCGGGTCAACTGCCGGGTGGCCTGGTTCTCCTCCCGCAACCCGGTGCCCTTCGGCGCGTTCGTGAAGGACGGCATGGTCGTCTACGGCACGCCCCAGGACAGCAAGCCGGTCTGCGCGCCGGAGGAGATCTACATACCCGGCGAGCACAACCTGAAAAACGCGCTGGCCGCCACGGCGATGGCGATGGCCGCGGGCATCCCCGCGCCGGTGATCCGCCACACGCTGCGCACCTTCAAGGGCGTGGAGCACCGCATCGAGTTCGTTCGGGAGCTGGACGGCGTGCGCTTCATCAACGATTCCAAGGGCACCAACGTGGATTCCACGATCCAGGCCGTGCGGGCGATGAACCGGCCCACGGTGCTGATCCTGGGCGGTTACGACAAGCATACCGACTTCACTCCGCTGTGCCAGGAGATACTGAAGTGCCCGATCTCCCGCATCGTGCTGATCGGCGCGACGGCAACGCAGATCGAGCAGACGCTGGAGAAGGTGGGCTATCACGCCTGGACCCACGCGGGCTATGAGTTCAAGCGCGCGGTGGAGCTGGCCTTCGAACAGGCCAATCCCGGCGGCAACGTGCTGCTGTCGCCCAGCTGCGCCTCCTTCGACATGTTCACCGACTACGAGGCCCGGGGCCGCATCTTCAAGGACATCGTGAACGCCATGGAGGGCAGGCCCGCTTGATGCTGCGTCCCGTTCGCGGGGCCAATGAAGCGCCGCCTCCGGCGGCGCAAAGAGATACCGGGCGCTTCCGCCTGCGGGACGTGGACCGGGGGCTGGCGCTGAGCTTCATCCTTTTGATGGCGGTGGGCCTTGCCACGCTGTACGCCGCCAGCTACTACAACGCCCAGGACAACGGCGGCGCGCTGTCGGAGGTGACGGCCCAGCTGCTGGGCATCGGCGTGGGCGCGGCGGCGATGGCCGTGGCGCTGCGCATCGACTATCGCCTGCTGGCAAGGCCCGCGGTGTGCGTGTCGCTTGTGGCGGCCAGCGTCGTGATGCTGGTGCTGGTGGCGATCCCCGGGATCGGAAAGCTGCTGAACGGCTCCCGACGGTGGCTTCGGCTGGGGCCGGTCAGTTTCCAGCCCTCGGAGCTGGCGAAGTACGCGATGATCGTGTACCTGGCCCGCGCCCTCAGCCAGAAGCGCCGGGACGTGACCCGGCTGCTGACCGGCCTGACGCCGCTGTTCATACTGCCGGGGCTCATGTTCATGCTGATCCTCATGCAGCCGAACCTGTCCACCGCCGGCAGCATACTGATCGTGACCGCCGTGATGGCGATGATCGCCGGGGCGCGCTGGCTGCACCTTGGCATGATCGGCGCGGCGGGGCTGGCCCTGGGCACGTTCTACGCCCTGTCCGAGGACTACCGCCGGGCGCGGCTGATGTCCTTCCGGAATCCCTTTGAATACATGACCAACGAGGGCTACCAGCTGTCTCAGTCGCTGCTGGCCTTCGGCTCCGGCGGCCTGTTCGGCATGGGACCGGGCATGGGCCGCCAGAAGTTCGCCTTCCTGCCCTATCCGGAGTCGGACTTCATATTCGCCGTGGTGGGGGAGGACCTGGGCTGGGTGGGCTGCGTGGCGGTGCTGGCCCTGTTCGCGACCTTTCTGTTCTTCGGGCTGCGGGTGGCCATGCGCTGCGAGGACCGCTTCGGCAGCCTGCTGGCCGGGGGCATCACCTGCATGATCGGCGTGCAGTGCGTGCTGAACGTTGCCGTGGTGATCGGCGCGATGCCCACCACAGGGCTGCCGCTGCCCTTCTTCAGCGCGGGCGGCACGTCCATATCCATACTGATGGCCGCGGTGGCGGTGCTGATGAACATCTCCGCCGCCGAAAAGCGGCTGTAGAGCCATTCGGAGACTGATATGCGCAAGAAAAAGAAGCAAAACCTGGGGCCGTGGATCGCGGCGGTGGCGGTGTTGGCCGTGGCGCTGTGGGTGCTGCTGGCCAACGTGGTGCTGGTGGTGCGCGAGGTGCGCGTCGTCGGGGCGGGCGAGCTGTCCGATTCCGAGGTGGTGCGCCTGTCCGGCATCCGCCTGGGCACGCGCCTTTCCGCCCTGGATGAAGAGCGCATACACCTGGACGTGGAGAGCGACGGCCGCCTGGCCTTTGTCAGCCTGGAAAAGAAGCTGCCCAGCCAGGTGGTGCTGACGGTGCGCCCCAGGTCGCTGGACGCGCTGATACTGCAGGCGGGCAGGATACTGGTGCTGGATTCCGACGCCTATGTGGTGCGGGTGTCCGACCAGCTGCCCGATGTGCCGGTGCTGTACGTCACCGGCATCAAGGCCGCCTATTACACGCTGGGCCGCCAGCTGGACCTGGCCGACGGGCGCTGCGCCGCCATGAAGGCCGTGGTGGAGGCGCTGAAGGCGCAGGGCGCGTCCGGCTACGTGTCCGAGCTCAGCGTGGCGGACATCGCCGACCTGCGCATCATCAGCCGCACGGGCATCACGGTGACCCTGGGGGACAGCAGCGATATGCAGGCCAAAATTGCCTGGATGGCCGGGGCGCTTGCCGACCTGGAGGCCCGG
>JBGUQG010000226.1:0-3098 GCA_045130815.1 Christensenellales bacterium
CTTTGCCCACGGCGGAGACATCACACTGAGCGGCGACCCCGACAAGGTGGCGCTGGCCCGGCTGACGCTGGAAAAGCTCAGCGAGATCGCGCTGCGGGGCGAGAACGTGGACCGGACCCGCATCCGCTATGCCATCGGCCTTGCCGGAGAGGGCAAGGCCGACAGGATCGCCGAGATCATGCGGGATGTCATCGCCATCACCTATCGCGGCAGGCAGGTCAAGTGCAAGACGCTGGGGCAAAAGCAGTATGTGGAGGCCATCAAGAACAACACCGCCACCTTCGCCGTGGGTCCCGCCGGCACCGGCAAGACCTACCTTGCCATCGCCATGGCCGTGGTGGCGCTGAAGAACAAGGAGATCGAGCGCATCATACTCACCCGCCCTGCCGTGGAGGCCGGCGAGAAGCTGGGCTTTCTGCCCGGCGACCTGGCCCAGAAGGTGGACCCGTACCTGCGTCCGCTGTACGACGCGCTGCACGAGATGCTGGGCGTGGACGCCTATCAGCGCCTGCTGGAGCGCGGCGCCGTGGAGGTCGCCCCGCTGGCCTATATGCGCGGGCGCACGCTGAACGACGCCTTCATCATACTGGACGAGGCCCAGAACACCACCTCCGAGCAGATGAAGATGTTCCTGACCCGCATGGGCATGGGCTCGAAAATGGTCATCACCGGCGACGTGACGCAAATCGACCTGCCCAACGGCAAGCGCTCCGGCCTGGTCGAGGCGCTGGAGGTGCTGAAGGACGTGCCGGACATCGGCATCGTCCAGCTGACCCACAGGGACGTGGTGCGCCACGAGCTGGTCCAGGCCATCGTGCGCGCCTATGAGAAGCACGTCCAGAAGACAGAGCGGACCGAGCGGCAGAGGCGCGTCTTCAGGCCGTAACAGGAGGCTGCCATGATCAAGAGCAACAAGGCGGGGACCGGGAAGATCGCCCCGGTGGTACAGAGGGTGCTGATACTGTCGGCCACCTATTTGCTGCTGTGCGCGATACTGACCCTGGGCATATCCCCCGAACAGCACGACATACAGATCGGCGCGCCCGCGCCGCTGGACATACTGGCCACGAAGGACGTGATCGACACCGTCACCACCGACGAGCTGAAGACCGCCGCGGCCGCCGCGGTGGAGCCCAGCTACAAGAACGTGGACCTGTCGGTGGTGGGCAGCGTGTCCGCGGACATGGAGGCGCTGTTCAACCAGCTGCTGTCCCTGCGCGACGGCACCGTGGACCCGGCGAACATCACTGATGAACAGCTTGCCGCAGTCAATGAATCCCTGCCCATCCAGGTGAGCGCCGACGAGTACATCGCGCTGCTGTCCACCGAGGAGGAAACGCTGCGCCAGCTGTTCAACGGCGCGATCATCAGCGTGCGAGACACGCTGAACTCCACGCTGCTGGAGGGCCAGGAGGTGTCCGCCGTGAACCGCCTGTCCCGGACGATGGCCGCGGCGGGCTACCACACCTCGCTGGTGTCGCTGACCACCGACGTGATCCGCCAGTGCATCCGCCCGAACATGCTGATCGACGAGGAGATCACCGAGGCCAACCGCCAGAAGGCCCGGGACGCGGTGGAGACCGTGACCTGCGTGAAGGGCGAGGTCATCGTGCGCCGGGGCGAGATCGTCACCATGGCGGAGTATACGATGCTGTCCTCGCTGGGCCTGTTGAAGGAGGATTCCCTGGACATCCCGCTGCTGGCGGGCATCGCGCTGGTGGTGCTGCTGATCATGGGCTGCATGGCGCTGTACCTGACCCACTATCTGAAAAAGCGACTGACCTCCGGCACGCTGCTGCTCTTGTCGCTGATCGTGTTGCTGGTCACCGGCCTGTGCATGGCCTTCAGCCGCTTCAACGCCTACATGATGCCGCTGTCCCTGGGCTTTATGCTGGTGGCGATACTGTTTGACCAGCGGGCGGCGCTGTACTTCAACATCGCGCTGGGCTTCATCGCCTCGCTGTTGTCCGACACCAGTGGCGGCGTGTTCTCCGTCACCATGTTCTCGGTGCTGCTGATGAGTATGGTCTCCGGGCCCATCGTGCTGGCTGTGCTCTCCCGACGCACCCAGCGCCTGACCACGCTGCTGGCGGGCGTGCTGGTGGGCATTTCCAACTTTATCTGCACGCTGGCCGTGGGCCTGATCAACAGCGCGGACCTGTCCAGCGTGCTCACCAACGCGCTGTGGGCCATGAGCAACGGCATCATCAGCGCCATACTGTGCATAGGGCTCCAGCCGCTGCTGGAATCGCTGTTCAACCTGGCTACCAACAGCAAGCTGATCGAGCTGTCCAACCCGAACCAGCCGCTTCTGCGCCGGCTGCTGCTGGAGGCTCCGGGCACCTATCACCATTCGATCATCGTGGCCAACCTTGCCGAGGCCGCCGCGGCCGCCGTGGGCGGCAACGCGCTGCTGGCCCGCGTCGGCGCGTACTACCATGACATCGGCAAGCTGAAGCGGCCTATTTACTTCAAGGAGAACCAGCTGGGCGACAATCCCCACGACCGCACCGATCCCCGCGTATCCGCCGCCATCGTCACGGCCCACCCCAGGGACGGCGCGCTGATGGCCCAGAAGGCCCACATCCCGGAGCCCGTGGTCGATATCATCCGCCAGCACCACGGCGACAGCGTGCCGCTGTGGTTCTATGACAAGGCCATCAAGCAGTACGGCGTGGAGAACGTGGATGTGAACGCCTTCCGCTATGAGGGCCCCCGCCCACGCACCAAGGAGGCCGCCTGCGTGATGCTGGCCGACACCATCGAGGCCGCGGCCCGCAGCGTGCCCGATCCCACGCCGGAGAAGATCGACGCGCTGATCCACAAGCTGGTGAACAACACCGTCAGCAACGGCCAGCTGGAGAAATCCGACCTGACCTTCAACGACCTGGAGACCATCTGCAGCGCCTTCTCCACGGTACTGACCGGCGTGTTCCACGAGCGCATCGAGTATCCCGACGTGACCCTGCCGCCCCGGGAGGAGTCCGCGCCGGCGGAGCAGCCGCCCGTGGACGAAGCGAACGAATCCATCGCGGCCGACGCGCAGCCGGAGGAGGACGGACTTCAGTCTGTCGGGGATGAGCCGGCCACCGGCGCCC
>JBGUQG010000227.1:0-6740 GCA_045130815.1 Christensenellales bacterium
GAGAGCGGACTTTTACGGCTTTGTCGTCCCGTTCGTCAACGAGATCATGAAGCTGTCGGAGGAGGCGGGGGTGCCGGTCAAGATCCGGGCCTGCGACACCATGGGCTACGGCGTGCCCTATTCCGAGGTGGCCCTGCCCAGGAGCGTGCCCGGCATCATCTACGGCCTGCAGCACTATTCCGACGTGCCCAGCGAGATGCTGGAGTGGCACGGCCACAACGACTTCTACAAGGCCGTGACCAACGCCTCCACGGCGTGGCTGTACGGGGCCTCGGCGGTGAACTGCTCGCTGCTGGGCATCGGCGAGCGCACCGGCAACATCCCGCTGGAGGCCATGGTGATGGAGTACGCCAGCCTGCGGGGCAGCCTGGACGGCATGGACACCACCGCCATCACCGACATCGCCCGCTACTTCCGGGATGAGATCGGCTATGACATCCCGGTGATGACGCCCTTCGTGGGCCGCCAGTTCAACACCACCCGCGCCGGCATACACGCCGACGGCCTGCTGAAGGACGCGGAGGTGTACACCATATTCAACACCCGCAAGATACTGGGCCGCGCCCCCTCGGTGATGATCGGCAAGGCCAGCGGGCTGGCCGGCATCGCCTATTGGATCAACGAGAACTACCAGCTGACCGAGGCGGAGTCCGTGGACAAGAAGGACCCGCTGGTGATCGCGCTGAAGCAGTGGATCGACGAGGAATACGCGGAGGGCCGCCAGACCACGCTGTCCACCGCGGAGCTGGAGACCAGGATCGAAGAGCTGTCCGGCGGCCGGTTCCGCCGTCTGTAAGGGGAGGGGAGAGCAATGATGGATTACAGGACCGTATCCCTGTCCGATCAGGTGTTTGAGCACCTTGAATCCGACATACTCAGCGGCCGCTACCAGCGGGGCGACATCGTCACTGAGCTGCAGCTGTGCTCGGAGCTGGGCGTCAGCCGCACGCCGGTGCGCGAGGCGCTGCGCCGCCTGTTCCAGGAGCACCTGGTGGAGGACACCCCGAAGGGCACCATGGTGCTGGGCATCACGCCGAAGGACTACCGGGACATGTCGGAGATTCGCCTGCGCATCGAGGACCTGGCCGTGAAGGGCTTTGTGGAGAACGCCGACGCCGACAGCCTGAAGGCCCTCAACGAGGCGGTGGAGTTCCAGGAGTTCTACCTGTCCCGGGACGACGTGGACCAGCTGAAGCTGCTGGACGGGCGCTTCCACGAGATCATCTACGGCGGCTGCGGCAGCATGATCCTGCGGGACACCCTGTCGCCGCTGCACAAGAAGATACAGCAGTACCGCCGCAACGCGCTGCGCACGCCGGAGCGGGCGGCCCACTCGGTGCAGGAGCACCGGCAGATACTGCAGGCCATCCGCGAGAAGGACGCCGACCTGGCCGCCGCGCGGATGCGGGACCACATCATGAACGCCATGGACCGGGCGCTGACAGAGGAGGCCAACTGACATGGGCATGACCATCGCACAGAAGATCATCAAATCGCACCTGATCTCGGGCGACATGACGCCGGGCAGCGAGATCGCCCTGCGCATCGACCAGACCCTGACCCAGGACGCCACCGGCACCATGGCCTATCTGGAATTTGAGACCATGGGCATCGAGCGGGTGCGCACCGAGCTGTCCGTGGCCTACATCGACCACAACACGCTGCAGTGCGGCTTTGAGAACGCCGACGACCACCGCTATATCCAGACCGTGGCGAAGAAGCACGGCATCCGCTTCTCCCGCCCCGGCAACGGCATCTGCCACCAGGTGCACCTGGAGCGCTTCGGCGTGCCGGGCAAGACGCTGATCGGCTCCGACAGCCACACGCCCACCGGCGGCGGCATCGGCATGCTGGCCTTCGGCGCGGGCGGCATGGACGTGGCCGTGGCCATGGGCGGCGGCGCGTACTACATCACCATGCCGAAAATGTTCAAGGTGAACCTGACCGGCAAATTGAAGCCCTTCGTGTCCGCCAAGGACGTGAGCCTGGAGATACTGCGCATACTCAGCGTGAAGGGCGGCGTGGGCGCGATCATCGAATGGGGCGGCGAGGGCGTGAAGACCCTCTCCGTGCCGGAGCGCGCCACCATCACCAACATGGGCACCGAGCTGGGCGCGACCACGTCCGTCTTCCCGTCGGATGAGATCACCCGGGAGTTCCTGAAGGCCGAGGGCCGCGAGGAGGCCTGGACGGCGCTTGAAAGCGACCCGGACGCTGTATACGACCGCGTGATCGACATCGACCTTTCCGCGCTGGAGCCGCTGGTGGCCTGCCCCCACAGCCCGGACAACGTGAAGAAGGCCGCCGAATTGAAGGGCACGAGGGTGGACCAGGTGTGCATCGGCTCCTGCACCAATTCAAGCCTGATGGACATGCTGAAGGTGGCGGCGCTCTTGAAGGGCAAGACCGTGAAGCCCTCCGTCAGCCTGTCGATCTCTCCCGGCAGCCGCCAGGTGCTTTCGATGCTGGCCGACTGCGGCGCGCTGACCGACATACTGGCCAGCGGCGCGCGGGTGCTGGAGTGCGCCTGCGGGCCCTGCATCGGCATGGGCTTCAGCCCCAACAGCGCCGGCGTGTCCCTGCGCACCTTCAACCGCAACTTCCTGGGCCGCAGCGGCACCGCCGACGCGGGCGTGTACCTGGTGTCCCCGGAGACCGCCGTGGCCGCGGCGCTGACCGGCGAGATCACCGACCCCAGGGCGCTGGGCGACATGCCGCGGATCGCCATGCCCGCCGCCTTCCGCGTGGACGATTCCGCGGTGCTGATGCCCGCGACGCCCGGGGAGGCGAAGGACGTGGAGGTCGTGCGCGGCCCCAACATCAAGCCCTTCCCGGACAGCCGCCCGGTGGGGGACGTCATCGAGGCTCCGCTGACCCTGAAGGTGGGGGACAACATCACCACCGACCACATCATGCCCGCCGGGGCGAAGATACTGCCCTACCGCAGCAACATACCCCATCTATCGCAGTTCTGCTTCGGCGTGTGCGACGCCACCTTCCCGGAGCGGGCAAAGGCCGCGGGCCAGAGCATCGTGGTGGGCGGCGACAACTACGGCCAGGGCTCGTCCCGGGAGCACGCGGCGCTGGTGCCGCTGTATCTGGGCGTGCGGGCCGTGATCGCCAAGAGCTTCGCCCGCATCCACGTGGCGAACCTGATCAACGCGGGCATCCTTCCGCTGACCTTTGTGAATCCCGACGACTACGACACCCTGAACCAGGGCGACGCGCTGCGCCTGACCGGCATCCACGCCGGCATGGACGCGGGGGAGATCGTGCTGGAGGACGTGACCACGGGCAAGCGCTATCCCCTGTGCTGCGACTTCACCGAGCGCCAAAAGGCCATGCTGAAGGCGGGGGGACTGCTGGCGTATACGGCGGTGCAATGAGAAATGAGGAATTAGGAATGAGAAATTAGAGCGTGTTTCTAAATTCCCCAAGATGCATTTTCGGCGCCTTGAACTGCTTTTCTGCGTTGGTTTCCCTTGACTTGCATCCACGGGCCTGCCGGCCCCATCTCGCTGAAAACAGTCCGCTGGACTGTTTTCCGGGCGCTCGATGCCACTAAGCCTGCGGAAAACCGCCTTGAAATGCAGCCCAATCCACTCGAAACTGCACATGTCTCATTTTAGAAACACACTCTAGGAATGGCGGTGCAAATATAAAGAGAAATCCGTCAGGATTTCCACAACAATTCCTCATTCCTCATTCCTAATTCCCAATTTCCCCCTAATTTCTAATATGGTATTGTGGAGGCTATACCTATGAATCAGAGTATTGAAATGGCTGTCAACCAATTCCGTACCCTGCTCCAGGAGCAGCTGGAGCGCACGGCGAGGATGGAGAGCGCCGCCCCGGCGAAGGACTTCACGAAGCTGTCCACCGTCACCATCGGCGTGATCGACGGCGATGGCATCGGGCCCATCATCTCCGGGCAGACCACCCGGGTGCTGGAGGCGCTGCTGAAGGACGAGCTGGCCGCGGGCAGCATCGTGCTGAAGCCCATCGCGGGCCTGACCATCGAAAACCGCCTGGCCAGGGGCCAGGCCGTGCCGGACGACGTGCTCAGCGAGATCAAGACCTGCGACGTGCTGCTGAAGGGCCCCACCGAGACCCCCAAGGGCGGCACCATGGAGAGCGCCAACGTGGCCCTGCGCCGGGCGCTGGACCTGTACGCCAACGTGCGCCCGGTGGCCGTGCCGGAGGAGGGCATCGACTGGACCTTCTTCCGCGAGAACACCGAGGGCGAGTACGTGCTGGGCAGCCGCGGCGTGGAGATCCCCGGCAAGCTGTGCATGGACTTCAAGGTGACCACCCTGCCGGGCACGAAGCGCATCGCCCGGGCGGCCTTTGAGTTCGCGAAGAACAACGGCAAGACCAGCGTGGCCATCGTCACCAAGGCCAACATCATGAAGAAGACCGACGGACGCTTCTCCGAGCTGTGCCACGAGGTGGCGGCGGAGTATCCCGGCATCGAGGCCGAGGACTGGTACATCGACATCATGACCGCCAAGCTGGTGGACGCCCGGGTGCGCAGCCGCTTCCAGGTGTTCCTGCTGCCCAACCTCTACGGCGACATCATCACCGACGAGGCGGCCCAGCTGCAGGGCGGCGTCGGCACCGCCGGCAGCGCCAACCTGGGCGACCAGTACGCCATGTTCGAGGCCATCCACGGCTCCGCGCCCCGCATGATCGAGACCGGCCGCGGCGATTACGCCAACCCCTCCAGCCTGCTGCGGGCCGTGAGCATGCTGCTTCGCCACATCGCCCGCGCCGACAAGGCCGCAAAGCTGGACAGGGCCCTGGATACCGTGCCCCACGACGGCGATACGGCAATGGGGTTCGCGGACCGGCTGATCGAGGCGATAGGATAGCAGGGACACCGAGCGCCCGGAAAACTCTCCAGTGGACTGTTTTCAGTGGTTCGAGCGCCCGGAAAACAGCACTGTGTGCTGTTTTCAGCGAGAACGGGCCGGTAGGCCCCCGTCGGTGGGGTTGGTAGACCCAGGGAACAGGGAGCAGGGAACAGGGAACAGGAATAGTGGAATGCCAAGCCGCGCTTTCGGAGTGTAGCGTTTCGCCCTGTACGATGTCATTGCGAGGAGCGAAGCGACGTGGCAATCCGGTTCTCTATGGCGACGAGTGAAGATCTTTCACTGCGTTCAGGATGACAACGCCGTAACGCTGTCATCCTGCGTGGAGCGAGGGATCTTCTTTTTTGCTGTATTTCGACTGCTTGTGTTAAATTCAGGGTTTCATTCGATATCCCGCTGCCGGTCAACGTCTTATAAGTGTTATAACAGATCCCGCCGCCGGCGGGGGTGACGTCACTTTGCGATACTGGAGCGTGTTTCCATGAACGACCAGGAGTACATCCGGCGCGTGCGCGCCCTGGAGGGCCGGCTGTACCGCGTGGCCCAGGCGATCCTGTGGCGACAGCAGGACAGCCTGGACGCGGTACAGGAGGCGGTGTTCCGGGGCTGGCTGAAGAAGGACCGGCTGAACGACCCGGAGCGCTTCGAGGCCTGGCTGATGCAGATACTGGTGAACGAGTGCCGTGACGCGCTGCGCCGCCGCAGGCGCGGGCCGGTGTCCCTTGAGGTGGACGTCTCTCAGGAGGACCGGCTGTGCGAGGACCTGCAGCTGCGGCTGGCGCTGAAGCGGCTTCCCGAAAAATACCGGCTGCCGCTGGTGCTGCACCACATGGAGGGCTATTCCATCCGGGAGATCGCCCTGATGCTGAAGCTGCCGGAGAGCCTTGTGACATCCCGACTGCACCAGGCCCGCAAGGCCCTGCGCCAGCTGCTGGACGGAGGTGACGAAACGTGAAGCAGGAATACTTGGATCACCTCGACCGCGCGTTCACGGAAGCGCCTCTCGAATTGGTATCCTCCGTGGAGGAGGGCTTCAGGAGAGGAGAGATTGCTGTGAAGCAGAGACACAAGATACTGACGGCGCTGTCCGTCGCCGCGATACTGACCGTGCTGTTTGCCGCCATCGCGCTGGCCGCCGGCGCGATGATCAAGCCCAGGGTGGACCGCGTGGTGACCACGCCGCGGGGCGGCGGCATGGGGGAGGAGACCTTGGAGCTGCCCTTATCGGAGGAGGCCCCGCCGGTTCCGACGGGCGTGGAGGCCTATCCCGAGGACCAGATCTACTACGCCACCCAGGAGGGCGTGTGCTTTCACACCGACGAGCATTGCCAGGGCATGCACAACGCGCTGCCAATTTCATGGGACGCTGCCTGGATCAAGAACAAGTGGCCCTGCCCGGAATGCGTGGACGAGGCCAGGGTGCCCCACCTGTGGCTCTGGTGCACCGCGAGAGGGGTATACTACCATATGAAGGAGGATTGCTCCGGCATGAAGGACGCCCAGCGGAGCTATCCGCAGGCTGTCACGGACTTAAAGGAACCCTGCCCGGTGTGCGTTCCGGACGATCTGTTCACCTTCTGCTGGGCCACGCCCCTGGGACAATACTACCACGCCGAGCGGGAATGCATGGCCATGAGGAACGCCCGGATCTATACCGCGGCCTTTGCCCGTTATTCGGGCAAGCAGCCCTGTCCGATCTGCAACGGCGGCGCGGCGGCGGTTTCGATCGGGTAGGCGGTCGCTGCAGCAAGGGTTGCCGTCAAGCTGGCGGGGCGTCCCATACCTCATACTAATCTTCTATTAAAACAGCGAAGCTGTTTTAATAGCACCGAAGGTGCGTAGAAGATTGTATGAGACTGCGTGACGCGT
>JBGUQG010000228.1:0-24165 GCA_045130815.1 Christensenellales bacterium
GCAACGATCCCCGTCATTCCAAGCCAGTGAATCAATCGCTTCTTCCTGGCACATCTCACAGGTCAAATACCCTTTTCTCCTATAGCCCGCTTAAGGCGTCCTGCCCGCTTATTTTCCCTGCCCTTTGAGATTTCTCATGGCGTCCGGGTTGTTGCTGATGATCGCGCCAAGCTTTTCGCAGGTCTCCATCCAGTCGCAGCTTCCGCAGGTTTCGACGCCCTTTGCGACGGCGCACTGGCGGATCGGACAGAGCGAATCCCAGTAGGGCGTCTTCACGCCTTCGATCCGGCAGCCCGCGCAGTTGATCATCTCAGGCGTGATCTCCACGCCGTTCAGTTCAGACCATTCCTGCGCAATTTTACGGCGCATCACGTCGTCGTGATTTGCCGTCGCAATTCGGGCCTCGCAGGTCCCGCAGTCCAGCCCACAGTATGCAATATACGCTTTCACAGGTATTTCTTCCATCATTTCTATTGTCGTGCGCCTCCCGGCACTATGCCGCCGTCCACAATGTCGGGGTACTGCTCAGCTCTCTTCCAGAATTCGCAATCCTTCCCGGCAATCCTGACCCAGAATCTCCTGCGTCTTCGTGAAATCGTATTTCTGATGGAGCCGGTCGTGCACCTTCAGGAATTCCTTCTTCCCATGCTTTCGGATGTACATGGCCTGCGCCTTCGCGGCCTGAGCGCCGTCGTTGGAGGGCGTATAGAAGCCCTTGTCGCAGGCTTCCAACCGGTCGCACGCATAGCACCCGTCGATGTCCTTTTCCCGACAACAGACCGCGTTGGGACATTTGCCGTCCGGCGAGATCGTGGCAAAGGCGCAGACGTTATACGCCGTACGGCATGACCCGCACCATTCAGACAGAAAGCAATGGTTGCAGGAAAAGCCGCAGTAGGCAATGGGATCGACGCCCCTTCGGGCCTGCCTGCACAGCCTGTTCTTGATGCGCCGCATGGCTTCGATGTGCATGATCCAGTGTCGGCTGAACGGCATCTTGATGAGCCCCAGCACGTCCTTTGAGCACCAGTAGCCGATCAGCCAGCTCGCGCTTTCATCCCCGCTGACACATCCGGTGCGCCGCAGCTTTTGGGCCATGTCCGCCCCGAATTTGCGCTTCAGATCGGGGTATTCCAGGGACGACAAAATCCCGTTCGTGGACTCCATGACTTCCCGGGCGTACCGGTACAGAGCTCTCACGTCCAGCTGTTTGGAGAAGTCCACGATCTCCTCACCTGCCAGCTCGTTGCCGGTGGTGATGATGGGCGAGCGAATGGCCGTCTGGAAATCCCGGCGGAACAGCACCTGTTGATCCTCCGCGATCATCTCATGGGCCACAATATCCTCGATCCGGAAGATGTGCCAGATGGAATAGGCCAGCGTCTTGCTGTGGTACCCCTCCGCGCCTGCGAAGGGCATCTGCCAAAATGCCTCCTCCGGGAAGGTATCTACAATCTGCGCGACCTGCTCAAACAGGCTGCTTCGCAGCTCCAGCAGCTTCTCCACGCCGCCTTTGAAGGTGGCCTTCCTTGCGATCAGCGCCTGCATCTCCTTGTTCATCTCAGACCAATGCTTGTCCATGGTATGCTCCTCCCGCCTGTTCGGGGCGTCATATCCTGTTCAATTTCTATCGCCGATCAGCGCCTCCACCTCCCCCAGCCCCGGCGGATTCAGCGGCAGCGGGAACCGGGAGATGGCCACAGCGGAACAGGCGCTGGCAAAGCGCACCAGTTCCTCATCTGACATTCCATGCAGCAATCCATATACGCACCCGGCCTTGAAGGTATCGCCCGCGCCCAGGGTGCTCCTGACCGCCACGTCAAAGGGCTTCATCCGATGGATTCCTTCACCCTTCCGCCCGTACAGCATCTCACCGCCGCCCTGGGTGAGGATGGTGAGGCCGTCCGAATTGCCTGTCATCAGCGCCATCACCTCCTCCGGGGCCATGCCCGCGTAGTGCTCCGAGGTGCACTCGTGGGAGACGACGTTGACGGCGGCGTGCCGGTGCAGCGGGGAATCGTGGGGGCTGTCGATGGTCACATAGGGGATGCCGTGTTTTCGGCACAGCTCAGCTGCCAGCAGCGATTCCTCCCCGAAATAGGGATCGATGGCCGCGACCTTGCAGCCGACGATATCCGCCTCCTTCGGCACGCTCCACCACCGTTCGCCCGTAGCAAACAACGTCTGGAACCTGCCCATGGGCGAGCGCGCCAGGCCCGCGATCACCACATAGTCCATCACGCCAGGATCGTCCTCCCACATGCGCAGCGGCGTGATATCCACTGGCTTGTCGGCATAGAAGGCTTGCAGCATCGGCGCGACCCCGGTGCCGATCCAGGTGCCGTCCATCCGCACCGACACGCCCAGCGAGGCGAGCACTGTCGCTGCCGTGCCCGTCTCCCCGCCGGGGAGAAAGTATTGATCCCTTATCTCGGAATACTCGTCAGGCTTGAGAAAGCCGTCTCTCAGCAGAAAGGAATGGGTGCCCAGCACTTGGCCGAAGAGATAGACATCCGGTCTCGTATTCATGGAAGTATCCTCCTCTTTGTCGCGGCCTCACGCCGCCTGAACCGTCAGGTTTCTTACCCACTTCTCCTTTTTCAGCCACAGATGGGCGATGATGATCTTGGCAAAGTCCGTCAGCTTCAATGCGCCGTACATCGCCACCGGCCCCCAGTCCGTGAAACGCGCCAGCAGCAGTATGCCGGGGATGACCACCGCCAGCGTCACACAGCCGTCCACCACCGCGCCCATGACCGTGTCGCCGCCCGCGCGGGCCACGGAAAACTGCACGTTGCTGTAGACCCACAGGGGCATGTACAGCGATACCAGCAGCACCAGGTCGCGGCAGATGCCCTGGGCCACCGCAGAGAGATGGCCGAACACCAGCGGCGTCAGCAGCGTCACCAGCGCGCCCATCAGCGTCATGAACAGCCCGAACACCACGGCGGCGGACAGCATCCACCGGCTCTGCTTCCGGGCCTCGTCCAGCTGTCCCTTCCCCAGCGTCTTGCCGATGATGACGGAGGTGGCCGTGTTGATGCCGCCGAAGGACACGAACAGCAGGTTCACGATGGCCCAGCCCGCCGACATGCCCGAGACCACGTCCGCGCCGCCCCGCCCGTTGTACACCGCGGTGGTGACGGTCTCGGAGATCACCCACAGCACCTCGGAAAACAGCATCAGCCAGCCCCGCCGCAGGATGCCGCCGAACAGCCTCCAATCCGTAGGCAGCTTTTCTCCTCGCTTTCCCATGAAGGATTGGGGATTCCGCCGGACATAGAGGATATACAACGCCATTTCGACGAAGCGGGCGATCAGGGTCGCATAGGCCGCGCCGCGCACCTCCAGCCGGGGCGCGCCCAGGTTGCCGTAGATGAGCATCCAGTTCAGACCCGTATTCACCAGCGTGCCGATGACGGAGATCACCAGCGGCACGCGCACCTGGCCGATCTCCCGCATGGAGGTGGCCAGCACCACCGAAATGCAGAACGGCACGCCCATGAAGCCCATGAGCCGCATGTATTCCACGCCCGCGTCCAGGATGGCCTCCGCCTCGGCGTTGCCGATCACCATCAGGCTGAGGATCTGCCGGGGAAATGCGAAGCACACCAGCAGGTAGAGGGCGATAAAGCTGCCGATCAGGTAAAACTTGAACCGCAGCGCCTGGCGCATGCCCGCCCGGTCCTTCGCCCCGGAAAACTGCGTCATGTAGATGCCGCCCGCCGCGCAGATGGCGTTGGACAGCACCATGAACACAAACAGGATCTGTCCCGCGATGCTCACGCCGGACATCTTCACATCCCCCAGCCCGGCCACCATGAAGTTGTCCACCAGCGAGACCAGGGACTGGATCAGCGATTGCAGCATCACGGGAACGCCAATCATCAGCGCCCGCCTGTAAAAGGACAGGCTGCCAAAGTACTCCCGTCTATTCCCTTTCACGCTCTGCCTCTCCATATACCTTCACAAAGTGCCGGCTGAACGCCTCGACCCGCGCGATGGCATCCTCCGCTTTCTCCGGTTCCCGGTCGCACTGGTGGATCAGGGCCGAGATCGGCGCGGTGTAGGCCAGGGCCAGCATTTCCGGATCGTCCCGCCTCAGGAGGCCCTTGTCCATCATTCCCGCGAAGATGGGCGTAAACATCTGCGTCAGCCCTGTCAGAAAGTGCTTTCCGGCCAACGCCCGGGCCCGCTCGTCCCGGAACTGCTCGATGGCCAGCAGCTTGCGGGTCATCACGACCCTCTCGTCGTGCACGGTGAAATCCACCATGCCCATCGTCAGCCGCACCAGCTCCTCCGGCGAGTCCGGCACCGGCGGCAGGTTCTCCGCCGAGCCGAAGCGCCGGGCGTAGTAGGCGATCATCTCGTCCAGCAGGGCGTTCCAGATGGCCTCCTTGCTCTCAAAGTGCTTGTACATTGCGCTCTTGACCAGACCCAGCGCCTGGGTCAGCTCCCGGATGTTCGTGCCCGCATAGCCGTTTTTGGAAAACAGCTCGAGCGCGGCGTTCAGTATCCTCTCCCTCGTGTCCTTTGCCATGGCTTCCTCCGACAAAACAAGTGACCTTTCGTTCACCTATTATAGTGAACGAAAGGTCACTTGTCAAGGGGGGCGCCATCGATCATGCCGCCGGCACGAGCGTCGCTTCCCCATCCTCCTCGATGCCGTAGGGCTCGCCGTGGGCGTTGATCATGTCCTTCAGCGCATTGTACACGTTTTCCGGGCCGTCGCCGAAGTTGAAGGCCACATCGCTGGCGATCAGCTGGCCGCCGGCCAGCTCACGCATCACCACGCGGGCCGCCGACTCGTTCGTCCTGGCCGGGCAGAACCTGGCCTTCACATTGTAGCCCGCCGCCTCGAAGGGCAATATGTACTGCTGCAGCATCTCCTCCAGGTTGGTGCCCACGATGGGCAGCACGATGTTAACGCCCTTCAGATCGCCGGTCAGGAAGGCGTCGATGGCCTGGTTTAAAATGTCAAAGCCCTCGAAGTGCACCGCGCTCGCACCCGCGCCGTGGCTTGCCAGGTACTCCGGCAGCTGCTCCTTGATCATGTCAACGTCCAGTATGAACGCACCCAGAGCCTCGCTGTCCGGATTGGCCACGCGGGTGGACTTGCCGCTGGCCGGCAGGCCCAGCACAAGCTCCATCTGATAGTCCCGGTTCAGGACGCCGTCGTACTCGTAGACGCGATTGCCTTGTTCGTCCACGCTGACGGTGCGGGCTGATCCCCTGGACAGGAACCAGCGCTTGACATCCTCACGAATCTGGTCGCGCTCCGGGGTATCGATGTCGGCGGTATTGCCGTACAGGGTGCTGTAGAAGGCGGACAGGTCGTCCAGCTGCCGGACCACGGGATTGGCCAGCAGCTCCTCCATGGTAGGATAGTCCCCCGCCAGGATCTGCCGGTACAGCGCGCGGGCCTCGTCGGTATCAATCATCGGGTGTTCCGGCGTCACCTCCCACGTCACGGGCACCACGCCCTTTGCCAGGTACGCCGCCAGCGCGTCGCTGGGGCCGCCGTCGTCATCCTCTCCGATCGCGCGGCCATCCGCCAGGTTGTGGATGATGATGTCGGCCTCCGCTTCGGCGGTGAAGCCGTCCAGCCAGAACACGACCTCCACGTAGCTGTCGTCCGCGTCCAGTATGTAGGTGAGGGTATTGTACCGGATGCCCTCGTCCTCCTCAAAGGCGCGGTACCAGGCCACGGGCACGCCGTTGATCACATCGTCCGTCACCGGCTCGCCCCCGTCCGCGTACTCCGCGGCCTCCTGTCGCGCGTATTCGGCCAGGTTCTGGGGCAGGCCCTCCTTGCCAAACTGGTACACGTCGAAATCCAGGTCGGTGGCATCGCTGTAGTAGTAGTCCGTGAGATCCTCGTCCCCGTCCGTCAGCGTGATGCCGCCGGTCACGAAATCCTCCGGCACAGCCAGCGAGAAGGGAGAATCGCCCAGCTGTATCTGCTTCAGCGCCACCGGCTGCAGGGAATCGACGATTGCCCGAGCCTCGGCGGCGTCCTCCTCGTCCCCGATCCAGAACACCAGCTCCAGGAACTCGTCGCCACAGTTCAGCACGACGTTCCAGGTCTCGTAGTCCATGCCGTCAAAGGACTCGATCGCGCGGTACCAGGCGAGGTCGATGTCGTTCACCTGTTCGTTGGGCCGCACCTCGGTCACATACTCATACTCCATCGCCTCCCGAAGCGCATAGCGGGAGGCCTGCTCGGCCAGCTCGTCCTTCGGGAACTGGTACACGTCAAAATCCAGGCCGGATTCGCCGCAACGCCAGCAGGCCACCATGTCGTCGGCTCGCTCCGCTTCGGCAATCTCACCCGGCGCGAAAGCTTCGTCGACCTCCACGCTGTAGAAGGAGCTGCCCAGCCGCAGGCAGCGCGGGCCGTCGCCCCATCCGTCGTCCTCGGCAACGGCCCAGGGCAGCGCTGCCAGCAGCAGCGCCAGGGCCAGCGCCACAGCGCGCCATCTCCGCATGTTCGTCATCGTCATGCTCCTTTCCGTCAATACCACACCGGATCGGTGTCTTTTCTGGACACCCAGCCGGTCACGATGGTACTCTGGTCGATGCCGGCGGTCACCTCGGACCACCAGGTGCCGTTCTCATCCCGCTTGAAGCTGCCGGTGGCCCGGACCTCGTCGCCATAGGCCAGCGCAACCACGGCGGCATACTGTGTGCCGGGGTTGGTGCGCACCGCCGCCGACTTCGACGTCGACTTCAGGAACAGCTCCCTGGTCTTCATGGTCTTCTTCAGCCGGTTCACGATCATCCTGTCCACCTGACCGCGCCTCAAGCGGCCGTTGGTCCACTTGCCATAGACCTTCCTGCCCCGAACCTTCTTCCAGGCGCGGGCGTAGATGTCCACGTCGCCATAGTCCTTCAGGCGAATCGCCGCGCTGGTCTTGTCAGTGCTCACGATCGTGTAATCCGACTTCTTGCAGTCCTTCCTCCAGAACAGGTTGTAGGCATACTCATAGCCGTCCGCCCCGGATACCGCGTCCCAACGGATGTCCAGCGTGATGCCCTTGTCAGTGATGGAAAGGCTTGCGCTGTTCCCGGTCAGCCTGCCGGAGGCCGCCAGGCCCGTGGCCGGCAGCATCGCCAGCAGCATCATCAGCGTCAGCAACGCCGCAATCATCCTTCTTTTCATCACATTCCACTCCTTTGCGCGAGTCCCCCCTGATTTGAAGGCGCGTTCATAAAGAGGCCCCCCATCGCCCGCGTCTATACGGTCTGCATGTCCGATCGACGCCGCTCTGAAGCAGCCCCTTGAATCGCGCCCGTCGGAGGCTCCTGCTCCGCATTATACCACACGCTTTGACCCTTTGTAAATGTCCCGTCGTGAGTATCTGATATGCACAATCCTGATTTGCCGCAAAGAGAGGCTTTTTTCTACCATGCTTTTCCACCAGATCCAAAGCTTGGCTCGACTTTCGATCGCAAGCCGCAACAAACAGTATATAAAACGAGATCAGCCGCCACATCCTGCGATATGGCGGCCAAAGAAGTGGTGGAGCCGAGGGGGGTCGAACCCCTGTCCGAAGATCAAAGAACCAGAGCCTCTCCGAGCGCAGTCTGCGTTTTGACATTCCCTCCGCAAGGCTCCCACAGACGGGATCATTGCATCAGTAGCTTCATAAAATCCCACCGCCGGCAAAGCTTATGGCGGCTGGTTCCCTGCTACTATGACGCCGAGGGCCTGCGCCGCAGGAGGCTCAGGGTCGACGGTCGCCGATTAAGCGGCGACGGGTACGAAGTTAGCTTCGTCAGTTATTTGTTTTTTCCCGTTGTCAGGCGGTTCAGGGCCGCCGCTCGCTTCTCTGCCCCTTCGCATCCCCGTCGAAACCAAATACGGCCCCGCGTGGGAAAGGGCGTTACCTCCCTTTCAGTATTTGGCGCGCATCGTGCGCTCGATGTCGCGCTGGGCGTCGCGCCTGGCCATGTCGTCGCGCTTGTCGTACAGCTTCTTGCCCTTGCACAGCGCCAGCTCCAGCTTCATGCGCCCGTCCTTCAGGTACACGCTGAGGGGGATCAGCGCCAGGCCCTGCTGCATCACGCTCTGCTGGGCCTTGCGGATCTCCGCCTTGTGCATCAGAAGGCGCTTGGGGCGCAGCGGGTCGGTGTTGAAGTAGCTGCCCTTTTCATAGGGGCTGATGTGCATGCCGTAGACGATCATTTCGCCGCCTTTCACCGCGGCGTAGCAATCCTTCAGGTTGCACTTGCCCAGGCGGATGGACTTGACCTCCGTGCCCTTCAGCTCGATGCCCGCCTCCCAGGTTTCCAGGATGAAGTAATCATGCCGGGCGCGGCGGTTCTGCGCGATGACCTTGACGCCCTTCTGTGGCATGCTGCTTTCCCCCTCCCTGTGCTGGCTGTCCTTTATTATACCACCGAACCCGCCTTTTGTAAACCTCGGCCCACAGAAATTATCACGGAGCGCCTTGACAGTCAAATACGCGCATACTACAATGAATGGCATATTATAGTAGTCAGAGGAGATTTCGCCATGCAGAAAGCCGCCCGGGCCGAGAACAAGATGGGCGTGATGCCCATTCCGAAGCTGATACTGAACATGTCGCTGCCGATGATACTGTCCATGCTGGTGCAGGCGCTGTACAACGTGGTGGACAGCTTTTTCGTGGCCCGGTTCGACCAGGCCGCCCTGACGGCGGTGTCGCTGGCTTTCCCGGCGCAGAACCTGATGATCGGCTTCGCCACCGGCACGGCGGTGGGCGTGAACGCGCTGCTGTCCAGGGCGCTGGGCCAGAAGGACATGGCCCGGGCCAACCGGGTGGCCGAGAACGGCGTGTTCCTGGCGGCGGTGGGCTACGCCGTGTTTTTGATCTTCGGCCTGTTCGGCGTGCGCACGTTCTTCGCCGCCCAGACGGAGATACGGGCCTTCATCGACTACGGCATGGACTACCTGACCATCATCTGCTGCTTCAGCTTCGGCGTGTTCGGACAGATCATGTTCGAGCGACTGATGCAGTCCACCGGCCGCACGATCTACACCATGTTCACCCAGGGCACCGGCGCGATCATCAACATGATCCTGGACCCGATATTCATACTCGGCCTGAAGATGGGCGCGAAGGGCGCGGCCATCGCCACGGTGATCGGCCAGATCGTCGCCTTCGGCATGGCCGTAACGCTGAACCACAAAAAGAACGACGACATCCGCCTGGACCTGCGCCGCTTCAGGCCCGACTTTAAGATGATCGGGCGCATCTACGCCATCGGCGTGCCCTCCATCATCATGATGGCCATCGGCTCCGTGATGACGTTTCTGATGAACATCATACTGATCACCTACACCGTGGCGGCGGAGCTGTCCGCCACCGTGTTCGGCGTGTACTTCAAGCTGAACAGCTTCGTTTTCATGCCCGTGTTCGGCCTGAACAACGGCATCATCCCCATCATCGCCTACAACTACGGCGCGCAGAACCGCCGCCGGATGATGCAGGCCATCAAGATGGCGATCATCTACGCCGCCGGCTACATCCTGCTGGGCCTGCTGGCCTTCATGCTGATCCCCGGGCCGCTTTTGAAGATCTTCAACGCCTCGGAGGAGATGCTGCGGGTGGGCATCCCGGCCATTCGCATCATCGGCAGCACCTTCCTGTTCGCGGGCACCTGCATCGCCATGGGCTCGGTGTTCCAGGCGCTGGGCTACGGCGTGTATTCGATGATCGTGTCCTTCGCCCGCCAGCTGGTGGTGCTGCTGCCCTCGGCGTACATCCTGGCGCGGGTGGGCCTGAACGTCGGCAACGACTGGCTGGTGTGGCTCAGCTTTCCCATCGCGGAGATCGCCTCGCTGGTCACCACGCTGGTGCTGTTCTCCCGGCTGTACAACCGGGTGATCAAGCCCATCCCGGAGGGGAGCAATTGACCGTTCAACACACCGATTTAACCCGCATATGCTATACTTGATCTGATATTTCCTGTGGAGGTCCTGAGTTTGGCTCGCACGCAACGCGCTTTCAAGGCGACGATGCTGGTCACCGGCGTCATCATACTCAGCAAGGTCTTCGGCTTTGCGCGGGACATGATGCTGGCCAACTACTTCGGCACGGGCATGGCCAACGACGCCTATGTGTCGGCCTACAGCCTGTTCTACCTGCCGGTGCTGCTGTTCAACAGCTGCATCTCCGCCACGCTGATCCCCCTGTACGTGCAGGAGCGGGAGCAGCACAGCCTGAAGCAGGCCAACCGCTTCGCCAGCAACACGCTGAACCTGTTCGCGGTGGCGGCGCTGATCATCGCGGCGCTGTTCTACGTGCTGGCCCGGCCGCTGGTGCGGGTGATCTACGTGGGCTTCGACCCTGAAAAGGCCGGACTGACGGTGCGCCTGGTGCGGGTGATGCTGCTGTCGCTGGCCTTCAACGTGACCTCCATCAGCCTGGCCAGCCTGCTGAATGCGGCGGAGAAGTACATCGCCGCCCAGCTGACCGGCTTTCCCCTCAGCCTGTGCGTGATGGCGGCCTGCGTGTTCTTCTCGGAGAAATACGGCATCGAGGCCGTCAGCTGGGGCGTGTTCGCGTCCAACATACTGCAATTCCTGATCCTGATCCCGTTCCTGAAGGGGTGGTTCCGCTACACCCCGGTGATGAACTTCGGCGACAGGCGCTTCCACAGGCTGGTGGCGCTGGCCGGGCCCGCGATGCTGTCCATGGGCATCAGCGAGCTGAACCACATGATCGACCACGCGCTGGCCTCCGGCCTGAACCCCGGCGACATCAGCGCCATGAGCTATGCCTACCGGTTGATCACGTTCCTGCTGGGCGTGCTGATGGTGCCGCTGACCACGGTGATGTTCTCGAAGATGAGCCGTCTGGCCGCCGCCAAGGACAAGAAGGGCATGCTGGAGACGCTGCGGCGCTGCATACTGGTGATCGCGCTGGCGGCGCTGCCCATCGTGGCCATCGCGGTGGTGCTGCGGCTGGACGTGATCAAGTTCGCCTACATGCGCGGGCGCTTCGACATCCACAGCGCCCGGGTGACCGCGGGCATACTGATGTGCTATGTGGTGGGCGTGCCCGCCTTCGGGCTGAGGGACTTTCTGAACCGGGTGTTCCACTCCCTGCAGGATACGAAGACGCCCTTCCGCGTCTCCTGCCTGGTGGTGGGGCTGAACATCGCGCTGAACCTGGTGCTGCGCGTCTTCCTGGGGGCGAACGGCCTGGCGCTGGCCACATCCATCGCCGGCACCGCCGGCATGGTAACGCTGCTGCTGCTTTTGAAGAAGCGGTTCCGGCGGCTGGGCTTTTCCAGGATACTGCCCGACCTTGTGAAGATCGTGGCCGCCGCGCTGGTGTGCGCCGCGGTGTGCGCCCTGCTGGACCGGGCGCTGCCCCTCGCCATGGGCACGGGGCCGGTGTTCATCCGGCTGGCCGTGTGCGCCGGAGCCTCGCTGGCCGCCTACGCCGTCTGCTGCTGGGCGCTGAGGGTGAAGACGCTGCGCACCTTCGCCCGGGACGTGCTGCGGCGGGGATAAGCTGTTATAACGGAACAAGAACAAAGGAGCGCTTCGCATGAACGACGAAGAACGCATCATCACCACGGGCTACCGCGAGGACGAGGACGACGCCGAGCAGTCGCTGCGCCCCCATTCCCTGGCGGAATACTTCGGCCAGGACAAGATCAAGCAGAGCCTGAGCGTGTACATGCAGGCCGCCCTCAGCCGCCGCGAGCCGCTGGACCACATCCTGCTGTACGGCCCGCCCGGCCTGGGCAAGACCACGCTGGCGGGCATCATCGCCGCGGAGATGGGCCACAACATTCGCGTGACCAGCGGCCCGGCCATCGAGCGCGCGGGCGATTTGGCATCGATCCTCACCAACCTGAACGCCGGGGACGTGCTGTTCATCGACGAGATCCACCGCCTGTCCCACCAGGTGGAGGAGGTGCTGTACCCCGCCATGGAGGACTACGCCCTGGACATCATGATCGGCAAGGGTCCCTCGGCGCGCTCCATCCGGCTGGATCTGCCTAAGTTCACATTGATCGGGGCCACCACCCGGGCCGGCATGCTGACCAGCCCGCTGCGGGACCGCTTCGGCATCACCTTCCGCCTGGAGCTGTACGCGCCGGAGCAGCTGGCCGTGATCGTGCGTCGCTCGGCGCAGATATTGAAGATCGACTGCGACAGCGACGGTGCGCTGGAGATCGCCAGCCGCAGCCGCGGCACGCCCCGCATCGCCAACCGGCTGATCCGCCGCGTGCGGGACTTTGCCCAGGTGAAGGGCAACGGCGCCATCGACGCGGACATCGCCCGGGAGGCGCTGGACATGCTGGAGGTGGACGAGCTGGGCCTGGACCACGTGGACCGCACCATGCTGCGCACGATGATGGAGAAGTTCGGCGGCGGCCCGGTGGGGCTGGACACGCTGGCCGCATCCACCGGCGAGGACGCCAGCACCATCGAGGACGTGTACGAGCCCTACCTGTTGCAGCTGGGCTTTTTGATGCGCACGCCCCGGGGCAGGGTGTGCACCCGGGCGGCCTACGACCACATGGGCCTGCGCATGCCCGCAAGGCCCGCCGCGCCCGCGGACAGCGGACAGACGAAGATGGAGTTTTAAACAAAAGGAGGAATACCCATGAAGGATCCCAATTGCGCGTATTGCGGAAACGAGCAGGTGCTGGCCCAGTTCGGCATCCACATCTGCGATCTGAACGAGAGCAGGCTGTACCTGTTCAAGGAGCAGAGCCACCCCGGCCGGGTGATCGTGGCCTCCAAGCGCCACGTGGGCGATCTGACCGACCTGACCGACGCGGAGCGCAACGGCTTCTTTGCCGACGTGGCCCACGTCTCCCGGGCGCTGCAGGCCGCCTTCAAGCCCGACAAGGTGAACTACGGCGCGTACAACGACAACGGCGGCCACCTGCATATGCACCTGGTGCCCAAGTACCGCGACCAGTTTGAGTGGGGCGGCATCTTCGCCATGAACCCCGGCCTGGTGACGCGCACCGGCGCAGAGTACGACGCGCTGATCGAAAAGATCAAGGCCGCGCTGTAAGCCGATCCATGAGGATGGAATGCGCCGCACAGCCCATATCGCCCGACGCGATCGACGGCTGTGCGGCGGCCTATATGTACAAGGAATATGACGCATCGGAGAAGATATGAAGCTATCTGACTTTATGTACGACCTGCCGGAGCAGCGCATCGCCCAGACGCCGGCGGAGCCCCGGGACCACAGCCGGCTGATGGTGCTGCACCGGGACACCGGCGCGATCGAGCACCGGCACTTTTATGATGTCATCGACTACCTGAACCCCGGCGACGTGCTGGTGATCAACGAGACGAAGGTCATCCCGGCGCGGCTGTACGGCGAGCGCCCGACCGGCGGGGCCTGCGAGGTGCTGCTGCTCAAACAGCTGGGCCCCAAGCGCTATGAGACGCTGGTGAAGCCCGGCAAAAAGCTGCGCCCCGGCGCCCAGGTGATCTTCGGCGACGGGCGGCTTGTGGGCCGCGTCGTCGAGAGCACCGACGTGGGCGGGCGCATCGTGGAATTCGAGTGCGAAGGCAGCTTCGAGGCCGCGCTGGACGCGCTGGGCGAGATGCCCCTGCCCCCCTATATCCACGAAAAGCTGCAGGATCGGGACCGCTATCAAACCGTGTACGCCAAACAGGATGGCAGCGCCGCCGCCCCCACCGCGGGCCTGCACTTCACCCCCGAGCTGTTGGAGCGGATCCGGCAAAAGGGCGTGGAGATCGTGCCGGTGCTGCTGCACGTGGGCCTGGGCACCTTCCGCCCCGTGAAGGCGGAAAACATCGAGGAGCACCAGATGCACTCGGAGTACTTCGAGGTCACCGAGGCGGCCGCGGCGCGCGTCAATGCCGCGAGAGCGCGGGGCAACCGGGTGATCGCCGTGGGCACCACCAGCGTGCGCACGCTGGAATCCGCCGCCGAGAATGGGAAGCTGGTCGCCAAACGGGGCGACACCAGCATATTCATCAAGCCCGGCTACCAGTTCCAGCTGGTGGACGCGCTGATCACCAACTTCCACCTGCCCGGCAGCACCCTGATCATGCTGGTCTCGGCGCTGTACGACCGGGAAAGGATTTTGGAGGCGTACAGGACGGCCGTGGACATGGAGTACCGGTTCTTTTCGTTTGGAGACGCGATGCTGATCGAGTAGGAAAAAGGGAACCGGATTGCCACGTCGACCCCTTTGGGTTCTCCTCGCAATGACATCGTTCGGGGCAAAGGGATTCGCCCCATGCCCATGTCATTGCGAGGAGCGCGGACAAAGCCCGCGCGACGTGGCAATCCGGGTCCTCTCCTTTGCACAGACACGACCACTTCTGGAGATGTATCATGCGCCACTATTATGTCTACATCCTCTCCAACGCAACAAACAAAGTGGTGTACACCGGTGTCACGAACGACCTCATACGAAGAGTCCACCAGCACAAGGAACACATCGACCCGGACAGCTTCACCGCCAAATACCATGTGGACCGTCTTGTGTATTATGAGGAATATGGAGATGTGAGAGATGCCATTGATCGCGAAAAGCAAATCAAAAGCTGGAACAGAAAGCGAAAGAATGATATAGTGTCAGATTTCAACCCTGAATGGGTGGATTTATTCGAATCGATCATACAATAAAGCACGTTCAGCCTCGCCATAGTGCGAGGCTGAAACCATAACTGGAAAACCGGATTGCCACGTCGACCCCTTTGGGTTCTCCTCGCAATGACATCGTTCGGGACAAAGGGATTCGCCCCATGCCCATGTCATTGCGAGGAGCGCGGACAAAGCCCGCGCGACGTGGCAATCCGGTTTCTCTACCCTATGACCTCCGCCATCCCCCGGCCTTCCCCCGCCAGTCCGGCGAAGGCATCGGCGAAATCCCTGACGGCTTCGTCCACGGCGGGGTTCTTCGCCAGGCCCTCCAGCACGGCGGGGGCGCAGGTGGCGGCGGCGATGCCATGGCGGCACAGGGCCAGCACCTGTTGGGTGTTGCGGAAGGAGGCGGCCAGCACCTTTGCGGGCATCCGGTGAACAGCGAGCATGTCGTGCAGCTGCATGGCCACGCCCACGCCGTCATGGCCCAGATCGTCGATCCGGTTCACATAGGGCGCGACGTATTCCGCCCCGGCCTTGGCGGCCAGGAAGCCCTGCATCGGCGAATAGACCACGGTGCCGCAGGTGCGTACGCCCTGCCTTGACAGCCGCCGGATGGCCCTGAAGCCCTCGGGCACGGCGGGCACCTTTACCACAGTGTTCCCACCCAGCAGCTCTATGATCGCCCGGGCGTCGGTCACCATGCCCTCGGCGTCCGACGGGATCACCTGGGCAAACAGCAGCGCTTCCGGACCGACGCTGTCCCGTATCCCGCGCAGCACAGCCGCCGGGTCGCCACCAACCCCGGCCAGCAGGCCGGGGTTGGTGGTCACGCCGTCCAGCGGGTACAGATCGATCAGCCTTCGGATCTGCGCAAGGTCCGCGGTATCCAGATACAGTTCCAAGGCGTTTGCCTCCTTTACAGGCCTATCTTCCCAGCGAATACCCTTCCTTTTCGTACACCGCCAGCCAGCCCTTCAGCTTCTGGAAGAACTCGGCGTTGCTGGCGGTCTTGCTCATCAGGTCGATCAGCGATTCGTACATCTCCTGCTGCTTGCCGCCGGAGAGCATGCGGCGGACCTGGATCTCGCCGTTGATCTCCTCCTCCGAAAGCAGCAGCTCCTCGCGGCGGGTGCCGGACTTGACCAGGTCGATGGCCGGGAACACGCGCCGGTCGGACAGCTTGCGGTCCAGGTGCAGCTCCATGTTGCCGGTGCCCTTGAACTCCTCAAAGATGATGTCGTCCATGCGGCTGCCGGTTTCCACCAGGGCGGTGGCAATGATGGTCAGACTGCCGCCGTTTTCGATGTTCCGGGCCGCGCCGGAGAAGCGCTTTGGCCGAAACAGCGCTCCCGGGTCCAGGCCGCCGGACAGGGATCGGCCCGTGGGCGTGATCGTCAGGTTGTAGGCTCGGGCCAGCCGGGTGATGGAATCCATCAGCACCACCACGTCCTTGCCCGTCTCCACCAGGCGCTGGGCCCGGGCCAGCACCATCTCGGACACCCGGGTGTGGTGCTCCGGCTCCTCGTCGAAGGTGGAGTAGATCACCTCGCCCTTGATGCTGCGCTGCATGTCGGTGACCTCCTCGGGCCGCTCGTCGATCAGCAGCACGATCAGGTGCACGTCCGGATACTGGTCGGTGATGGCGTTGGCCACCTTCTTCAAAAGCGTGGTCTTGCCCGCCTTGGGCTGGGACACGATCATGCCGCGCTGCCCCTTGCCGATGGGTGCCAGCATGTCGATCAGCCGCAGGGACAGGTCGCCCTTGCCCGCGGGCGGCTCCAGCCGGAGCCGCTGGTCCGGATAGATGGGCACCAGGTCCTCGAACCGCGGGCGCTCGGCAGCCTTCTCCGGGGTCTCGCCGTTCACCTCGGTGATGTACATCATGGCGCAGAAGCGGTCGCCCTCCCGCTGGGCGCGGGTCTTGCCCACCACGTGGTCGCCGTTGCGCAGGCCGAAGCGGCGGATCTGCGCGATGGAAATGTACACGTCGTTGGGCCCGGGCAGGCAGTTCTCGGCCCTCAGGAAGCCGTAGCCGTCCGCCTGGATCTCCAGCACGCCCGCGCCGTCGCCGCACTCCCCCGCCGCCAGCATCTCCGGCACCGCGGGATTCGCGGTCTTGTACTCGGCGTTGTAATAGCCCTCCTGGCGCGCGGGCTGCTCCGCCTCGGCATTCTGCTGGGCGGGAGCCGTCGGTGCGGCGGCGGGCTGAGGCGCGGCCTGCGCCGGGCGGGGTTGACCCTCCTGGCGGTTGTTAATGCGATAGCCCACGGGCCGCTGCTGCGCGCCGGGGGCATAGCGCTGCTGGAAGCGCCCCTCGCCCTGGGCGCGGTTTTCCCCCTGGGGGCGGCTGCCGTTCCAGCTCTGATAGCGGGGCGCGGCCTGCCGCGGCGCGCTTTCGGCGGCGGGACGGGCATTCGCTCGCAGGGTCGCCGGGGTCCTGCGCGCCACGGGTCGCTGGGCGTCCTGCCGGGCCTCCGGGGCCTTCGCCTCCGGCTTGACCTCGGGCTTCGTCTCGGGCTTGGGCTGCGCCTTGGCCTCCAGCTTGGTCTCCGGCTTCGTCTCGGGCTTGGGCTGCACCTTGGCCTCCGGCTTGGTCTCCGGCTTCGTATCGGGCTTGGGCTGCGCCTTGGCCTCCGGCTTATTCTCCGGCTTGGTCTCGGGCTTGGGCTGCGCCTTGGCCTCCGGCTTATTCTCCGGCTTGGCCTCCGGCTTCGTCTCGGGCTTGGCCTGCGCCTTGACCGTCCTTCCGGCGGGGCGGCCCCGGCGCTTCAGCGCCTCCTGGACGGCGGGCTTTTCCGGCCGCTGCCCGACAGCCTTCTCTGCCGGTTGCTTCGCCTCCTGGACGGCGGGCTTTTCCGGCTGTTTTTTCTCAGCCGGCTTTTCCGCGGCCTTCTTCGCGTTGGCCGCGTCGGCCTGGAGCAGCATGTCGATCATGGCGCTCTTGTTGGTGCCCGCCGGGATCTTCACGCCGTTGTCCTTGGCCAGCTTGCGCAGCTCCACGACGGTCTTGATTTGAAGGGATTGATAATCCATACCTACCTCCGGGTAAAAATGAAAAGAGAGATGTGTGATATGACCCTGTGTCGCCTACTTCCTTCCCACCGCGATATCCCGGGTGATGGCCTGCTCCACCCAGTGGGAGAATCCATCCCAGGGGCCGCCGGTCATCACCTGGAAACCGGCCTCCGACAGCAGCGCACGCACGCGCTCGCCGCGGAAGCTCTGTGCGTTGAAGGACAGGGCCACGGTGCCGCCCTTTTTCAGCGCGTCCCGCCAGTGGGGCAGCGCCTGCCTGAGCAGCGCCTCCAGCCAATTGCCCCCGGTCCGCGCGCCCTGGGGCAGCTGGGCGTCGTGGCGTACGCCGTAGGGCAGGTCGCAGGCGATCAGGTGAAAGGCGTTCCTGCCCAGCGCCTCGCCCTTGGCGGCGTCCAGCTGCAGCAGCGTCAGCGACCGCCGCGGAGCCTCGCCCTCGGGGGCGTAGTCGAAGCGGCACTCCGGCGCGCTGCCCTTTTTCAGGGTGCGGGAGCCGCGGGTGACGCCGTGCTTCATGCGGTGATACTCCAGATAACGTTTGAAGTACTTCTCCGCCTCCCTGAGATCGTTCCTGTCCACGTCTGCGCCGGTGGCGTCCCAGCCCATATTGGCCGCCACGAACAGGCAGGTGGCCCGCCCGCACATGGGGTCCAGCAGCGAAAGGGGCGCGTCGGCCCCGGGCCAGAAATCCCCGGCGTACAGGCCCGCGTTCACCAGCAGCTGCAGGAACATCTCGTTGGTCTTGCCCTTGTACTTCAATATCGCGGGCAGGTCCGCCCCCACCTTTGCAGGGGCGCGGCCCGACACCGGCGCGAGCAGGCCCTGCCGGTCCTCGAACAGGCCGTACAGCAGCGAATGCCGCCGCAGCGCCGCGATCACATCCTCCCGGAGCGCCTCCGGCAGTTCGATCTGAAGGCAGGGCATGTCCATCATATCGGAAGGACTGATCTCAGCCTCCGGGCACAGCCTGTCCAGCATCAGGCGAAGCTCGGCCTCGGCCAGCTTCAGCGTTTCGCTCTGGTAGCGCGCGTTGGCGTGGGGCCAGAGCAGCATCTTGTAGCGCATATTCAATTGAATCTCCCGGGCGATCCGCGCTTGAGCACGACGCCGCGCTTGTGCGACAGTATATATTATGTCAATCCGGAACGGATGATGAGCAGAACATGAATTGAAAATGCCCCTCCGGGCAACCAGAGGGGCTTTCATTGGCTTAGTACTTGCGCTTACGAGCGGCTTCAGCCTTCTTTTTACGCTTTACGCTGGGCTTCTCGTAGTGCTCCCTTTTCCTTGCTTCCGCAAGAATGCCATCACGGGCGGTCTTACGCTTGAAACGGCGCAGCGCGCTTTCCAATGATTCATTTTCCCGAATGCGTACCTCGGACATGTGCTTTCCCTCCCCTCGCGATTAAATGGCATCTGCCAATGTAGCATGGGGCTCGCCACAATGGTTATTATACCCCATAACTTATGTACTCGTCAAGGCTTGCGGACGTTAAAACCAAGATTTTCACAAAACTTTGATGATACGCCGACAAAACGCCCAACTTTCGAGCGGGGTATCCCTGTGTTATCATATGCGCCGCCCCGGCGTTTATGCGTGAAATATTGTGTTTATGCCATCCGCTCGGCGAGGGCCTTGCCGCCCAGCAGATGCACGTGCAGATGGTTCACCGACTGCGCGCCGTCGCGACCGCAGTTACTGACCACCCGGAAACCGCTGTCGGCCACGCCCTCCTGGCGGGCGATGACGCCGGCGGCGTTCACCAGCGCGGCCGCGGTCTCACCGTCGCACTGAAGCACGTTGTCCATGTGCTTCTTCGGCACGATCAGCACGTGCACCGGCGCCTGGGGATTGATGTCCCGGAAGGCGAACACCTTCTCGTTCTCATACACCTTGTTCGAAGGGATCTGCCCCGCGATGATCTTGCAAAACAGGCAATCGTTCATAAAAGCACCTCACGTTTCACTGTTCACTGTCCACCGTTCACTGTTCACCGTTCACTGTTCACCGTTCACTGTCCACCGTCCACAACCGTCCCCATCGCCAGCGTGCCCTCGGCGCGGTCCAGCCGCACATGGCACAGCTGCCCCGGCTGCGCGGCAGCGCGCACGCGCACATACTGGCCGGTGTACCCCTCGCTGAGGCCCTCGCCCGCGCTTTGCTCGAACAGCACCTGCTGGCAGCTGCCCAACAATGATGAGACGAATTCCCGCTCCAGTTGGTTCCCCAGCCCGATCAGCCGCCGGGTCCGCGCGTGCTTCTCGGCCTCGTCCACCTGGCCCGGCAGGCCGTCCGCCACGGTGCCCGTGCGCCGGGAATAGGGAAAGGCGTGTATGCGGGCCAGCTTCACCGAGCGCACGAAATCCAGCGTCTCGGCAAATTCCGCCTCCGTTTCGCCGGGAAAGCCCGCGATCACGTCCGTGGTCACGGCGCAGTCCGGCATGAACCTTCGCAGCGTATCCACCGCTGTGCGATATTCCTCCGGGGTGTAGCGGCGGTGCATCCGCTTCAGCACCGTGGCGCTGCCCGATTGCAGCGACAGGTGAAATTGGCGCATCAGCCCCGGCAGCCCGGAGGCCGCCCGGGCGAAGTCCTCCGTCACCGTCACCGGCTCCAGCGAGCCCAGCCGCACCCGGCAGACCCCCGGCGCGTCGTGCACGGCGCGGATGGCGTCCAACAGCGTGTCGTCCGTGCCCCGGCCATAGCTGGCCAGATGGATGCCGGTGACCACGATCTCCCGATAGCCCGCCGCGCCCAGCCTGGCGGCCTCGTCGGCCACGGCCCGAAGGGGCATGGAGCGCACCGGCCCGCGCACGCTGGGGATGATGCAATAGCTGCAATAGCGGTCGCAGCCCTCCTGGATCTTCATGGTGGCCCGTGTCCTGCCCTCGTGGCGGGACACGAACAGCGGCTCAAAGTCCGCGCCCTTCAGCGGCGCGACGGCGTTGATCGCCCTGCCGCCGGAGAGCGCCTCCTCCAGCAGCTCGACCACCTCTGCCCGGCGCTGCACGCCCAGCACCAGGGCCACGTTGTCCATCCGAGCGATCTCCTCCGCCGCCCGCTGGGCCAGGCACCCGCACACCACGATGGCGCAGTCGGGATGCTCCCGGGCCGCGCGGCGGATGGTCTTCATGGACTTCTGGTCGCCGGTGCCGGTGACGGTGCAGGTGTTGATCAGATAGACGTCCGCTGCCTCCTGGAAGGGGACGGGCACATAGCCCGCGTGCTCGAAGCGCTCCAGCATAGCCTCGGTGTCATACTGGTTCACCTTGCAGCCCAGCGTGTAGGTGGCGATGGTCCTCATGCGTCCTCCGTCCGTTCCATGGACTTTTCCGCCTCAAATCCCTCCGGATAGCGGCGGCGCAGCTTTTCTATGTTGGCCGCCAGCACCGATTCCAGGTCCGCGCCCAGGGCGTGGGCGGTCTCGGCCAGGTACCAGGCCACGTCGCCCAGCTCCTTCAAAAGCGCTTCCCGGTCCAGCGGATGCCCCTGGGCCAGGTGCTTCTTGACGATGTCGATGGCCTCCCCCGCCTCGCCGCACAGCCCCATCACGCCGTTGATCAGCACGTCCTTTTCATCAAGGGCCGGGTTCAGCGTTCTGAGCGCCAGCTTTTGATACTCGTTGATGGTCATAATGTGCTCCTTCTACACGTCTCCCCACAGCCCCATCGCCAGGGCGGCGGCGGTGACGGCGGCGGTCTCAGTGCGCAGTATGCGGGGGCCGAGGGTGACGGCCCTGCCGCCGACGGCGGTCATCTGTTCCATCTCCCGGGCGGAGATGCCGCCCTCCGGACCCACGACGATGCCGATGTCCCGGGCGTCGGGAAAGCGCGCGCGCATGTCGGACAGGCGGCCGTCCAGGACCTCCTCCCAGGGGATCAGCAGCAGGTCGTGCCCGCGCATCGCCTCCAGCGCGTCCGTCCAGTCCATGGGGCCGGACACCTGAAGCGGCCGCGCCCGGCGGCACTGCTTGGCGGCCTCCCGGGCGATCTTCTCCAGCCGCTGGCGCCGCTTTTCTCCGTCCCTTATATCCAGCTTCACCACGCTGCGCTCCATGCGCAGGGGAATAAGCGCCGCCGCCCCCAGCTCCGTCAGCTTCTGGGCGATCAGCTCCAGCTTGTCCGCCTTGGGCAGCCCCTCGTACACGGTGACGCGCACCGGGGGCTCGTTGTCCGGCAGCGGCTCCAGCAGCCGCACCCACACCGACGCACCCTCCACGCGCCCGATCTCGCCCCGCCAGCGGCGGCAGACGCCGTCCATGGCGCAGACCTCGTCCCCAGGCTTCAGCCGCAGCACCTTCAGCGCGTGCTTCGCCTCCTCGGCGGGCAGCGCGGCCAGATCATCCGCGGGCGATTCGATGTAAAAGCAGTGCATGGCAGTCCCTCATATACTTGACATATTGAAATTCTACAATAGTTTGGCGGCCGTGTCAAGGCAAGCCGTAGTCAGATGTCGTACTTCTTCAGCAGCATGTCCAGCGCCTCGCGCAGCAGTATGGCTTCGCCCACGCCCTCCCGCTTGGACAGCTTGCCGAGGCGCTGCAGCTGGTCCCGGGTGTAGTGGCTGGTCTTGGGCACCATCTTCTCCTCCTTGGCCATGGCGATGCGGTTGCGCCCGGCCACCTTCGCCCGGTACAGCGCGCCGTCGGCCTTGCGGATCAGCTCCGCGCAGCGGGAGGCGTCCTCAAAGGCGGTGGCCATGCCGATGGTGACGGTCTGGACCGCGCCGTCCGGGGTCTTGACGGCGTATTTCTGGCGCAGGTCGTTGAGCAGCAGGAAGATCTCCTCCCGCTCCATGTCGCCCCGGAAGATGATGCCGAATTCGTCGCCGCCGATGCGGTACACCTTTGCCTCCCCGGGCACGCTGTCGCGGATGTAGCGGCCCGTCTCGATCAGCACCCGGTCGCCCTCGTCGTGGCCAAACTCCTGGTTCACGCGCAGAAATTCGTCGCAGTCGATCAGCGCGATGACGATCACATCGCCGCTGGACTCCGCGTCCCCGCCCAGCATGTCGTTCAGGTCCGCCTCGAACCGCTCCCCCGTGGGAAAGCCCAGGGCGTCGTTCACCGCCGTGCGCTTGCGCTGTTCATTGTAACGGCCAAGCTCCGTGTGCTCTGCCACCGTGATCGGGCGCGGGGGCTGCTCCTGCATGTTTGTCATCTTTCTGACCTCCTATCATACATATAATATTTCGCAAGTAATATTTCCTTGTGAAATTATATTACCGCATATTTCAATATATGTCAATACCCCTGAGATACTATTTTACAAATAATATCTCAGGGGTATTCTCGCCATGTTGTCTGTGTCTTAACGCTTCCGGGCGGCCACGGCGCACCATTCGCCCTGGGTCTGCGCCTCCAACACCTCGAAACCGGCGTCCTTCAGCGCGGCCAGCACGTCGTCCAGCCGCTGCACGGAGATGCCTGAGCAGATGAACAGGCCGCCTTCCACGATGCGCTGGCGCACCGGCGCGGCCAGCATGATGATCACATCTGCAATGATGTTGGCGATCACCACGTCGCCGGATTCTTGCACCACGTCCAGCAAATCGCCGCAGCGCACGTCGATCACGTCCCCGAAGCCGTTGATCTTCACGTTCTCCGCAGCCACGCGCACGGCCACGGCGTCCAGGTCGGTGGCCAGTACGGGCCCGGCCCCCATGTGGGCGGCGGCGATGGCGAGGATCCCGGTGCCGGTGCCGATGTCGATCACCCGGTCGCCGGGCTTCACGTACTTCTCCACCAGTGCCACGCACATGCCGGTGGTCTCGTGGGTGCCGGTGCCGAAGGCCATGCCGGGGTCGATCTCGATCACGTGGTCGCCGGGCTGCAGCTGCGCCGTCTCCCAGCTGGGCTTGACCACCATGTGGCTGCCCAGGCGGAAGGGCTTGAAGGCCGCCTTCCAGCTCTCGGTCCAGTCCTGCTCTTCAACGCCGTGGCGCTTGACCTCCAGCTTGCCCAGGTCCATGCCCAGGTCCATGCCCCGCAGGCGGCGCAGCTCGCCGTCGATGAAGGCCAGCCGGTCGCTCAGCTTCTCATCCGCTTCGAAATAGCCGGTCACCTTCACGTCGTCGCCGATGCGCTTTGCGATGGCCTCGTCGATGATGTCCCACTGGCCCTCGGGGCGCTGGTTCGCGGCCACGTCGTTCTTGTCCTCGATCATCGTGCCTGCGCTGCCCGCGTCCAGCAGCACCTGGGAGATCAGCTCGGAGGCCTCGGTGGTGGTCAGTATCGTGCATTCCATCCAGTCCATATCTGTGCTCCTTTGAATTACTTTCCGATGAAGCCCGCGTGGGCGGGGTTGCCGTGGGAGGCCGCGCGCTTGGGCGTCATGTAGTCCTCGCCATAGGAGGACACCAGCAGCTGCCTGTAGCCGGCAGTGATCATCAGCTCCGCCCCCTCGAAGGGCACCCGGGTGTATTCGGCCATCGCCGAGGCGGGCAGGATCATCCCAATGAAGGAATAGTTGTCGTTGCAGCGGTGGATCCGCGTGCGGCGGCCATGGAAGGCGTGCGCGCAGAAGGCCTCCTGGATGGCGG
>JBGUQG010000229.1:0-7790 GCA_045130815.1 Christensenellales bacterium
AGCTCCCGGTTGGCGATGAGCCGCCCCAACGGGGTGCACGCGCGCCGCTGGTACTCCGCCACCGCCCCGTCGTAGCCCAGCTTCAGCGTGGACAGGTGGAACTTGTCCGCCTCGTCCTCGGTCAGCCGGCGGCTCCCGAAGGACACCGCCCGGCACAGGAAATAGTGGTTGATGTTGTGCCGGTGGATCAGGTTGTAGTAGTCGCTGACCACGCCGATCTCGCCCAGCACCGCCACCTCGGCCCCCAGCTCCTCCCGCAGCTCCCGCCGGATGGCGTCCCGCAGGTCCTCGCCGGGCTCCACGCCCCCGCCGGAGGTCTCGATCAGGGTGGCCGCGCCGAAGTCGTCGTCCCGCACGGCGCGGACGAAGTAATAGCTGCCGCCGTCGTCCACCACGATGGCCCGGGCGATCACCCGGTCGTGGTCGATGGTGGTCAGCGGCCATTCGTTATCCTGGAGCTCGATCCTCCATGCCGACCGGCGATCCATGCGACGGCCCCCTTCCCTGTCACGCGCCCGAGGCGACGTTCCGCATAATAAAGTCCACGGCGGCCTCCCACTGTGCCCGCGGGGCAATGGAGGCCGCGCCGTCGCCCTTCTGGTCGCCGTAGCTGCCGAACCGGGCGTGATTGCCGCCCCGGATCACCAGCTCCGCGGCGTCCGCAGGCGCGTACCGGCGGCCCTTCTCCAGCTTTTCAAGGTTGAGCACCCCGTCCTGAGAGCCCCGCAGGCTGATCAGCTTCAGGCTGTCGGGCAGCTGCCTGGCCGGGTACGCGGCGAAAAGCACCAGGCCCTCCAGGGCGTCGGCGTGGCGCGCGGCGTAGTCCGCCGCCATCGCGCCGCCCAGGGAATGGCCGCCCACGTACCAGCGTGAATAGGCAAGCTGCCGGATCACGGCGTCCGCCCGGTTTATGCCGAAGATGGCCAGGCGGAAGGGCATCTCCACCAGGCACACGTCCATGCCCCGCGCCGCCAGCAAGCGGAGCATCGGCGCGTAGGCCGCGGCCTCCACCTTTGCGCCGGGATAGAACACCAGCGCGGGGTCGTCGGCGGGGCCGTCGAACAGCCAGCCCCAGTCCTGCCGGGCGACGCGCACCGCGCCATCCGGCGCCAGCGCCGCCAGGGCGGCGTCGTCCGCGCGGTAGTAATCCCCCGCGTAGATCAAAAAGGCCGCCAGCAGCGCGGCGATGATCACCGCCGCGGCGATCAGCTTCCTGCGCATGTGCTCACACCTCTCGGTATCCAGCGTTATTATACCATGTTCCGGCAAAAAACGCCATACGGGGCCCGTGGCAAATCGCCACGTCCCGGCATGGTTTCACTTCACTCCGGCCCCGGACAGGGGGGCGGTCACGCCCGCGCTGCTTCAGCCCCGATCCTCCGCCGCCCAGATCAGCTCGCCCAGGGTCTGGAACAGGTTGTCGGCCTCCACAGGCTTAGTCAGGTGGGCGTTCATGCCCGCCTGGAGGGAGCGCTGCACATCCTCGTCAAAGGCGTTGGCGGTCAGGGCGATGATGGGGATGGCGCCGGCGTCGGCCCGATCCAGCGCGCGGATGGCGGCGGCGGCCTCCAGGCCGTCCATCACCGGCATGCGCACATCCATCAGTATGGCGCTGTACGCGCCCACGGCGCTGGCCGCGAACTTCTCCAGGGCGATCCTTCCGTTTGCGGCGTGATCGACCTCCACCGCCTCCAGGGACAGCAGGTCCGTCATCAGCTCGGCGTTGATCTCCGTGTCCTCGGCCAGCAGCACGCGCCGCCCCTTCAGCGGCGCGCGCCTCTTTTCCCTGAACAGCTTCATGTCGTTCCGGCAGGCCACGCGCTCCAGCTCCGCCAGCACGCTGTCCGCGAACAGCGGCTTGGACAGGAAGCCGTCCACCGCGCTCTCCCCGACGATGTCGTCCCAGCTGCGGGACGTAAGCAGGAAGACGGTGGTCTCGTTGTCATAGCGCTCCCGGATCAGCCGGGCCGCCTCCAGCCCGTCCATGCCGGGCATTTCCCAATCCAACAGCACCAGGTTGTAGGGGGCCTGCTTGGCGTGCTGCAGCTCCAGCATGTTCAGCGCGGCGGGCCCGTCATGGCACACGTCCGTGCGCACGCCGATCTCCTCCAGCACCGTGCGGGCATGCTCGGCGGCGATCTGGTCGTCGTCCGCCACCAGCACCTTCAGGGTCCTGGGGTCGATCTCCCGCGCCTCGGCCCGCTGGCCGCAGTTGCGCAGGCTGACGATCACCGTGAACGCCGTGCCCACGCCCCTTTGGGATTCGACCTGGATCGTGCCGTTCATCATCTCCACGATGTTCTTCGTGATCGCCATGCCCAGGCCGGTGCTGCCGTACTTGCTCTTGCGGCTGCTGTCCTCCTGGGAGAAGGGATCGAACAGCCTGGGGATGAACGCCGGGTCCATGCCGATGCCGGTGTCCCGGATGCAGAACTTCATCGTGGATTGATCGCCGAACACCGCCGTGCGCTCCACCGTCAGGGTGATCCCGCCCGGGGCGTCGGTGAACTTCACGGCGTTGCTGAGGATGTTGATCAATACTTCCTTCAGCTTCATGTCGTCGCCGATGTAAAAATCGTCCACCGGGCTCAGCACCCGGCATTCGTAGCTCAGGCCCTTGTCCACGCACTGGGACATGACCATGGTGTTGATCTGCTCCAGTATGGCGCCGAAGGAGAAGGCCTCGCTGCGCAGCACCATGCGGCCCGATTCGATGCGGCTCATGTCCAGTATGTCGTTGATCAGGCCCAGCAGGTGGTGGGCGCTCTCCCCCGTCTTGCGCAGGTATTCCCGCGTCTGCGGCGACAGCATACCGTCCTTCAGGGCCAGGCTGTTCAGCCCGATGATGGCGTTCATGGGCGTGCGGATTTCGTGGCTCATGCTGGAAAGGAAAGCCGTCTTGGCGTTGTTGGCCTGGCGCGCGGCATCCAGCGCCTCCACCAGCACGCGGCGCTGCTCCAGCGATTCGCGCATCTCCGCGTCGATCACCGTGAAGCCGACGCCCACCGCGTGCACGATGTGGTCGTCCCGGTCCGCGGGGTGGCGCACCCCGGCCATGCGCAGCATCTCATAGTAATCAATGCCGTTGCGGTGGGCCAGGTAGCGGTAGGCGATGATGCTCTGGGTCAAAAGGGCCGCGCGGATGTTTTCCGGGTCGATGAACCGGCGGAAGCCCTCGCGATACTGCTCGTCCACGTGCGCCTCGCCGTATTCGGCAAAGCGCTCGTGAAAGGGAAAGCGCATGCCCTCCAGGTATTTGTCCGGATCGTTGGGGTCCGCGCGATAGCAGACGGCCTCGTCGTTGTCCAGGTCCACGTGGTACACGCTGCGATAGTCCGAGGCCATCGCCGTGATCATGCTGTCCAGCTCGGCCCGGCGCTTCTCCTGCTGCAGCAGCTGCTCCTGGAGGGCCAGGCGCTGCTCCAGGGCCCGCCGCTGCTCCAGCTGGGCGGCCTGGGCCTGGCGCACGTCCCGGTCCACGTCCTTGAAGCCGCACACCACGCCCAGCTTGCCGTCGGGCATGTTCAGCCGAGCCAGCTCGACGCGGTAATACCGCTGGCTGCCGTCGGGCATGGCGCGAAGGTAGTTCACGTTGTACTGCGGGCCGGCGGCCAGCTGGGCGACGATGTTGTCCAGCGACAGCTCGCGCCGCAGCCGCGCCCGGTCGCTGTCGGCCACCATCGTCTGTATGTAGCGTTCCTTGGCCTGGGAATACTTCACGTGGCTCAGCGCCTCCAGGTTGGCCGCGCCGTGCAGCGTCCCGCTCTGGGTGTCGCCGCGGTACAGCGAGAAGGACTCCGTTTCCACATTGTTGATCAGCCACACGGTGTGATAGCTCTTGCTCAGCGCCTCGATCACGGCCTGGCGCACGGCCAGGTCGGTCTCCATGCGCTCCCGCTTTTCGGTGATGTCGGAGATGAACACATAGTAGATCCCCCCGTAGGCCTCGGTATGGGTGTAGTGGCCATAGTCGTCCACCCAGCGCACCGCGCCGTCCCGGCGGACGATGCGGTATTTGGTGTAGTCCATCTGGGCCTCGTCGCTGTCGATCTGCTCCTCGATGGATTTGGACACGGTCTCAAAGTCGTCCGGGTGCAGCATGCCCTTGAAGGTGTTGCCGGTCAGCGCCCGGAACTCATCGCCGTTCCTGCAGCCGAAGATGTCGTACACCGCGTGATTGGCGTACAGCAATTCCCCGGGGTTTTCCGCCCTGTAGATGAAGAAACCGCCAGGCATGTGCTTGCCGATCTCTTCGATCACCTCGAGGTTTTGGCGGTTCAGCTGAAACCTGTTTTCAAACATACGCCCAGCTCCTTGCGTTTTTTCGCCCCTTACCCGCGGCGTCATTTGTTTGATGACATTATTATACCCAATCCCGGCGGGCTTGTCCACAAAAAAACCCGGTCCCGCTCACAGGGCCAGCCGCGCCCGGTAGCGCACCGACGTCCGCCGCCGGCCCAGGACGCGCCCGTCGACCGTCAGGCAGCGCGCGGTTCCCACGGGTAACATGTTCTTGACCATGTTTCCGCCGATGTGGCCGGCGTCCTTGGAGGACAGGTTGCCGTTGTAGCCCTGGTTCAGGGTGATGCCCAGCTCGTTGGCCACCTCGTGCTTCATGTTGTACATCGCTTCGCGCGCTTCCGGGACGTTGATCTGGTTGTTGCTGTTGTTCGCCATTTTGAATGACCCCTTTCATATTGCTTTGACCTCGCGGCGCTCGCCGTTCAGCCTGGCATTATTTTGACCGCCGTCGGGGCTTTTACACTGGAAATCGTCCACTGTCATTCAATTCAAAAAATGGCACGGTCTGTAAAAAAGAGAGACGGAATCGCTCCCGTCTCCCCTGGTTGTCTGGGTATGAGGTTTATTCGGCCCGGGTCATGATGAACACCAGGTCATCGCTGGCCGTCAGGGTCAGGGACATGTTGTCGTCCTGCAGCAGCTGGGCCTTGATGCCGGAGATCATCACGGATTCCGGATCCTCGGCCGCATAGGTCAGCGCGCCGTCGGTCAGCGCGGTCTCGAAGACCTCGTTCTCAAACAGGAAGCCGTTCAGGGTAACGGTCGTGCCCTCGACAGCGGCGGTCAGGTCGTCAAAGCCCATGGCGGCGGCGTCTATGTACATGCCCTCGGAGCTGATCTTGTAGGCCTTCCAGGCGCCAGCGTAATCGGCCTCGACGGCGTCCGTCTTCGGCTCGCCGGGGACAAAGGCTTCGCCCTCGATCTTCTCGCGGCCCAGGATCATCTTGATGCCGTCGGCATCGGCCACCAGGTTGCCTTCCGTCAGCGTGAACACCATGGGTTCGTCTTCCACGGTGATGGTCACGTTGTCGCCCTCGGCCGTCCAGGTGCCCTGCTTGTCGTCGCTCTCCCCGCCCCGGGCCTGGTGGGCGTCGACGGTGCCGTCCGCCTTCAGGTCAAAGGTCATCTCCATGCCGAATTCCGCCGCGGAGAGGGTCATGCCTTCCATCTCCATGTTGTTCAGATACCACATGCCGGAAAAGTCGGCAGCCTCGGCGAAGGCCGCCGCGGACATCAGCATCGCCAGCGCGATCACAACAGCAAACAGCTTTTTCATGGATTCATCCTCCTATAAGGGGGCGTTGCCCCAGTATTCAGATTCATTATAACACATCTCCCGCAAAAATACATCCTTCTACCGAAAAGGAAACATTATTTTCACGATGTTCAATTGAGCGCCACGTCCTTCAGCCGCTCGGCGAAGCGCTCCCGCGCCAGGGCGATCACCGCGCGGCTGTCCGCATCGTCCGGTTGGGCCATCAGGTCCCGGGCCTCGTCGTGGGTCAGCTTCAGAAGCTCCGTATCCCCGGCCAGGGGGCCGATGCCGGACTGGCGGGTGCCGAACAGCTCGCCCGGGCCGCGCAGCTCCATGTCCTTCCGGGCGATTTCGAAGCCGTCGGTGGTGGAGGCCAGGAACTTCAGCCGCGGGTTGGGCTCGGCCATCAGAAAGCACCAGGATTCGTGGGCCCCGCGGCCCACCCGGCCCCGCAGCTGGTGCAGCTGGGCCAGGCCGAAGCGCTCGGCGTTCTCGATGACCATCACCGTGGCGTTGGGCACGTTCACGCCCACCTCGATCACCGTGGTGGACACCAGCACGTCCGCCTCGCCGGCGCGAAAGCGCTCCAGCGCGGCGTCCTTGTCGGCGCTCTTCATCCGCCCGTGCACCAGCTCGATGCGCAGATCGGGCAGGCGCTTCGTGCGCAGGTCCTCGTACACGGCCTCGGCGGGCAGCGCCTCCACGGCCTCGGATTCCTCCACCAGCGGGCAGACGAAGTACACCTGCCTGCCCTTTGCCACCTCCTGCCTGAGAAAGCCGTACATGTCCTCGCGCTTCGCCTCGGGCACGATGCGGGTGGCCACGGGCGTGCGGCCCGGGGGCAGCTCGTCCACGATGGAGATGTCCAGATCGCCGTACAGTATCAGCGACAGCGTGCGCGGGATGGGCGTGGCCGACATCACCAGCACGTTGGGCGCGTCGCCCTTTTCGCTGAGCAGCGTCCTCTGGCGCACGCCGAAGCGGTGCTGCTCGTCGGTGACCACCAGCCCCAGGCGCTTGTATTCCACGCCCTCGGTGATCAGCGCGTGGGTGCCGATCACCACGTCCCATTCGCCGGAGGCGACGGCCTCGTGGGCCAGCCGGTGCTGCTTTTGCGTCAGGCTGCCCACCAGCAGCCCCGCCTTCATGCCCATGGGCTCCAGCAGCTTCACCGCGGCGTCGTAGTGCTGGCGTGCCAGCACCTCGGTGGGGGCCATCAGCGCAGACTGCCAGCCCCCCGCGTGGCTGAGGCTCATGGCCGCGAAGGCGATGGCCGTCTTGCCGCTGCCCACGTCGCCCTGGACCATGCGGGCCATCGCCCTCGGGGAGCGCAGATCGGCGGCCACTTCCGAAAGCACCCGCCGCTGGGCGTTCGTCGGCGCGAAGGGCAGGCGGCTCCAGAAGGCCTCCGGGGCGTCGTCCTCAAATTCGATCCGCGCGCCCTGCTTCCCGCTGCTGCGGAACAGCCGCAGGGCCACCTGGTACAGCAGCAGCTCCTCGAAGGCGATGCGCCGCCGGGCGGCCTGCAGCGCCTCGGGGCTGTCGGGAAAGTGGGCGTTGCGCATGGCGAAGTTGCGCTCGCACAGCCCGTGGCGGCGGCGCAGGGCCTCCGGCAGCTCCTCCGGCCACTGGCCCTCGCACAGCTTCAGCGCCGCCTCCACGCTCTGGCGCAGTGCCTTGGCGGGGATGCCGGGGACGCTGTGGTACACCGGGATCAGCCCCTGCCCCTGCTCGATGGTGGGGCTCACCAGGGAAAGGTAGCCCTGGCGGTGTTCCGCCTTGCCGTACAGCAGCAGCTCCCGCCCCGGGCTCATCTGCTTTTTCAGCCAGGGCTGGTTGTACCAAACGACCTGGATCGTGTCCGTGTCGTCGGTGACGTACAGCTTCGTGATCAAAAGCCGCTTCGCCCGGCGCTCGGACACCTCCCCCGCCACGCGCACCCGCACGGCGGCGACCTCCCCCGGCTTCAGCAGCGCCAGCGGCACCGTGGCCGAGAGGTCGCGGTATTCTCTGGGCAGGAACATCACAAGCTCCCGCACCGTGCGGATGCCCGCGGCCTCGAAGGCCTTCACCCGCGCCGGGCCGATGCCCTTGATCTGGGATAGGGATATGTCCATGGCGGTGCGCTCCTGATTTTTTAGGGAACAGGGACACCGAGCGCCCGGAAAACTCTCCAGTGGAGAGTTTTCAGTGGTTCGAGCGCCCGGAAAACAGCACAGTGTGCTGTTTTCAG
>JBGUQG010000230.1:0-6864 GCA_045130815.1 Christensenellales bacterium
TATGGCGGGTAAGGGGGGCTGTGTCCTTATTGTGGTTCCCTGCATCTGCTCGGCAAATAAATAAGGGGCTGTGAAGCTCAAGCATTATTCAAATGCTTTTGTTTCACAGCCCCTTTGTGTTATACTGTGGCGCAGAATCGATGGAGAAGGGGACCCTATGTGGAAGGATTTGCGAGAAAACAGGACTCCGGGGGCGATCCTGCTGAATATGCTGATCGCCGCCGTAAGCCTGTTCGTGAACGGCTTCGGCATCTATCTGACGATCCAGGCCAACATCGGCGTGGCCCCCTGGGACGTGCTGAACCTGGGCGTCTCAAAGACATTGGGGATACTGTACGGCACGGCCTCCATTGCCATATCGTGCACGATCCTGGTGATCGACATACTGCTGAAGGAGCCCATCGGCATCGCCATGTTCATCGACGCCGTGGTGGTGGGCAAGGCCGTGGACTTCTTCAACTGGACCGGCCTGGTGCCGCCATGCACCTCACTTTTGACCTCGATCCCGGTGATGGTGCTGGGGCTGTTCGTGCTGGCCTATACCCAGTATACCTACATGATCGCCTCGCTGGGCTGCGGCCCGAGGGACACGCTGCTGGTGGGGCTGGCCAAGCGGGTCAGGCGCGTGCCCATCGGCGCGGTGAGCATCGCCCTGCTGAGCACGGCTACGTTGATCGGCTGGCTGCTGGGCGGCCCCGTGGGCGTGGGCACGCTGATCTGCGCCTTCGGCGCGGGCCCGGTGATGCAGCTGGCCTTCGCCACGGTGCGCTTTGACGCCACCACGGTGCGCCACCAGCGCCTGCGGGATTCGGCGAGGGTGTTCATTTCGAGGCTTTGATGAAACGAACGGTTTGTGTGGGATGACACAAGCCGTTTTTCAATAAATAATTATCGTAAATCGATAAATAATTATTGACAAACGAGCTGTTCTGTATTATAATGCCAACAGTCGGACAATTGGAGGTGCATTATGGAACAGAGATCGTTGTCCAAGTGGTTGAAGCTGATTATCATCGGAATGGCGCTCTGCGGCGTGATCGTCTACGCCGTCGTCGTCCCCTCATGCGGGGCAAGTCTCGTATCGTCCTATCCGGAGTTTTCAAATCGCTACTGGCCGTGGCTGATATTCCTGTGGGCGACGGGGATTCCCTGCTTCGCGGCGCTGGGGATCGGATGGCGCATCGCGGCGCGCATCGGCAGGGACCGGTCCTTCACGATGGAGAACGCCGTGGGCCTGAAGTGGATCGCGTGGTTGGCCGCGGGTGACGCCGCCTTCTTCTTCCTGGGGAACGTCGCCCTGCTGCTGCTGAACATGAGCCATCCGGGGGTGGCGCTGCTGTCGCTGCTGGTGGCGTTCGCGGGCGTGGCCGTCGCCGTGGCCGCCGCGGCGCTTTCCCACCTGGTGCAAAAGGCCGCCGGCCTGCAGGAACAGTCGGACCTGACGATATAAGGTGAATGCTATGGATGGAGAGATCATTTTCAACATCGACGTCATGCTGGCCCGGCGCAAGATGAGCCTGACCGAGCTGGCGGAAAAGGTGGGCATCACGGTGACGAACATGTCCATCCTGAAGACGGGGAAGGCCAAGGCCATCAAGGTCTCCACCCTGGCACGGCTCTGCGCCGCGCTGGACTGCCAGCCGGGGGACATCCTGGAGTACAGGGGGCAGGAGTGAGTCGGGGGGTCAGGTTCCTTGACTCGTTTTGATTGTCACAAAACGTCCAAGAGTCACGGAACCTGTCCCCGTGACTCAAAAAAACTCTTGACTCTCACACTGTGGCAGGCATTACAATGGCCCTGAGCTCAAACGGAATCAGCGACAGGAGGTACCGCCATGCTGAAGATCGGAGAATTTTCAAAGCTGTCCAGGGTCAGCGTCAGGATGCTCCGCCACTATGATGAGATCGGCCTGCTGAAGCCGGCTGAAATCGACCGCTTCACCGATTACCGGTATTACAGGGAGGACCAGCTTCCGACCGCGGGGCGCATTGCCGCGCTGAAGGACATGGGCTTCTCCCTGGCCGATATCGTCAGGATCCTCGAGGTCTACGACGACCGGGAGCAGCTGGAGCGTTTCTTCTCCGCCCGGCGGGAGGAGCTGGAGAGGGCATTGCGGGACACGGAGCACAGGCTGACGCTTCTGGACGCAGCCCGGAAGAGGCTGAGAAAGGAAGAAGACATGAGTTATAACGTCACTCTCAAGACCATCCCCGAACGCTATGCCGCGACCATTCGCATGACCATTCCGCGCTACGAGGACGAGGGGATGATCTGGGGCAAGCTGGCGGAGGAGACCTGCCGGATGAACCTTGTGGAGGCTGACCCCTGCCTGTGCGCGGTGACCTACCTCGACGGGGAGTACAGGGAAGAGAACGTGGAGATGATGGCCTGGAAGACCCTGAAGGGCCGCTATCCTGACACGGAGCATGTGAAGTTCCGCACGCTGCCGGAGGTCACGGTGGCGAGCTGCACCTATCAGGGAAGCTATACCCGCATCACGGAGGTCTACGCCGCGGTCATCGGCTGGATGGAGGCCAACGGCTACGAGCCCGCGGCGCCGATGTTCAACATCTATCACGTCAGCCCCCACGAGACGCGGAACCCGGATGAATTCGTGACGGAGATCTGCTATCCGGTGAGAAAGAAGCAATAGACAGAACGCCTGCTGCCCCGGCCTGCTTTTACGACCGGGGCAGTCCGGCAGATCGATCTATGGGAGGCCTGGAGATGGCTTTTGATTACAAGAGGGAATACAGGGAATTCTACATGCCGAAGGACAGGCCCGGCATCGTCACGATACCGCGCATGAATTACATTGCGGTTCGCGGCCGGGGCGATCCCAACCGGGAGGACGGCGAGTACAGGCGGGCGATCGGCCTGCTGTACGGCATCGCCTTTACCATCAGGATGAGCGGGAAGGGCGACCACCGCATGGCCGGCTATTTCGATTATGTCGTCCCTCCGTTGGAGGGGTTCTGGTGGCAGGACGGCGTTCAAGGCGTCGACTATGCGCATAAAGAGGATTTCCAATGGATCTCCGTGATCCGCTTGCCGGATTTTGTGACCTCGGACGACTTTGCGTGGGCCGTCGAAGAGGCGACGAGAAAGAAGAAGGCGGATTTCTCAAAGGCGGAGCTTCTGACCTATGACGAGGGTTTGTGCGTTCAGTGCATGCACATCGGTCCGTATGACGACGAGCCCGCCACCGTTACCGCGATGCATGCCTACATGGAGGAACAGGGGTATGCACTGGACATCACGGAGCAGCGGATGCACCATGAGATCTACCTGAGCGACGCAAGGAAGGTGGCCCCGGAAAAGCTGAAAACCGTCATCCGACACCCGATCAGGAAGAAGAATGGAAACTGATACGACTGTAATACTCCGCGTTGACTCGCATGCAGCGCGGCGCCCCCCCGAAACCCCCGTTCAGGGGGGCACCGCGGCCCATTGCCGCGAAGCGTCAGGGCTGCTTGCCGCCCCTGAAGGCGAGGCCCAGCATGGTGATGTCGTCGAACTGGTCGGCGTCGCCCACGAAGGCGGCGATATCCCGGCGCACGGCGGGCAGGGTGTCCGCCATCGAATCGTCCTTGACCGCGTTCAGCGCCTGGACGAGGCGGTCCGGGCCGTACTGCGCCACGCTTTCGTCGATGGCCTCCGGTATGCCGTCGGTGTACACGAACAGCTTGTCGCCGGGGTTCAGCTGCAGCGCGTACTCCCTGTAGCTCATGCCCTCCATGGCGGCCAGGGCGAGTCCGTGCCTGTCCTTGACATATTCATAGTCGCCGCCGGCGCGCATCAGCACCGGATACTCGTGACCGGCGTTGGCGCACTGAACCTGCCCGGTGACCAGGTCGACGATGCCCAGCCACACGGTCACGAACATCTCCGCGTCGTTGCCCTCGCACAGCGTGTCGTTGGCGCGCCGCAGGATCTCCGCGGGCGTCTGACCGGATTCCGCCAGGCCGCGGATGGCCGTCTTGGCCCGCATCATGAACAGCGCCGCGGGAATGCCCTTGCCGGAGACATCCGCGATGACCAGCGCCAGACGGTTCTGATCCACGAAGAAGAAATCGTAGAAGTCGCCGCCCACCTCCTTGGCGGGGTCCATGGTGGCGTAGATCTCGAAATCGTCGCGGGGGAAGGCGAAGTTCTTCGGCAGCGCGGATTCCTGTATCGTGCGGGCGAATTCCAGCTCCTGCTCGATGCGCTTTTCCGCCGCCGCGATATAGCCCTTCAGCACGTTGACGGTCTGGTTGATGTCGTCGGACAGCGATGCGAATTCCGAGGAATTGCGGACGCTGACCACCTCGTTCAGATTGCCGTGGGTGATGCGGTCCAGCGAGGCGTTGACCAGCTGCAGATTGTTGACGACGATGCGCTGCACCAGCATCGATATCAACACATAGATGACCGCGAACAGTATGATGGCCGCGAACGCGGATTCGTAGGCCTGGGCGTCCCGGTCGCCGTAGACCTCCGTCATCGGCAGCGTCACCAGCAGCGTCAGGCCGTCGCCGAGAGATTCGAACCGGCACAGCGACTTGACGCCGAACAGCTTTTCCCTGAAGCAGATCTCCGCCTGCTTTCCTTCCAGACGGTTCCTGTCCTCCTTGCTCAGCGCGCTGTGGCTGCCCACGGCGACGATCCCGCCGGTCTTGTAGATGTCAAACGTGCCGCTGCTGCCCACGTGGAAGTAGGAGAGGGACTCGTTGAGGCTGGTCAGGTTCAGCGCGGCGGCGAGGCGGTTCTTGTCCACGACCACCTGTACCATGCCGCCCTCGCAGCGGGCCCCCGCGGCCACGCGCACGGTGGACGGGTTGACCGTTCGCGACGCCTCGTCGCCGCTAAGAACGATGGACAGCAGCCCGGAATAGATAGGCGATTTGCCTGCGCTGGCGATCACATTGCCCTCGTCATCCGACGTGGATATGGCGACGGCGTCGTACACGACGCGCATCTGCTCCAGGAACGCGTCGTCCCCGGCCTCCACGCCGCCGGCCTCGTCCAGCATCCTGGCGACGGCCAGCGCCTGCATGCGCGCCGACTCGCCGGCCAGGGCGTCTGTGTTCTGCTCCGTCTGGCGCAGCTTTTCGTAGGTCCGCCGGATATCCCCGGACACCGCGACCAGCGTCTCCCGGGCATTCTGCACGGCGATCTGCGTTTGAATGGCGAAGGAGGCGAGCAGGTTCAGCATCAGTATTGAAAACGACACGGCGAACAGCCAGGCCTGGAACCGCTGGGAGACCGGCACGTCCTCTTCCCGCACCTTGCGGAAGGGATTCTTCCACTCGCCCCCGTAGATCCTCAGCGCCGTGGAGGAGAACGCCATGCCCAGGCCGGTGAACGCGATCATCGGCGGCGAGCAGGTCCGCACCACGTAGAACGCCATATTCATATCGTTGCGGTGGGTGATGAACACCACGTACATGTGGAAGACCTCCATCACCGCGCCCATGAAGAAGGCGTATATAGCGGAAGGCTTTTTGCGCTTGAATATCCAGATGTGCATGGCTGCGGCCACAAAGCCCGCCAGGCAGGTGGATACGCTGCACGCGATGCGGGTATAGCTGCCCACGCCCCAGTAGGTGCCCGCGATGTAGCGTTCTATGCCGCCCACCAGGCCCGCGATGATGCCGGCGACGGGATCGAAGAACAGGCCCGCCGACAGCGGCCCCATGTCGCGCACGTTCAGCATCATGTGGCTGTAGTCCACGCCGAAGTGGGTGGACAGTATCGCCAGCAGCCCGTAGATCAGCCCGATGACGAGCTTTGCCGGCCCGTTGAGCGGCCGGCCCCGGGTGCGCCGCCACAGCAGTGTCGTCAACAGCACGAACAGGGCCGTGATGGCGGACATCTTCAATATCATTACAAGCATATCTGTGTCGATCCTTCCCGATCCGCTTTCCCTGCCGCGCCGGTGGCCCATGCGGTGAAAGCACATCAATCCAATGATATTTTATCACGAAAGGCCTGTGCCTGTAAAGGACCAAAGGCGGCAAAGCGGAGCTGAAAAGCGGAAAAATCCGCTGCGGGGAAACGTGTGTGCCTGATGGAAGGACATATTTAACGCGCGGTTCCCTGTTTGACAACATTGAGGCACTATAATAAAGCATGAAGACGCCCGCCCACGGGCGCGACCAATAAAATAAACCGGAAGGACTGTATGAGTATGAAGCGCGTGTACAACTTTGCCCCCGGCCCGTCCACCATGCCCCAGGAAGTGCTGGAGCAGGCCCAGCGGGAAATGCTCTGCTACGGCGATACCGGCATGAACGTCATGGAGATGAGCCACCGCTCCAAGCAGTACCAGGCCATCTTTGACGAAACCGAGGCCACGCTGCGCGAACTGATGCACATTCCCGAGGATTATTCCGTCCTGTTTTTGCAGGGCGGCGCCACCGGTCAGTTCGCGGCCATCCCGATGAACCTGATGACCGGCAGCGGCAGCGCCGACTATGTGGACAGCGGCAATTTCGCCCACGGCGCGCTGGTGGAGGCGAAGAAATACGGCGAGGTGAACGTGGTGGCCTCCTCCAAGGATGACGCCTACGCCTACATCCCGGAGCTGGACGCCTCGAAGTTCAACCCCAATGCCGATTACTTCTACATCACCACCAACAACACCATCTACGGCACCCGCTATCCGAAGCTTCCCGAAACCGGCAAGGTGCCGCTGGTGGCGGACATGTCCTCCAACATCCTCAGCGAGGTCTATGACATCACCCGCTTCGGCGTGGCCTATGCCGGCGCGCAGAAGAACGTGGGCCCCGCGGGCCTGACCATCGTGATCGTGCGCAAGGACCTGCTGGGCCGGGCCATGCCCGGCACCCCCAAGATCATGGACTGGACGCTGATGACCG
>JBGUQG010000231.1:0-9596 GCA_045130815.1 Christensenellales bacterium
CCACAAGGACGCCGAGGCCCTGCTGCGCGGCGCGGTGAAGGTGATGGAGAGCGTCGTGGCGCGGTTTGAGACACTTGCTCCGGTGACCGTGGAAGAAGAAGCGGCACAATGATGACGATCCCCCAACCGATGGAGAAGAGATCGCCCTCTCCGAGGGCAGCATCCACGACATCGCCTGCCCGCTGTGACGGGAAAGGTACGGCAACACCAACGGCAAGCATCAGGAGGCCGAGGGCGCGCCCATGGCGGCGGCTGATCACATCGATATTCGGGGTGTAGAGCATGGAACGCATTGAGATCACCGGCGAGAACTATTCCGGTTCAACGAGCCAGACCCGGATTGGCTGCCGCGGCATCGTGCTGCGGGAGGATCAGATCCTGCTGAACTATGAGGCGAGAAACGGCCAGTACATGATCCCCGGCGGCGGGCTGGAGGCCGGCGAAAGCGAGGCCGAATGCTGCGCCCGCGAGGTGGCGGAGGAGACCGGCGTCGTGGTCGAGCCCGGCGAGTGCGCCCTTGAGATCAACGAGTACTACGAGAATGGGAAGTATGTCAGCTTCTTCTTCCTCTGCAAGCCGGCGGGGACCTGCGAGTGCCGTCTCACGGAATGGGAGCAGGCGCGGGGCGTGGAGCCGAGATGGGTTCCCGTCGATTTTGCCCTGCGGGAATTCTCCCGCCACCGGGAATACGCGGCCACCGACGAGGAGCGCCGGGGGATTTACCTGCGGGAGTATACCGCGCTGAAGCGGCTGCTTGGGATGCGGATCCGCCCGATGATCATCGGGGATTACGACCGGGTCTGGGAGCTGTGGATGTCCTGCAAAAACATGGGCTTCAACGACCTGGACGATTCCCGGGCGGGGATCGGGAAGCTGCTGGACCGCAACCCGGATACCTGCTTCGTGGCCGAGGTCGGCGGCGAGCTGGCGGGGGTGATCCTCGCCGGGCAGGACGGACGCCGGGGCTACATCTACCACATGGCCGTGGCGGAGGACTATCGCCGGCGGGGCGTCGGCGCGGCGCTGGTGGAGAGGTGCCTCGCGGCGCTGAGAGCCGACGGCATCAACAAGGTGGCGCTGCTGGTGTTCAGATACAACGACGCCGGAAACGCCTTCTGGGAGAAGCAGGGCTTTACGTTGCGCGAGGATGTGAACTATCGCAACCGCGCGCTGGCGGAGCTGGTGCGCATCGACACGTGACACTTCCAAAAGCCTTTCCCAAAGGGGAAGGCCGGCTGACCAAAGAATACCGAAAGGAGCTGATTCCATGTCCAACGGCTTTCTGCCGGTGAACGCGAAGGAAGCGCGGGCCCTGGGCTGGGACGCGCCGGACTTCGTGTACGTCACCGGCGACGCCTATGTGGATCATCCCTCCTTTGGGCTGGCGATCATCTCCCGTGTGCTGGAGGCGGCGGGCTATCGCGTGGCGATGCTGCCCCAGCCGGACTGGCACAGCTGTGAACCGTTCAGGGAATACGGACGTCCAAGGATCGGCTTCCTGGTGACGGCGGGGGTCATCGACAGCATGGTGAACCACTACACCGCCGCCAAGAAAAAGCGCGGCGAGGACGCCTATTCCCCGGGCGGCAGGGCGGGGCACCGGCCGGACCGGGCCACCATCGTGTACTGCAACCGTATCCGCGAGGCCTACGGGGACGTCCCCATCGCCATCGGCGGGGTGGAGGCGTCGCTGCGGCGCTTCGCCCACTACGACTACTGGGACGACCGGGTGCGCAATTCCATGCTGGTGGATTCCGGCGCGGACGTGCTGATGTTCGGCATGGGCGAGCGCAGCGTGGTGAAGGTGGCCGAGTGGATGGCCTCGGGACGGGACTTTTCCGAAATGCGCATCCCCGGCACCTGCGTGATGGCGGGGGAGGTGCCCGGGGGCTTTGTCGAGATCCCGGCCTGGGAGGTCGTGGCAAAGGACAAGCGGGCCTACGCCGAGGCCTTCAAGGTGCAGTATGACCAGCAGGACCCGGTGCGGGGCAGGCCCATCGCCCAGAAGCACGGCAAAAAGTGGATGCTTCAAAACGTGCCTGACCTGCCGCTGACGCAAAGGGAGCTGGACGCGGTGTACGCGCTGCCCTACATGCGCACGTATCACCCGATGTACGAAAAGGAGGGCGGCATCCCGGCCATCGAGGAGGTCAAATTCTCCATCGCTTCGGTGCGGGGGTGCTTCGGCGCGTGCAGCTTCTGCGCGCTGACCTTCCACCAGGGCCGCATCGTCACCGCCCGCAGCAAGGATTCCATCGTCGATGAGGGCAGGCTCCTCACGAAGCAGCCCGGCTTCAAGGGCTATATCCACGACGTGGGCGGCCCCACGGCCAACTTCCGCCGGCCCGCCTGCGACAAGCAGCTGAAGGCCGGGGCCTGTGTTCACCGGCAGTGCCTGTTTCCCAAGCCCTGTCCGAACCTGGTGGCCGACCACCGGGAGTACATCGACATCCTGAAGACCCTGCGTCAGCTTCCTGGGGTCAAGAAGGTGTTCGTGCGCTCGGGCATACGCTATGACTACGTGCTGGCGGACAAAAAGGGCAATTTCCTGAAGGAACTGGCGAAGCACCACGTGTCGGGCCAATTGAAGGTGGCCCCGGAGCACGTGAGCCCCCGGGTGCTGCACTACCTGGGCAAACCGGACGTGGAGACCTACGACCGCTTCGTACAGAAGTACAGGCAGATCAACCAGCAGCTGGGGCTCAAGCAATACCTGGTGCCCTACTTCATGTCCAGCCATCCGGGCTGCACGCTGGACGACGCCATCGCCCTGGCGGTGTACATGAAGCGGACCGGACAGCACCCGGACCAGGTGCAGGACTTCTATCCGACCCCGGGCACGCTGTCCACGGCCATGTTCTTCACCGGCCTGGACCCCCGGGACATGACGAGCGTGTACGTGCCCCGGGACCCGGAGGAGAAGGCCATGCAGCGGGCGCTGATGCACTACTTCAAGCCCTGCAACCGCACGCTGGTGCTGAAGGCGCTGCATAAGGCCGGACGGGAGGATCTGATCGGCTGGGGCGGGGACTGCCTGATCCCGCCCTACGAGAAAAAGCCGAAGGCGGAAACCGGGCAGGGCAAGAAGCCGAAGGCGCAGCCAAGGCAGGAGAAGAGACCATCACAGGCGAAACACGACGCGCGGAGAGCGCCGCGCGGGAACGGGAGGCACAGATCATGAAAAAGGGCGACATCAAGCGCGCGCAGATACTGGACGCCGCGGAGGCGCTGTTCTTCGAGCGCGGCTACGACCGCACCTCGGTGCAGGACATACTGGACGTGCTGGGCATGTCCAAGGGCGGCTTCTACCACTACTTTGACGCCAAGGACAGCGTGCTGCGGGCGGTGATCGAGCGCAGGATGCAGGGCCGCCTGGACAAACTGACCTCGGAGCTTTACGACAGCCGCCGGGGCCCCGTGGACCGGCTGAACCTGCTGCTGGGCATGGCGAACCTGTTTGAGACGGAGGAAGCGCCCTTCGCCGCGCTGCTTTTGAAGCTGTGCTATCAGGACAAGGACGCGGCCATGACCGCCCACCGCAGGCGCGTGCTGGTCGAGCGGCTGCTGCCCAGGATCAACGATGTGATCGGCGAGGGTGTGGCGGACGACAGCTTCCACACCCGCCATCCCCAGGCGGTGGGGAGGCTCTTGCTGCTGCTGGCCTGCGACGTGGACGACGAGGTCTGCACGCTGCTGGCGGAGAACCCGGACAACCCGGACGTGATGCTGCGGATACTGGAGCTGCTGAACGCCTATCGGGAGAGCGTCGAGCGGCTGGTCGGCGCGCCCTACGGCTCAGTCGTGCTGTTTGAGGTCACCCATCTGATCGCCGCGTGGCAGGCGGCTGCAGCCAAGCTGCGGGAACAGGAGGCGGAGGTCCGTTGAAGCGTTGGATTGCATTGCTGGCGGTGATTTGCCTGTTGTCCGTGACCGCCCTTGCCGAGGCGCCCGCGCCCACCGAAGAGCCGGAGGCGGCGCTTCCCGAGATCGTGTTCGCAACTGAGGAACCGACGGCCCGGCCGGACGGCAGCGCCCTGCTGCCCGAGGGCGGCGTGGTGCCCAGCGTGATCATCCCGATGGAGCAGCAGAAGCTGCCGCTGACGGGCGTGAAGATCGGCATCGACCCCGGCCACCAGGCCCACGGCAATAACGAGCGGGAGACTGTGGCCCCGAACAGCAAAGAGAAGAAGGCCAAGGTGACCTCCGGCACGTCCGGCACGGCCACCGGCATCGCCGAGTACGTGACGGTGCTGGAGATCTCGCTGAAGCTCCGGGACGCCCTCCAGAGCCAGGGGGCCGAGGTGTACATGACCCGGGAGACCCACGACGTGGACATCTCCAACCAGGAGCGGGCGAAGATGATGAACGAGATCGGCGTGGACCTGGTGCTGCGCATCCACTGCGACGGCGTGGACAACCGCAAGAAGCACGGCATCGCCCTGTACTGCAGCCGATCCAACAGCATCGCGGAGGAGAGCTATCGCGCAGCCGAGGCGATCCTGCCCGCCGTGTGCGCCGCCACCGGCGCGAAGGAGAACGGCATCGTCAGCAATGACAACTATACCGGCCAGAACTGGTCCGAGGTGCCCTGCATCATGGTGGAGTGCGGCTTTATGTCGAACCCCGACGAGGACCGCCTGCTCAACGACGAGGACTACCAGTGGAAGCTGGCGAAGGGATTGACGGATGGGATCATCGACTATATCGCGGCGAGGGACGGGAGAGAATAATTGTTATTTTTCCGCTACCCTTCCTTCTGTGATTGACATTCACGCTTTGGCCGTGTATAATTGACCGGTAAGCCGCTCGAAACCGGCTTAAAATGTATGTTCGGAGGAACCTCCGGCTGCTGCCAAGTTTCGGCGAGATTTTTGTATAGGAGGTGCAACGCGTGTACGCAGTCATTAAGACCGGTGGCAAGCAGTACCGTGTTCAGCAGGGCGACGTTATCTTCGTAGAGAAGCTCAACGCTCAGGCGGATGAAGCGGTTACTTTTGACGAGGTACTTCTCGTCGGCGAAGCGGACCAGGCCAAGGTCGGCACGCCCGTGGTTGAGGGCGCGAAGGTCGAAGGCAAGGTTCTGGCCCAGGTGAAGGGCAAGAAGATCGTCGTCTACAAGTACAAGGCCAAGAAGAACGAGCGCAAGAAGCAGGGCCATCGTCAGCCCTACACCAAGGTTGAGATCACGGCCATCAACGCCTGATGAAAACCCCTGGTAACGCCGTCGCCTTCTACCGAAGGCCGGACGGCAAGCTGATCGGCTATCGGGCCCGGGGGCACACGGGCTATGCCGGGGCGGGCTCAGACATCGTCTGTGCCGCCGTCTCCGCGCTGACCCAGAGCACCCTCAACGGCCTGAAGAACGTGCTGGGCGCGCCCACCATGTTCGAGATAGACGATCACAAGGCCCTGTTAGAGGCAAGATTGACGCCGGAAGCCACCGACGAGCAGATCGACCGGGCACAGCTGCTGCTGGTCACGCTGCTGGAAGGGCTTCAGGCCATCGAGAGGAGTTATCCTCGAAACGTTCGCATATTCTTCGAAGAACGGAGGTAAAGCACATGTTCATGATGAATCTTCAGCTCTTCGCTCACAAGAAGGGAATGGGCTCCTCCCGCAACGGCCGCGACAGCCATGCGCAGCGCCTCGGCGTGAAGCGCAGTGATGGCCAGTTCGTGCTCGCGGGCAACATTCTCGTTCGTCAGCGCGGAACGAAATTCCATCCCGGCAAGAACGTGGGCATCGGCGACGACGATACCCTGTACGCGAAGCTGGATGGCGTCGTAAAGTTCGAGCGCCTGGGCAAGACCCGCAAGCAGGTCAGCATCTATCCCCAGACGGAAGTTGCGGCGGAATAATGCAATACGAGTCAAAGGGCGCGCCAAGTCAATGGCGCGCCTTTTCATGGGCAAATCATGATTATCGGAACAGAAGCGATGGACCTGCGGCTGACGCTGATCGACAGCGCCCAGTGCTTCCGCTGGACAGAAGAGGATGGGCGCTTTGTCGCGGCCTTTGAAAACGGCCCCGTGTGGCTGCGGGAGACAGAGCGGGGCATCGAAGCCCAGGGCGCGTTCGAGCTCGGGGCGCTGCGGCGCTACCTGGATATGGACCGGGACTACGGCGCCGTGGCGAAGGCCTGTGACCACATCCCCGCGGCGCGTCGGGCGGTGGAGCGGTTTCCCGGGCTGCGTGTATTGAACCAGCCGCCCTGGGAGGCGCTGGTCTGCTTCATACTGTCGGCCAACAACAACGTGACGCGCATCCGCAGCCTCACGAACGCGCTGTGCAAAAGCTATGGCAGGGCCTGGGGCGGGGTGTACGGCTTTCCCACGCCCGAGGCGCTGGCCGGCTGCGACGAGGACGCGCTGCGGGCGCTGAAGGTGGGCTACCGCGCCCCGTACCTGATCGGAACGGCCCGCCGAGTGCTTGAGGGCTTTCCGCTGGACGGGCTGCGGGACATGCCCTATGAACAGGCCCATCGGCTGCTCACTTCGCTGCCGGGCGTGGGGGACAAGGTGGCGGATTGCGTGCTGCTGTTTGGCTGCGGACACGCCTGCGCCTTTCCGGTGGACGTATGGGTGGCGCGGCTGCTGAGGGAATGGTTCGGCGTGCAGTGCGGATCCCGCGCCGCGATGGCAAGGCAGGCTCGGGCGCTGCTGGGCGAGAATGCGGGATTGATGCAGCAATTCCTGTTTCACGCCGCGCGGACCGGCGCAATTGATCTGTAGGGAGGTTCAATATGCTGGGTGTATTCGCAAATGCCGCCGCCATCGTGTTTGGCGGACTGCTGGGATGCCTGCTGAAGGGCGGCATCAGCAAGCGCTTCAGCGAGACCATCAACTGCGCGCTGGCGCTGTGCGTGATCATCATTGGCGTGGGCGGCGCGCTGAAGGCGCAGAACACGCTGCTGATGATCGCGTCGGTGGTGATCGGCTCGGCGGCGGGCGAGGCCCTTCGCATCGAGCGGGGCATCGAACGGCTGGGCGACTGGGCCCAGGCGAAGCTGGGCAAGGGCCAGACCGGCTTTTCCGCGGGTTTCGTGAACGCTTCGCTGCTGTTCTGCATCGGCGCGATGGCCGTGGTCGGCGCGCTGGAGGCGGGCCTTCAGAACAAGCCGGACACCCTGCTGGCCAAGGCCGCGCTGGACGGCGTGTTCTCGATCATACTGGCGTCCACCTACGGTGTGGGCGTGGTGTTCTCCGCCGTGCCGATCCTGATTTACCAGGGCGGCATCGCGCTGCTGGCCGGGGTGATCGCGCCGCTGATGACCGACGCGCTGATCAACGAGATGAGCGCCGTGGGCTCCCTGTTGATCATCGGCATCGGCGTCAATTCCCTGGGCTGCATGCATGAGCGCATCCGCGTGGGCAACATGCTCCCCGCGATTCTGGTGCCGTGCGTTTACTTCCCGCTGGCCGAACTGGTGGGGAGGCTGTTTTAGAGAGTGGAGAGTGAAGATCCGGTGCAAATCCCTGACGGGATTTGATCACTATAAAGATTCTTCGCTGCGCTCAGAATGACAAACGTTGCGTAACGATGTCATTCTGAGCGCAGCGAAGAATCTTTTGTTTCGTGAATATACTCCACTCTCCACACTTCACTTTGCTTCGGCCCGCATCGCCTGGGCCCAGGCGTCGGCGTCGGTCTCGTCGGGGCGCACCTGGCGCAGGGCCAGTATGAAGCGGCCCTCCCGGTTGGCATAGTCGCAGGTCACCAGCAGCAGCAGCCTGTCGCCGTAGCGCACGTCCACGGGCACCCTGAACAAGCTGCGACCTTGCAGCTTCAGCACGAACTTGTCGAACTCCGCCTCGTCGAATATGAAGCGGCGCACGTCGAAATAGCGGCGGTCGCCGGGCTGCATGCTGGCGGAGAAGGCGGCGAAGGCCACGTAGCTGCGGCTCTCATACAGCGTGTCAAAGTGGATCACCGAGTGCTTGCGCAGGAAGCTGAGCTCGCCGTAGGCGTTCAGCTGGCCGAACATGGTCCGGTTCTTCATGTTGTGGCCATACACGATCAGGCAGTCGTCCTCCGGCACCAGCCGGTTCATGCCGTCCATGAAAAGCGCGCCCTCCTGGGCTTCATCGCCGGAAAAGCCGTGGGACAGGTAGTGCTCGTTGTCGTTCTCCCGCTGGACCACCGGCAGGGAAAGCATGCCCTCGATCTCCAGGAAACCGACCGTCTCCGGATTTTCGGAAAGCAGCGCCTCAAACCCCGGCTGCACCGGCGGGGCCGTGGGCAGCGCGATCACCAGCGTGTCGGCGTTGGGGGTGGGAATGGGCTCGTCCGACACCACGGGCATGGCCTGCAGGGCAGGCACGGGGGTCGGCGCAGGCTCGGGCGTGGGTGAAGGAGACGCCGTGGGCGCGGGCGTCGGCTTGTCCGTGGGCGCCTGCGTGACGACCGGAGTCGGCTTTTCGGTGGGCGCGTCCGTCGGCGCCTCCGCAGGCGTGGCGGAGGGAAGCTGCGTGGGCGAAAGGGTCGCGACCGGAGTCGGTTCCTCGCTGGCGTCGGGCGTGGGCGAAGCGGCGGCGACCTCGGTCTGCCGGGCGTACAGGCCGGCGTAGTGCTCGCTCTCGCCGCGGATACGGGCCCGGTTCACGTACCAGTACGCGATGTAGGCGGCCAGCGCCAGCATGATGGCCACCAGCGCCACGCAAAACGCCGTCAGGGCGATGTGCCTCTGCCGGTTGGCGCGCCTGTGCCCCCTGCCCTTGCCGTGCTGTTTGCCCATGAAACCCCTCCGATATCCTGATGCCACCATTATAAGGCCTTCCCGCCCAAAACGCAAGGGCGGCGCGCTGGCAATTCCCGCCGCATATCGCCCCGGGCCCACTCATAAGCTGGAGGTGAAAACGCATTCAGGAGGCGGGGCCCATGGATCAGAATACACTGTACCGGGACATCGCGGGCCGATGCGACGGCGACATCTACATCGGCGTCGTTGGGCCGGTCCGCACCGGGAAATCGACCTTCATCAAGCGGTTTATGGAGCTGCTTGTGCTGCCGAATATCGCCGATGCCGACGCCAGGGATCGCACCTTGGATGCGCTGCCCCAAAGCGGCGCGGGCCGCACCATCATGACCACCCAGCCCCGCTTCGTGCCGGACGAGGCGGTGGAGGTCCGCCTGCGGGACGAGGCCAGTGCCCGGGTCCGGCTGGTGGACTGCGTGGGCTACCTGATCCCCGGGGCGCTGGGGCTCAGCGAGGCGGGGGAGGCGCGCATGGTGCGCACGCCCTGGTTCGACCACGACATCCCCTTTGAGGAGGCCGCGGAGCTGGGCACCCGCCGGGTGATTCGGGAGCACGCCACGATTGGCATCGTGGTCACCACCGACGGCAGCGTGGTGGACATGCCCCGATCCGCCTACGAGGCCGCAGAGGCCCGGGTGGTGCGGGAGCTGAAGGCCCTGGGCAAGCCCTTCATCGTGGTGCTGAACGTCCAGTCGCCCGCCGCGCCTGAAACGCTGCGACTGCGGGACGGCCTCGCGGAGCAGTACGGCGTGCCCGTGCACGCGGTGAACGTGAGCCAGCTGCGGCTGGAGGATCTGAACGCCCTGCTGAACAGCCTGCTGCTGGAATTCCCGCTGCGCGA
>JBGUQG010000232.1:0-8711 GCA_045130815.1 Christensenellales bacterium
TTTTTGAAACCGTGCCAGCCCGAGCCCAGCGAAGGATCTTCGCAATGGATCGGGGAAACCGGACGGCGCGCCGCCATCCGTTTTCCATTACCCGTTTTCTGCCTCGCTCAATTCCTCCCACAGCTGATACAGCGCCTCCAGGCTTTCCTGCGCCTCCTTGTGCTCCCGGGCGACGCGGGCGGATTCGGCGGGGTTGGCGTAGATTTCGGGGGTGCCCATCTGCGCCTCCAGGTCTGCGATCAGCCGTTCGGTGGCGGCGATGTCCTCCTCGGCCCTCTTGAGCCGCTGGGCCAGGGCCTTGGCGGATTCCTTCATCAGGCGCTGGCGGCGCTTCTCCTTGTCCTGCTGGGTGCGGGTCAGGCCTGCGAGGGCGGCTTCGTCCTCGCCGGCCTCCTGGACCCGCTTCTTCTCCAGGTAGTCGTCGTAGTTGCCCAGGTATTCGGTGGCCCCCTCGGGGGTCATCTCGATCACCTTGGTGGCCACGCGGTTGATGAAATATCGGTCGTGGCTGACGGTCAGCAGCGTGCCCTCGAAGTCCTCCAGCGCGCCCTCCAGCACCTCGCGGCTGTCCATGTCCAGGTGGTTGGTGGGCTCGTCCAGCAGCAGCAGATTGTCCTGCTTCAGCATCAGCTTGGCCAGCGCCACGCGGCCGCGCTCGCCGCCGGACAGCGTGCCCACCCGCTGGAACACGTCCTCGCCGGTGAACAGGAACAGCGCCAGCACGCCGCGCACCCGGTCCGGCTCCAGGCGGGGGAAGTCGTCCCACAGCTCGCTCATCACGTCCTTCTCCGGGTGCAGGCGGGCCTGCTGCTGGTCATAGTAGCCCAGGTCCACGTTGCTGCCGAAGCTCACGGTGCCGCGGTCGGCGTTCAGCTGGCCCGCGATGATGTTCAGCAGCGTGGACTTGCCCACGCCGTTGGGCCCGATGATGGCCACCCGGTCGCCGGCGCGCAGGTGCAGGTTGAAGTGGGTGAACAGCGTGCGGCCCTCGAAGCCCTTTTCCAGGTCCTTCAGCATCAGCACGTCGTCGCCGGTGCGGCGGCGGGCGGTGAAGTTGAAGCGCACCTTCTGCTCGCTCTGGGGCTTCTCGATCCGCTCCAGCTTCTCCAGGCGCTTCTCCCGGCTCTCGGCGGCCTTGATGGACTTCTCCCGGTTGTACATGCGGTATCGGGCGATGATGGCCTCCTGCCGGGCGATCTCGGCCTGCTGCAGCTTGTACTCCTTCAGCTGGCGCTCCAGGTTCGCCTGGCGCTGCACGGCGAAGCGGTCGTAATTGCCGGCGTATTGGGTCAGCCGCTTCATCGAAAGCTCGGCCATGCAGTCGCACACGGCGTTCAGGAAATAGCGGTCGTGGCTGATCACCAGCACCGTGCCGCGATACTTCTTCAGCGTGTCTTCCAGCCACTGGGTGGAGGCGAGGTCCAGGTGGTTGGTGGGCTCGTCCAGCATCAGAAGGTCCGGCTGGGTCAGCAGCAGCCGCGCCAGGCAAAGCCGGGTCTTTTCGCCGCCGGACAGCAGGTTGGCGGGCTGCGTCTCCCGCCCGCGGGCAAAGCCCAGGCCGGCCAGCACGCCCTGGATGCGGCTGGGCCATTCGTAGCCGCCCGCGTCCTCAAAGCGGTCCACCAGGCGGGTGTAGGCGCGGGAAAGCTGCTCGAAGGCCTCCGGGTCCCCGTGCTTCTCGGCCATTTCGGACTCCATCTCCCGAAGCCGGGCCTCCATCTGGCGCACCGTCTCGAACACCCGCTCCAGCTCCTGCTGGATGGTCAGCTCGCTCTGGATATCGGCGTCCTGGGTCAGCATGCCCACGCGGGTACCCTTCATCAGCGACACCGTGCCGGAATCCGGCTCCATGTCGCCGTTGATCAGCCGGAACAACGTGGACTTGCCGCTGCCGTTCACGCCCACCAGCCCCATGCGCTGGCCGGACTGCAGCGTCAGGTTCACGTCCTTCAGCACCTCGTTCATCACGAAGGATTTATTCACGTTTTGCAGGGTCAGCAGTATCATCAATCCGTTTCCTTTGCGCTCCATCGTCCCGAAGCCCCGCAGGGCAGCACGCCGCCCTCGGTCACGGGCAGCACGATCTCGTCCGCGGACACGCTGCCGTCCCGGGTCCTGGCCACGGCCATGGTCAGCATGTTATTAAGCACCGCGGGCTGCAGCCCCGTGGTGTAGCTGTTGATCAGCATGAACAGCGCGTCCTCGGCCAGCACCTTTTCACAGGCGTCCACCAGGCCGTACAGCTCGTTCTCCAGCTTCCAGACCTCGCCGCCGGGGCCCCGGCCATAGCTGGGCGGGTCCATCAGTATGCCCTGGTAGGTGTTGCCGCGACGCTCCTCCCGCTGCACGAACTTCAGCGCGTCGTCCACGATCCAGCGCACGCCGGTCTCGTCGATGCCGCACAGCCGCCGGTTTTCCCCGGCCCACTGGACCATGCCCTTGGCGGCGTCCACGTGGGTCACCCTCGCCCCGGCCATCGCGCAGGCACAGGTGGCCCCGCCGGTATAGCCGAACAGGTTCAGCACCCGGATCGGGCGGCCCGCCGCGCGGATCAGCCCCGCCATCCAGTCCCAGTTCACGGCCTGCTCCGGAAACAGCCCGGTGTGCTTGAAGCCGGTGGGGCGCACGTAGAACTGCAGATCGCCGTAGGCCACCGTCCAGCGCTCGGGCAGCTTTTTGAAAAATTCCCACTCGCCGCCGCCCTTGGGGGAACGGTGGTACCAGGCGTCCACCCTCTGCCACAGCGCCGGGCTCTGCCTCGGCCAGATGGCCTGGGGGTCCGGGCGGCGCAGCACGATGTCCCTCCAGCGCTCCAGCTTTTCGCCGTCGCCGGTGTCGATCACCTGATAATCCTTCCAGCCGGATGCGATGTACATGGCAAACACCTCTCAATGATACCATTATACGGGATAATACGCGGCGGTTCAATCATTTTTGTATGAAGTTGCGCGCCTTTGCTTCCTCCTCTTGAATGTTAAGGAATTATGTGTTATAATAAGCTATCAAACCCAAGGGGGCGCATCCATGAAGATCGGCATTCTCGGGGGCACGCTGAATCCCATCCACAACGGCCACATCGAAATCGCCCTGGCGGCGATGGCCGAGCTGGGGCTGGACAAGGTGATGCTGCTGCCCTCCGGGGATCCGCCCTACAAGCGGGTGCGCACCGACAAGCAGGACCGGCTGGCCATGTGCCGCCTGGCTGCAGGAACCTATGCCGACATGTTCGTCAGCGATCTGGAGGTGCGCCGCGAGGGCACGACCTACACGGTGGAGACGCTGACCGCCCTGTCGGTAGAGCACCCGGACGTGCGCTGGACCTACATCCTGGGCGGCGACACGCTGAACAAGCTGGACAGCTGGCGGGAATTTCCCCGCATCGCCCGGCTGTGCGAATTCGCCACCGCCTGTCGCCCAGGCACCGACATGGCCCTGACGGCGCTGCGGGCCAACGCCATCAGCGCCTGCTACGGCACGAAGGTGACGCTGCTGTCCGTCAGCGGGCCTGAGGTCTCCTCTACGGCGATACGCCACCGGGTGGCCGAGGGGCAGGACGTTTCACAGCTGGTGCCCGCGGCCATCGACGCCTATATCCGCGACCACGGGCTGTATCTGTGCGACTATCCGGAGGCGCAGATCCTGGAGCGCCTGAAGGGCATGCTGACCGAGCGCCGCTTCATCCACACCCTGGGCGTGGCCGACACCGCCGAGCGGCTGGCCCCCGGCTGCGGGGTGGACCCCCACCGGGCGCGGCTGGCGGGGCTGCTGCACGATTGCGCCAAGTCCATGCCGATGGAGGAGATGGTGGCCATGGTCAAGGCCAACCTTTCCGACCTGGACGACAGCGAGCTGGAGACGCGGGCCATACTGCACGCCCCGGCGGGCATGGTGGTGGCCCGGGACATGTTCGGCGTGCGGGACAGGCAGATCCTCAGCGCCATACGCAAGCACACGGTGGGCGACGGGGAGATGTGCCCGCTGGACACGCTGATCTACGTGGCGGACTTTATCGAGCCGGGGCGCGAGAGCTTCCCCGGGCTTCAGAAGGCCCGGCGTCTGGCGGAAAAGGACATGGACCAGGCGGCGCTGTACTGCGCCCAGCTGTCCACAAAGCACGTGAAGAGCCGGGGACAGAAGCCCCATCCCCGCACCCAGAAGATGATGGACATGCTGGAAAGGAAAATCGAAGGGCGAAACGGACAAAAAGCATAAGGAGGCAGGAAGCAATGATGGAAGCCAAGGCACTCGCAAGCAAGATCGCGGCGATACTGGACGAAAAGGGCGCGACCGACATTCAGATCCTGGAGGTCGGCCACATGACCTCCATCACCGACTTCTTCGTGGTGGCCAGCGGCCGGAACGTGCAGAACGTGCACACCCTGGCCGAGGATGTGGAGGACAGGCTGGCCGAGGAGGGCATCGAGCCCAGGCGCAAGGAGGGCAAGAACGGCGCGCGCTGGATCGTGCTGGACTATGCCCACGTGATCGTGCACATCTTCCACCCGGAGGAGCGGCAGTACTACAACATCGAGCGCCTGTGGCAGGACGGCACCAACCAGGAGAGCTTCGGCGAGAAGGAAACGCAAAATTAACTTGACGCTGTCCTGTGTCGGGGGTAATATTCTATTAACGCAATGAAGGAAACAAGTAGTTCGGAAAGCTTCGCACCAGAGAGCCGCCGGTGGGTGAAAGGCGGTTGCGGGGCCCGGGCGAATACATTCCGGAGCGGCGCACCGAAGGGCTGCATTTCGGCCTGGTAGGCTGCGACGGGTGCGCCCGATAGCGCGCGGGCCGCGATGGCGGCTTGTGAGGGCATGGCCGCAAGGCCACGCCGAACTGAGGTGGTACCACGGGTTTTCCCCGTCCTCTGCGATGCGCGGAGGACGGGTTTTTATTACGCTTATGGAGGCCGATGAACCATGCCAATTACCGAGATCCTTGAAAAAAACGCCAGAAAGTACGGCTCTGAGATCGCGCTGGTGGAGATCAACCCCGAGGTGCGCGAGGACCGCCGGGTCACCTGGAAGGAGTACGAGCTGATCGAGCGCGGCGCTTCCGAGGAGTTCCGCCGGGAGATCACCTGGGGCGTGTTCGACGAAAAGGCGAACCGCTGCGCGAACCTGCTGCTCAGCCGCGGCATCAAGAAGGGCGACAAGGTGGCGATCCTGCTGATGAACTGCCTGGAGTGGCTGCCGCTGTACTTCGGCATACTGAAGACCGGCGCGCTGGTGGTGCCGATGAACTATCGCTATTCCGCCGATGAGATCCGGTATTGCGCGGACCTTGCGGATGTGGACGCCATGTTCTTCGGGCCGGAGTTCATCGGCCGCGTGGAGGAGAGCATCGACGCGATGCCCCGGGTGAAGCTGCTGTTCTACGTGGGCGACAACTGCCCGACCTTCGCCGAGAACTACCTGCACCTGGCGGCGAACCAGTCCAGCGCATGCCCGAACATCGACCTTGAGGATGAGGACGACGCGGCGATCTACTTCTCCAGCGGCACCACGGGCTTCCCCAAGGCGATACTGCACAACCACGAAAGCCTGATGCACGCCTGCAGGACCGAGCAGAAGCACCACGGCCAGACCCACAAGGACGTGTTCCTGTGCATCCCGCCGCTGTACCACACCGGCGCGAAGATGCACTGGTTCGGCTCGTTCCTGGTGGGCGGCAGGGCCGTGCTGCTCAAGGGCGTGAAGCCCCTGACCATCATCAAGACCGCCGCCGAGGAGAAGTGCAGCATCGTGTGGCTGCTGGTGCCCTGGGCCCAGGACATACTGGACGCCATCGACCGGGGCGATATCGATCTTTCCCAGTACGACCTTTCCGCCTGGCGGCTGATGCACATCGGCGCGCAGCCGGTGCCCCGCAGCCTGATCAAGCGCTGGAAGGAGAGGTTCCCGAACCACCAGTACGACACCAACTACGGCCTGTCCGAATCCATCGGCCCCGGCTGCGTGCATCTGGGCGTGGAGAACATCGACAAGGTGGGCGCCATCGGCATTCCCGGCTACGGCTGGCAGGCCCGCATCATCGACGAGCAGGGCAACGACGTCGCCCAGGGCGAGGTCGGCGAGCTGGCCGTGAAGGGCCCCGGCGTGATGACCTGCTACTACAAGGACCCCAAGGCCACCGCCGAGGTGCTGCACGGCGATTGGCTGTACACCGGCGACATGGCCATGCGGGACGAGGACGGCTTCATCTACCTGGTGGACCGCAAGAAGGACGTGATCATCACCGGCGGCGAGAACCTGTACCCGGTTCAGATCGAGGACTTCCTGCGCGCCCATCCCGCCATCAAGGATGTGGCCGTGATCGGCGTACCCCACCCGAGGCTGGGCGAGATCGCCGCGGCCATCATCGAGCTCAAGCCCGGCGCCCAGGCCACCGAGGCCGATATCGAGGCCTTCTGCCAGGCGCTGCCCCGCTACAAGCGGCCCCGGAAGATCATATTCGCCACGGTGCCCCGCAACCCCACCGGCAAGATCGAAAAGCCGAAGCTGCGCGAGATCTACGGCGCGAAGCAGCTGGTGGCCGAGCAGGTGGAAAGCTGAGCGGCTGAATTGCGGTAGCACTTTAACGCAATATACACGCTGCCGACACAAAGGGGAACTATAATACGACTGTTCATATAAACAATGGAAGGGGCGTCATTCAAATGCGCCAGAAGGAACACCGCATCTACAACCCGGCCATGGAGTGCATCAGCCGCGACGAGCTGCACAAGCTCCAGAGCGAGCGCCTGGTGGCCACCGTGAAGCGGGAGTACGAGAACGTGCCCATGTACCGCGCCCGCATGGACGCAGCGGGCGTGAAGCCCGGGGACATCCGGGGCCTGGAGGACCTGAAGTACCTGCCCTTCATGGAGAAGACCGACCTGAGGGACTACTACCCCTTCGGCCTGCTGGCATCGCCCCAGAGCGAGATCGTGCGCATACACGGCTCCAGCGGCACCACGGGCAAGCCCATCGTGTCCGGCTATACCCAGAACGATGTGGACGTGTGGAGCGAGATGATGGCCCGCACGCTGACCGCCGCGGGCGCCACGAAGGAGGACATCGTGCAGGTCACCTACGGCCTGGGCCTGTTCACCGGCGGCTTCGGCGCGTACCAGGGCGCGGCAAAGATCGGCGCGATGGTGGTGCCCATGTCCAGCGGCAACACCGCCCGCCAGATCATGATGATGAAGGACCTGGGGGCCACGCTGCTGTGCTGCACGCCGTCCTACGCCACCTACCTGGGCGAGACGATCCGCGAAATGGGCATCGATCCCGCCAAGGACCTGAAGCTGAAGGCGGGCTGCTTCGGCGCGGAGCCCTGGACCGAGGAGATGCGCGAGCGCATCGAGGGGCTTTTGGAGATCGATGCCTGCGACATCTACGGCCTGACCGAGATCGCCGGCCCCGGCGTGGCCTTCGAATGCCTGGAGAAGCACGGCATGCACATCAACGAGGACCACGTGATCGCCGAGATCATCACCCCCGCCACCGGCGAGCAGCTGCCCTACGGCATGCCCGGGGAGCTGGTGTTCACCACCATCACCAAGACCGGCATGCCCATGATGCGCTATCGCACCCACGACATCTGCACCCTCACCGACGACAAGTGCGCCTGCGGACGCACCTTCGCCCGGATGGGGCGCATCACCGGCCGCACCGACGACATGCTGGTCATCCGCGGCGTGAACGTGTTCCCCAGCCAGATCGAATCGGTGCTGGTGCGCGCCGACGGCGTGGCCCCGCACTACATGCTGATCGTGGATCGTGTGAACTCCTCCGACACGCTGGAGGTCCAGGTGGAGATGACCGAGGACATGTTCGGCGATACCGTCGCCCATATCGAGAATGTGCGCAAGTACATCACCGGCCAGATCAAGTCCGTGGTGGGCATCGCCTCCAAGGTCACGCTGGTCGCGCCGAAGTCCATCCCGCGCAGCGAGGGCAAGGCCAAGCGCGTGATCGACAACCGCAAGCTGTAAGACAAGGAGGCAGGCGTCATGTTTATCGAGCAGATTTCCGTATTCCTTGAGAACCATCCCGGCGCGCTGCGGGAGATGACCCAGCTGCTGGGCAACGCCGGCATCGACCTGCTGGCCCTGTCCGTGGCCGACACCCAGAACTTCGGCATCATCCGCCTGATCATCTCCAGCGGCGATACCGACAAAGCCCTGAAGCTGCTTCGGGACGCGGGCTACATCGCCAAGATCAATCATGTGATCTGCGCCGAGGTGCCGGACCGCCCCCTGGGCCTGTGCGAGCTGCTGAGCCTGGTGGAGAAGGCCGAGCTTTCCGTGGAGTACATGTATTCCTTCCTGCGCGCCTCCAAGTCCGGCGAGGCCCACATGATCCTGCGCCTCTCCAACGGCGAGAAGGCCGCGCGGCTGTTCCGGATGCACGATGTAAAGATGATGAGCCAGGAGGAAGTGGACGCGCTGTAGGCCGCCCGGGCGAAGGCAGGCCCGAAAACGTCGATATGGCGAACAGGGCGTCGCCGTAGAGGAGTAATTGAACCAGGTATATACGGCATACGGAAGAACCGGATTGCCGCGTCATCACTGCCGGGGCAGGGACAACGCGGCAATCCGGTTTCCGGCTGTTTTCCCGCCAGTGCCTTGTGGGACTATGAGCCAAAGCCTTTCATACTAATCTTCTATTAAAACAGCGAAGCTGTTTTAATAGCACCGAAGGTGCGTAGAAGATTGTATGAGACTG
>JBGUQG010000233.1:0-7129 GCA_045130815.1 Christensenellales bacterium
GCGCGCAGCCAGTCCTCCAGGCTCCGCGGCGACGGACTCTGGGTGATGCTGCCGGGCCGCACCCGATGCAGCACCAGCGCGTCGTCCACCACGCAGCAGGCCTCGATGCCGTCCAGTATGCGGAAGGTGGTGTCCACGTCTTCGTAGACGTAACCCTCCGGAAAGCGCAGCTGCCGCCACAGCGCGCGGTCATACAGCTTGTTCCACACCGCCACGGTGAATTCTCCCTCCAGCAGCGCGCGGAGCGCCTGTTCCCGGGTCAGCGCGCGATCCGCGACGGACCGCGAACGCCTCGTCCTGCCGCCCATCCGCGCGACGCCGCAGGCGGCCAGCGGCACGTTCTCCCGGCGCAGCGCCTCCAGCAGGCGGCGCAGCATGTCCGGATGGAAGGCGTCGTCCGGATCCAGGAAGGCGACGTAAGCGCCGGTCATGGCGTCCAGGCCCGCGTTTCGCGCCGCGCTCAGCCCCCGGTTTTCCTGGCGGATCACCCTGAAGCGGGCGTCGCGGGCCGCATACCGGTCGCAGACCTCGCCGGAGCCGTCGGTGGAGCCGTCGTCCACCAGGATGACCTCCAGGCTCCCGTAGGTCTGGCCGGCCACGCTCTCCAGCGCTTCTTCGATATAGGGCCGCACATTGTACACCGGCACGATCACGCTGATCAGCGGGCCGGCCCCCGAGTTCATTGTCTGATCCATAATTACCCGATCACATAGTGCTTCAACAGCATATCGCGCAGCAGGATCAGCTCCGCCTCCGGCTCCGATCCGCCGTTGTACACAAGCCCTATCGCGTAGCGCGTGACGGCGGCCAGCATCAGGTGCAGCGTCGCGGAGAACATCTCCTTTTCCGACTGATCCGTGCGGACCGTACGGTCCTGTTCCGCCCTGGCATATATCACATGAAAACCCGACTTCAACCCTTCGATCATGGTTCTGTACGGCTTCATCACCTCCGGGTCGATGCGCTCTGACTGGATGTAGATATTGAAAAACTGGTTGAAGCGCAGCAGGTCCCTGTGATTCCGGTACAGGTCGATAAACGAATCCAGGTAAAACGCAAAGATTTGCGCCGCAGTCATGCCCTCGAAATCCAGGCTCGGCCTGCGCTCCCGGTTCTCCACAATGGTCTGCTCCCAGATCCATGTGGCCACGGCGACCACAAGCTCCGGCTTCGTGCTGAAATAGCGATAGAGCGTCATCGTGCCGTAGCCGCACTCCCTGGCAATCTCGATCATGGATACGGATTCAATGTTCTTATTCGTAAACAGCTCAAAGCTCTTCTCCAGGAAATCCTTGCGCTTGATCGCCATCTGAGCCGCGTCTTTTTCCCTGTCCCGCATGAACGTACTCCCCCCGAGCCCCGCCTGAAATCAGGCGGATCGCTTTCGATATAATCAATGTGTTAGACTATCTACCGCTTTAATACGGTAGACAGTCTAACACATTGAATCATGCATGTCAACAGTATTCACAGAAAAGTGCTGATTGCCTGATCTATTGCTCGCTGTACCGATCCAGCCTGAACGCCACGGAGCTCTTCAGGTATTCCAGATACGCCTCGTCGCGGCACATGGCCTTGCCGGGACTGTCGGACAGCTTGGCCACGGCGCGGCCGTTCACGGTTTGCAGCTTGATCACGATGTTCAGCGGCTCCACCTTCGTGTCGTTGGCGCAGAAGGTGCCGATGCCGAAGGACACGCGCACGCGGCCCTTGAAGTAGTCGTACAGCGCCTGGGCCCGGTCGAAATCCAGGCTGTCGCTGAACAGCAGCTGCTTGCTCATGGGGTCCACGCCGTACTTTTGATAGTGGGCGATGATCTTTTCGCCCCAGGCGTAGGGATCGCCGCTGTCGTGGCGCACGCCGCTGAAATTGTTCACCATGGCCCGGTTGAAGTCCAGCAGGAACAGGTCGGTGGTCACGGTGTCGGTGAGCGCGGTGCCGTTGTCGCCGCGGTACTCGTCGTACCAGTCCTCCAGCGCGCAGTGGTTGGTGTAGGCCAGCGGTATGGAATCGATGCCCTGGTACATCTGCACGAACTCGTGGGCGTAGGTGCCCACCGGCTTCAGGTCGTGCTTCTTGGCCAGATAGACGTTGCTGGTGCCCACGCAGTTGTCCGTCTCCCGGGTCAGGCGGCGGACCACCTCGTCCTCCCACTCCCGGGACAGGCGGCGACGGCAGCCGAACTCGGCGAAGCGGAAGGTGTATTTGCCCGTGCGGAAGCCCTCGATCTTGGCGTTCAGCCGCTCCTCGGCGGAGGCGCGCAGCTCGGCATAGTCATAGCGCATGCGGAAGTAGACCTCGTTCACGATCTCCAGCAGGTAGATCTCAAACTGCATCGCCGAGAACAGCGGGCCCCGGATCACGATGCTCAGCTCGCCCGATTCGGACAGCGAGGTCTCCACGTAGTCCCGCAGGGGCCGCCACAGGCGCAAAAACTCCACATAGTCATGCTTGATGAAGCGTATGGAGCGCAAATAGTCCAGCTCGTCCGGCCGGAAGGTCAGCGTGCACAGGTGGTCGATCTGCGCGTTGATCTCGTCGAACATCTCCCGGGTGAACACCACGCCCTCGTTCCGGCAGCGGAAGTAGTATTCGCCGTTCAGGTCGGTGTGCTTGTGGAAGATCACCTGGTCCATGTTGAACTTGTACAGGTCCGTATCCAGCAGCGATATCACGATGGGGTCCAGCTTCATGGGCTCGTCCTCCTGTCATTACAGCATGCCCAGTATATCCCCGGGCACCAGGTCGATGATCTCCCGCTTCACGGCGCGCAGCTGCGCCATCAGGGCGCGCACGCGCGTCGAGGAGACATCCCGCAGCTCCGGCGGCGACTCCAGCACCCGGATGTGCGGGGCCAGGGCGCGCAGGAAGGGGTCGCCGTCGATCATGGCCGCGCAGGCGTCCGCGCCCCGGGCCAGGCACACAAAGCCGAATTCCCGGGCGATCTCGGGCACGTGCAGCCACTCGCGCTCCAGCTCGGCAAGCTTGTCCGAGCCGATCAGCAGCGCCGGGGCGACCCCGGCGTCCCGCAGCCGGCACAGCGTGTCATAGGTGCGGGGCTGGCGCTCGGCGTGCAGCTCCATGGCCGAAACCTGCATCCAGGGCCGGTTTCCGGCCAGTATGTTCAGCATCTTCAGGCGCAGCGCGTCGCTGTAGGCGCTGTCCTTGCCCTGCTCGCCCTGGATATAGGCGGATTTGGAGGGCACGAAGACCACGCCCTCCCGGCCCGTCTGCTCCATGGCGAAGCGGGCCAGCTCCACATGGGCGATCGTGGGCGGATTGAAGGCCCCGAAGAAGGCCAGTACGGGCTTCATGCGCTCACCTCCCCGAAGGGGTCCAGGATCACGGGCATGCGGCGCTTGTGCAGGTTCGCCCGCTCCTTCGCGCGGATCCTTTCATCGATCTCAGGATCGCCGCAGCCGCCCAGGCGGATGTAGCTGTGGATGTCCGCATAGCGGATGCCCAGCCGCTCCTCGTCGCTCTTGCCGGAAAGGCCGTCGGTGGGCGTCTTCTGTACCAGCTCCCGGGGCAGCTCGGGCATGGTCAGCCCCACCTGCACCACCTCCACGCTGGTCAGCGCGCCCAGCAGCGCGAAATCGCAGGAGGTGTCGCCGTCCTTGGTGCAATAGCCCACGGTGGCCTCCGACAGGTTGCCGGTGCCCACCAGCCGCGCGCCGAGGCTCTGGCCGATGTAGCGCAGCACCGTCATCCGCAGCCGCGGGCCCACGTTGATGTCGCTCTCCCGGCTGTAGGGCACGTCAAACTCCCCCGCCCCAGTCCGCTCGCCCAGCTGGTCCGTCGCGCCCTTCAGCGCGTCGTGGATCGGGCCGATGTTGATCACCCGCCGCTGTATGCCCAGCGCCTGGCACACACGGGCGCTGTCGTCAATGTCCTTCTGCGCGCCGTCCGGCAGCATCACGCCGTATACGTTTTCCGGCCCGAAGGCCCGGGCGCACAGCGCCGCGCACACCGTGGAATCCTTGCCGCCGGATATGCCCAGCACCACGCGGCTGAAGCCCTGGCGCGCCGCCAGGGCCTTCAGCGCGGCGATGAGACCGTCCCGCGCCGCGACGGGATCAAAATGATAGTCTGACATAGAATTACCTCCTGCTGTAGAAGGGCGTCAATGGTTGAGTGTGGCACGCGGAGCAGAAGTCATCCGCCATCCCCGTTTCCTGTTCCCTGTTCCCTGGGCCTACCAAACGCGCGCGCCCAATGCTGACGCATTGGGTCCCATCGCGCACGGACGGGCCCGTTCTCGCTGAAAACGGCGCACTGTGCCGTTTTCCGGGCGCTCGGTGTCCCTGTCCCCCATTATACCCAATCCGCCCCGCAAAAGCAACAAAAATCGCCCCGCGCTTTCGCGCGGGGCCGGGGTATAAAAGGGTTTATGCGTTGATCGCGTCCAGCATGGCCTGCAGCTGCGCCTCGCTGACCTGGCCCATGCCGAAGCTGAGGGCGGCGCGCAGGGGCATGTAGTTCATCATGGCCACGCCCATCTCGTCGTTGATGGCCTCGGCGGCGGCCTCGGACTTGCCGCCCTCCTCGGGCGCGGGCGCGAAGGCGGACATCATCTGGCTGACGAAGGGCTGCACCACGGCGGCAGCCTTCGGGTCGGCCAGGATGTCCATGAAAATGCTGTTCATGTCAAACTTCCGGCGCACGGCCACGGTGCTCTCCACGCTCACCTTGGCGCAAAGCGGCAGGTTGCGGGAGGAATCGCCCACCAGCACGGCGTACTCGCCGGACAGCACGTGCCAGTCATGCAGGGTCTCGTTCCAGTAGGCAAAGCTGCGCTTGTCCAGCGTGAAGGTGACGTCCTTCGCCTCGCCGGGCTGCAGGTCCACCTTGGCAAAGCCCTTCAGCTCGCGCACGGGGCGCAGCAGGTCCTGCTGGGGCGCGGCCACGTACAGCTGGGCCACGGCCTTGCCCTCCCGCTTGCCGGTGTTCTTCACGGTGACGGTGGCGGTCAGGCTGTCGGTGTCCTTGACGCTGTCCGCGCTCAGGCGCAGGTTGGAATACTCGAAGGTGGTGTAGGACAGGCCGTAGCCGAAGGGGAACAGCACGTCCATGTTCTTCTTGTCATAATAGCGATAGCCCACGAAAACTCCCTCGCGGTACTCGGTGCGGTTGCCCTCGCCGCCGTAGTACAGATAGCTGGGGTTGTCCTCCAGCTTCACCGGGAAGGTCTCGGCCAGGTGGCCGGAGGGGTTCTCGTCGCCGAACAGCACCCGCACGGTGGCGAGGCCCACGGCCTGGCCGCCCAGATAGGCCTCCAGCACGCCCTTGACCTTGCCGATCCAGGGCATCTCCACCGGGGAGCCGTTGTGCAGCACCACCACGGTGTTGGGGTTGGCGTCGGCCACAGCTTCGATCAGCCTGTCCTGGCAGGCGGGCATCTTCATGTGCCTGCGGTCATAGCCCTCGGATTCGTAGGCGTCCGGCAGGCCGGCGAACACGACGGCCACCTTCGCCTTCTTCGCGGCGGCTACGGCCTCGGCGATCTGCGCGTCGGTAGCGGTGTCGCTGTTGGCGCTGTAGCCCTGGGCGTAGGTCACCTTCAGGCCCTTGGCGGCCTCGACGGCGCTCGTGGTCCTAAAGGAATTGATATGGCTGCTGCCGCCGCCCTGATAGCGGGGCTTGTCGGCGAACTCGCCGATGAAGGCGATATCGTCGTCCTTGTCAAGGGGCAGTATGCCATCCTCGTTCTTCAAAAGCACCATGCACTGGGCCGCGATCCGCGCGGACAGCTCGTGCTGGGCCTCCATGTCCCAGGGGGTGTCGGGCTTCGCGTTCTCCGTGTAGCGATAGACGATGTTGAGGATGCGCTCCACGCACTTGTCCACGTCCGCCTCGCTGAGCGCGCCGGACTTCACGGCCTCGACGATCTTTTTGTCGTTGATGCCGCCGGAGGCGGGCATCTCCAGGTCCATGCCGGCCAGTATGCCCTTCACGCGGTCCGCGGTGGCGCCCCAGTCGCTCATCACATAGCCCTCGAAGCCCCAGTCGCCGCGCAGTACGTCGGTCAGCAGCCACTTGTTTTCGGAGGCGTAGGTGCCGTTGATGCGGTTGTAGGAGCACATCACCGTCCAGGGCTGAGATTCCTTCACGGAGATCTCAAAGGCCGGGAAGTATATCTCCCGAAGGGTGCGCTCGTCGGCGTCGGAGGAGGAGCTCATGCGGCGATGCTCCTGGCTGTTGGCCGCGAAGTGCTTGATGGAGGTGCCCACGTTTTTGCTCTGCACGCCGTTGATATAGGCCGCGGACATCTTGCCCGCCAGGAACGGGTCCTCGGAGAAATACTCGAAGTTGCGGCCGCACAGCGGGCTGCGCTTGATGTTGACCGCCGGGCCCAGCACCACGGACAGGCCCTCGTGCTGGCAGGAATCGCCTATGGCCTCGCCCATGCCGCGGATCATGTCCACGTCAAAGGAGGCCGCGGTAGCGCAGGCCGCCGGAAAGCACACGGCCTTGATGCTGTCGTTCACGCCCAGGTGGTCGGCCTTCTCGTCCTGCTTGCGCAGGCCGTGGGGGCCGTCGGAAACCATGGTGGCGGGCACACCCAGCCGCTCCACGGGCTTGGTGTGCCAGAAATCCAGGCCCGAGCACAGCCCAGCCTTCTCCTCAAGGGTCATCCGGGAGATCAGCTTCTTGATATCCATGGGTATCGTCTCCTTATTCGCTCGCTTTGAGATCCACCGTGCTCAGGTCCCACTCCTCGTGGATCTTGGGCACGTCGGAGATCAGGCGCTTGGTGTAGGCGGCCTGGGGGTTGATGATGACCTCGTCCGCCTTGCCGAACTCCACGAACCTGCCGTGCTCCATGATGTACACGGTGTCGGAGATGTAGTAGGCCAGGCCGATGTCATGGGTGATGAATATGATGGTCATGCCCGTCTCGTCTCTGAGGTCCAGCAGCATGTCCAGGATCGTGGCGCGGGAGCAGGCGTCCACCATGCTGGTGGGCTCGTCGGCCAGCAGGATCTTGGGCTTGAGCAGGAATATGCGGGCGATCATCAGGCGCTGCATCTGGCCGCCGGAGAGCTCGAAGGGATACTTATTGGTCAGCTCCGCGAACTTCAGGTTCACGAAGGAGCAGGCCTCGGTCATCATTTCGATCTTCTTTTCC
>JBGUQG010000234.1:0-4034 GCA_045130815.1 Christensenellales bacterium
AGGTGGTGAACATGCTGGAGGATCTGCAGCAGCAGATCGGCCTGACCTACCTGTTCATCGCCCACGACATCTCCGTGGTGCGCCACATCAGCAACCGCATCGGCGTGATGTATCTGGGCAGCCTTGTGGAGCTGGCGGAGAGCTACGAGCTGTGCAACCACCCCATCCACCCCTACACCCAGACGCTGCTGTCCGCGGTGCCGCTGCCCGACCCGGAGAAGAACAAGACCCGCCAGCGCATCCTGCTGGAGGGCGACATCCCCAGCCCCATCAACCCGCCCACCGGCTGCCGCTTCCACACCCGCTGCCCCTATGCCACGGAGCTGTGCGTGCGGAACATGCCCCGGCTGAAGGAATACGCCCCCGGCCACTACGCGGCCTGCCACAGGCTGGAGGGGCGGGAGTGATCACTCCGACTACACTTCACCGATCCCGGTGAAATGTATATATAACACAAGGAGGAACTCAACCATGAAGAAGATCGTTTCCCTGATCCTGGCGATGTGCCTGGTTCTGGCGCTGGTCCCGGCGATGGCGGAGGAGGCCCCGTTCGAGCTGAACGTGTGCGTCGCTTCCGAGCCCGAGACCATCGATCCCAACCTGGCCAACTCCGTCGACGCGGCCATGATGACCAACCATCAGTTCGAGAACCTGATGAAGTACGAGCTGACCGACGAGCACCTCACCGAGGACGAGGGCATGTACAACACCGAGATCGTGTGTGGCCAGGCCGCGTCCTATGAGATCTCCGAGGACCAGACCGTTTACACCTTCACCCTGCGCGACGACATCCTGTGGTCCGACGGCCAGCCCGTGACCGCCCAGGATTTCGTGTATTCCTGGAAGCGCCTGGTGAACCCGGACACCGCCTCCGAGTACGGCTATTTCCTGGACAACATCGTGCTGAACGCCGCTGAGATCCAGGCCGGCGAGGCCGATCCCGACACCCTGGGCGTCGAGGCCGTGGACGAGAAGACCCTGAAGGTCACCCTGCAGAGCCCCTGCGCCTACTTCCTGAGCATGTGCGCCTTCCCGTCCCTGATGCCCCTGCGCCAGGACGTGGTCGAGGGCAGCGACAACTGGACCGACCCGGCCAACATCGTGGTCAACGGCGCGTACAAGGTGACCGAGTGGGTGCACGACAGCTACATCCGCATGGAGCCCAACGACAAGTACTATGACGCGGCCAACCTGGGCCCCGACGCGATCATCTGGAACCTGTCCGACAGCGAGACCGCCATCCTGTCCAGCTATCAGAGCGGCGCGTGGCAGTTCATCGACAGCTTCCCCACCGACATGATCGAGAGCCTGAAGGAGTCCGGCGACTGCTTCATCAACCCCTATGTGGGCACCTACTACCTGTACCTGAACTGCCTGAAGATCGAGGACTGGCGCGTGCGCGCTGCCATGACCCTGTCCATCGACCGCGACAACATCGTCGAGAACGTCACCCAGGGGGGTCAGGTTCCCGCCACCGGCCTCGTGGCCGCCGGTATCCTGGATTCCGAGGGCAAGGACTTCTCCGAGGGCACGGAGCTGGGCGCCCTGTACGCCTGGCTGGCCGAGCAGTATCCCGACGCCGACCTGGAGACCTACTCCGGCCGCTGCGAGCTGGCTGAGCAGCTGTACAACGAGGCTGTCGAGGCCGGCGCCTGGGATCCCGACACCACCGTGGTGTACAACTTCAACACCTCCGACACCCACAAGGCCATCGCCGAGGCTTGCGGCGAGGACTGGAAGACCGTGCTGAACATGAACATCACCACCGAGAACCAGGAGTGGGCGACCTACACCAACGGCCTCGGCGAGCACAAGTTCGGCGTGGCGCGCCTGGGCTGGATCGCGGACTACAACGATCCCATCACCTATCTGGAGCTCATGGTCACCGGCCAGAGCAACAACTACGGCGTGTACTCCAACCCCGACTTCGACGAGATGATCAAGAACGCCAAGGCCACCCTGCCGGGCGCCGAGCGCGACCAGATCCTCTATGACGCCGAGAAGCTGCTGTACAGCGAGGGCGGCTTCCCCGTGGCTCCGCTGTACTTCTACACCCAGCCCTACGGCAAGGTGAGCACCGTGGGCAACGTGGGCTTCACCTCCCTGGGCTACTTCTTCTTCCAGTACGCCACCCAGGCGGCTTAATCCCCTCTGGCGCGGCTGTATGTTGACAAAGTCAACATACTGACAGACCGCTGTAAAGCCTGCAAGGCAAGGAAGGACAGCCCGCAAATGAGGGCGCTTACACAGACGTAAGCAACCGAATTTGCAGGCTGTCCTGACACAGTAAGCGGAAATTCCATCCGCCCAGGCGGATATCCGGGGGATTTCCGCGTTTGCAGGCTTTGTCAGCGGTCTGACGCGGCCCCGGTTCCTTTCGGAACCGGGGCCGCGCACTGTTTTGGGGGTCACTTCGCTTCGATAAACCGCAATATCTCCCGCTTGTCGTCCATGAAGCGCGTTTCACCGCCGGTGAAGGCGATGGTCTCCTCCAGCATCATGCAGGCGTCCTGGCCGCCCCACTCGGGGATGGGCTGGGTGATGTTCAGCTCCAGGGCGTAGCAGGTGTCGTCGTGCATCACGTTTTCGCCGTGGCCGGGCACGAAGCGCTGGTTGTCGAACAGCCCCACGCAGGGGCCGGCGCTGTGGCCGAACACGCCGATGGGGTGGCAGTAGCTCATCGCCCGGATGCCCTCGGCGGCGGCCTGGTCCAGCGACCGCTTCAATATCTCGTTGCCGGTGCGGCCCGCGGCGTAGTTGCCCCGCACGATGTCCTGGAAGCGGCAGCCGGTGCGATAGGCCGCCAGGATGCCCTCCGGGATGGCCTTTTCGCCCTTTCTGCCGACGTACACGTTGCGCTGGGTGTCGGTGTGCAGGCCCAGGCACACCAGGCCCACGTCGCAGTGCACGATGTCGCCCTCGCGGATCACCTCGTCGAACATCCGGAAGTCCGTGCCGCCCATGCGCTGCAGGTCCACGTCCGGGGAGAACCAGCAGGGCAGCCCCAGGTCGTTCACCCGCTGGGCGATGCCCCACTCCACGTCGGTGGTGGTGGTGACGCCGGGGGTGATGAAATCCGCGGAGAACACATCGTCCACGATATCCATCATCATCTTATAGATCTCGGGGTACAGCGCCAGCTCCCGGGGCGTGCGGGTCTCCAGCCAGCGCACGGCGATCTCCTCGGCGCTGACGAAGGCCACGCCGCCGTTGGTGGCGGTCACCAGCCGATCGTACACGTTCTTGCTGAGGCCGTCCGCCATCGGGCACTCGTTGGACACGTTCACGTGCACCCGGGCGGGCTTCTTCCGGGCGATCAGCCGGTTCAGCGCCTGGTACACGTCGTCCAGCCGGTCCATGGCCTGGGTGTAATAGCCCTCGAACCGGGGGTTGGGCCGGGATACGTTCAGCGCCTCGTAGTGCCCCTCGGCGTCCAGGCTGAACACCAGGCAGGTGGTGCGCCCGGCGTTCTTCACCAGCGCGGGCACCAGGGTCTTAAAGATCGGGTCCTCGTTGTACTCCCGGGAGATCACCACCCACATTTCCACGCCGCACTCCTTCATCAGGCGGGGCATCAGCGTATAAAGCCGCTCCTTCAATATCTCGTCCTGCAGCGCGTACTGCTGACGAATGGTCCACATAGGTCATTCCTCCCTCGTATAGCCTGCGTTCATTTTATATCAAATCCCGCCGGATTACAAGACTCGCTATTGCCTTTTTCCGCCGCGGGATTTATAATTCATAGAGAGTAACTGTTCAGTCTGTGCGGTTGGTTTTGATTGATCGGGGCGCCGCGCGCCAGGGAACAGGGAACAGGAAACGGGGAACAGGGAACAGGGAACAGGGAACAGGGAACAGGAAAAGCCGCGCGCAATCGCATGTGAGGAAGTCAAGCAAAAGTTCCCGCGACAAAGCCTTTGGTGGACCTGTACACTCGCGAAATGTACGCGGCAGCCACTATTCCTGTTCCCTGTTCCCTTGGGTCTACCGACCCCACCTCACTGAAAACTCTCCACTGGAGAGTTTTCCGGGCG
>JBGUQG010000235.1:0-10475 GCA_045130815.1 Christensenellales bacterium
GGTCTCCGCGCCGCCCAGCTGCTGGCTGTTGCAGATGTGGTGGATGTGGCAGTCCTCGATGGTGGAGAACACGCCGCCCATGCGGCCGACGATGCCGGTCTGCTCGCAGTGGTGCACCTCGCACCGGCGCACGATGTGGCTGCCCACCTTCTCCTTCAGCCAGCCGTGATACTGGCCGCGGCACACGGCGTCGCGCTCCATCTGGGTGGGGGACTTCACGTGCTTGGTGTAGAAATACATGTCGTTTTCCGGGTCCAGGTACTTGCCCAGGGAGATGCCGCAGCAGCGGCTGCCCCACACGGCGCAGTCCTCGATGATCCAGCCCTTGGACCAGTGGGGCCCGATCAGGCCATCCTGGTAGGCGGCGGGCGGGGCCCAGGTGGTCGCGCCCTTGTTGATGTCAAAGCCGGACACGGTGATGTAGCCGATGCCGTTCTCGTCGGGCATGAAGCAGTTGCGGCGCACGGCGATCTCGACCTTTTCCTTGTTGGGGTCCTTGCCGTGGAAGTTGGCGTACAGCACGGTGGTATTGCCGTCCTGCTCGGTGTACCACCTGTAGGTGGATTCCTCCGGGCTCCAGGCGCAGGGGTCGGCCTCGCCGGCGATGCACTCGTCCAGCGTCACGGTCTCGTACATGGCCAGGTCGTTCAGGAACACCGACCCGGTGTGGCGCACGGTGGGGGCGAAGTACCAGTCGCCGCACACCATTTTCACATAGGGGTTGTAATCGCCGAACACGCCGTTGTCCACGCGATTGACCCAGACGTCGCCCTTGAACTTCGTCCAGCCGGTCAGCTCCTCCGCGCCGGTGATCACCGCGCCCAGGGGCTTCTCGGAGCGGTACACGATCCGCGCGTCCTCGCGGCCGGGGTGGCGGGGGGTCACCTTCTCGCGGTAGATGCCGGGCGCGACGATGATCTCATCGCCCGCCACGGCCACGCGGGCCGCGTCGTCGATGTGGCGGAAGGGCGTTTCCTTCAGGCCGTTGCCCTCGAACGGGGCGTTGGCGTTCACGTAGTAAATCATGTGCAGCGCTCCTTTATAGAATGTATTGCGTTACCTGATCTCGGTCTTGCCGCCCATGTACATGCGAAGCGGCTCGGGGATGCGGATGCTGCCGTCGGCCTGCAGGTTGTTCTCCAGGAAGGCGATCAGCATGCGGGGCGGGGCCACCACGGTGTTGTTCAGCGTGTGGGGCAGGTACTTCCTGCCGTCCGCGCCCTTCACGCGGATCTTCAGCCGACGGGCCTGGGCGTCGCCCAGGTTGGAGCAGCTGCCCACCTCGAAGTACTTCTGCTGGCGGGGGCTCCAGGCCTCCACGTCGCAGCTCTTGACCTTCAGGTCGGCCAAGTCGCCGGAGCAGCACTCCAGCGTGCGCACCGGGATGTCCATGCTGCGGAAAAACTCCACGGTCAGCTGCCACATCCGGTTGTACCAGTTCATGCTGTCCTCGGGCTTGCAGACCACGACCATCTCCTGCTTTTCAAACTGGTGGATGCGGTACACGCCGCGCTCCTCGATGCCGTGGGCGCCCACCTCCTTGCGGAAGCAGGGGGAGTAGGAGGTCAGCGTCTGGGGCAGCTCGTCCTCGCCCAGCATCTGGTCGATGAACTTGCCGATCATGCTGTGCTCGCTGGTGCCGATCAGGTACAGGTCCTCGCCCTCGATCTTGTACATCATGTTCTCCATCTCGGCAAAGCTCATCACGCCGGTGACCACGTTGCCGTGGATCATGAACGGGGGCACGTAGTAGGTGAAGCCGTGGTCGATCATGAAATCCCGGGCATAGCTGAGGATGGCGCTGTGCAGCCGGGCGATGTCGCCCTTCAGATAGTAGAAGCCGTTGCCGCTGGTGCGCCGGGCGGCGTCCAGGTCGATGCCGTTCAGCCGCTCCATGATGTCCACGTGGTAGGGGATCTCCCACTCCGGCACCACGGGCTCGCCGAAGCGCTCGTTTTCCACGTTCTGGCTGTCGTCCCTGCCGATGGGCACGGAATCGTCGATGATCTGGGGGATCACCAGCATGCGCTTTCTGATCTCCTCGGCGTAGTCCGTCTCCTTCTGCTCGATCTCGGCCAGCTCGTCCTGCATGTCCTTGACCTGCTGCTTGGCGGCCTCGGCCTCGTCCCTCTTGCCCTGGCCCATCAGCGCGCCGATCTGTTTGCTGATTTTATTGCGCTGGCCGCGCAGATAGTCCGCCCGCTGGATGGCCTCGCGGTTGGCCTTGTCCAGCTCAAGTACCTCGTCCACCAGGACAAGCTTTTCATCCTGGAATTTCTTTTTGATGTTCTCGCGCACCAGGTCGGGGTTGGTGCGGATCAGGTTGATGTCCAGCATAAGTCGGTTTCCTCCTTCTTCATTGGGCCGGAAAACAAAGGGGCCTCACATATCATCATAATATTATCCCTTTTCATGGGCCTTTGCAAGTAAAGAAATGGCGATTGAGGCCGGGAAAATAAAAAAGTGGCAAAAGAGTGGAACCGTATTGCAATTTGAATGAATTGATGATAATATTATAGTATATTATACCGGATTACGGGATTTAAAGTGAATTGATTGATGCGAACCATCACGGCTGTGACGGATTGCATGGCAAGACCCGTGATCCGGGGTGTGAGAGGAGGAAACACGCTTGAGCAAATCCGCAAGCGCCGCTGCGGCGCGGGTGGGCACGAAACAGGCCAACTTCAAGTCCTACATGCGCAGATACGGCACGCTGTACCTGCTGCTGATTCTGCCGATCGCATTCTTCATCATATTCCGCTATATCCCCATGGCGTGGATCCTGGGCGCGTTCAAGGAGAACAACATCTTCAAGGCGCCGTGGGAGCTTCCCTGGGCCAAGAACAACGGCTTTGAATTCTTCATTAAGGCCTTCAAGGATCGCACCTTCATCAACGCCCTGCGCAACACGATCACGCTGAACCTGCTGGATCTGGTGTGCGGCTTCCCGGCCCCGATCCTGCTGGCGCTGATGCTGAACGAGCTGACCTTCAAGAAGTTCAAGAAGATTACTCAGACGGTGCTGTACATGCCCCACTTTTTGAGCTGGATCATCATTTCCGGCCTGGCGCTGAGGCTGCTGGCCAGTAACGACGGCCTGGTCAACATCCTGTACAAGCGCCTGTCGGGCAACCCGGACGCCTCGATCCCCTTTATGAGCAACAACAGCTGGTGGGTCGGCACCTACGTGGTGCTGGGCATCTGGAAGGAGGCCGGCTGGGGCACCATCATCTACCTGGCGGCGCTGACGGGCATCAGCCCCGAGCTGTACGAGGCCGCCGCGGTGGACGGCGCGGGTCGCTTCAAGCGCATCTGGCATGTGACGCTGCCGGGCCTGAGGCCGACCATCATCACCCTGCTGATCATGAACCTGGGCCGCATACTGGGCTCCGAATTCGACCGTCCGCTGGCGCTGAGCAACAAGCTGGTCACGGACGTGTCACAGGTCATCTCCATCTATGTGTACCAGAACGGCCTGCGTGCCAACAAATTCTCGCTGACTACCGCCGTGGGCCTGTTCCAGAGCGTGGTGGGCGTCATCTTCCTGGTGGGCGCCAACACCCTGGCAAAGCGCATGGGCGAGCGCGGCATCATGTAAGGGGGGTGCGGTAAGAATGATCAAATCGAAATCCACGCGTGTTGGAGACTGGATCTTTGCCGTCATAAGCTTTATCGTGATGTTCATCTGCCTGGTGCCGCTTTTGAACGTGTTGGCCCGCTCCCTGTCCTCGGCGGAGCACCTGATCCGCAACGAGGTGGTGCTGTGGCCCAAGGGCTGGAACGTGAACGCCTATACCACGGTGCTGAAGGATCCGAAGTACGTGCACTCCCTGTGGTACACGGGCCTGCTGACGGTGGGCTGCACGCTGCTGTCGCTGTCGATGACCGTCATGTGCGCCTATCCGCTGACCTATAAGGAGCTCAAGGGCGGCAAGGTCATCAACGTGATCATACTGTTCACCATGTACTTCTCCGCCGGTATGATCCCCCACTACCTGTGGCTGAGGAACCTGGGCATGCTGGATACGATTTGGGTGCTGGTGATCCCCAGCTGCCTGTCGGTGTACAACATGATCATCATGCGATCGTTCTTCTATGGCGTGCCCGATAGCCTGCGGGAAGCCGCGGAGATCGACGGCGCGGGCCCGATCCGCACGCTGATCACGATCTACCTGCCGCTTTCCAAGGCGGTGCTGGCCACGCTGGCGCTGTTCTACGCGGTCGGCCGCTGGAACGGCTTCTCCGACGCGCTGCTGTACCTGAAGAAGCGCGAGGACCTTTACCCGATCCAGCTGCTGCTGTACAACATACTGCAGAATTCCACCAACGTGGAGGTTGCCACGCAGGAGGGCTTCAGTACCCCCGGCCTGGGCGAGACGCTGAAGATGGCCACGGTCATGTTCGCGACCGTGCCGATCCTGCTGATCTACCCCTGGCTGCAGCGCTACTTCGTCACCGGCGTCACCCTCGGCGCGGTGAAGGGCTGATCTTGTATCCTAATGGGCAGGGTGCCCATCAATATAATCAAGGAGGAACTGGACATGAAGAAGCTGTTGACCCTCGTTCTGGCGCTGGCGCTGGTGCTGTCCATGTGCGCGATCTCCGCTTCCGCGGAGGAACTGGTGGACGGCAAGTTTGCCGAGACCAGGCACATCACCGTTGAGATCTACAACCGCAACAACGACGGCGGCACCGATCCCACCAACAATGTGTACACCGACTACATCAAGCAGGGTATGCTCGAGAAGCACAATGTTGAGGTCGAGTTCGAATCCATCGGCCGTTGGACCGAGGTTGACGACATGAACAACGCGCTGGCCGCGGGCGACGCCCCCGACGTGTGCGTGACCTATTCCTATCCCACCATTCAGAGCTACGCCGACATGGGCGGCATCATCAACCTGAATGACATCGGCGGCAAGAAGCTGGAGGAGTACAAGGACCTCCTGCCCAACCTGTGGAACCTGCTGGGCGACACCAACATCTTCTGGGACCAGAATCCCGACACCGGCGACCTGTGGGCCATCGAGGCCACCCTGGCCGACAACGCCCGCCTGAACACCTTCATCCGCAAGGACTGGCTGGACAAGCTGGGTCTGGCTCTGCCTACCACCGAGGAAGAGTTCCACGACTGCCTGGTGGCCTTCCGCGACAACGCCGAGACCCTGCTGGGCGCGGACGCCTCCAAGATGGTTCCCTACAGCACCAGCTATGACGTCGGCTGGCGAAACGATCTGCTGTTCATGGCCTATGTGCCGGACGACGTGAAGGACGAGGAGCTGTACATCAACGGCTTCGACGACCGCCACCTGCTGTATCCCAACTACAAGGAAGGCGTCCGCGTGCTGAACAAGTGGTACAACGAGGGCCTGGTCTGGAAGGACTTCGCAGAGTATGGCTCCGGCGATACCCATGAGGACGACATGATGAAGGCCGGCTTCGTGGGCGCGTTCCAGCACAGCTGGGATCAGGCCTATCGCGGCGGCGAGGATTCCATCCAGGCCAACCTGCAGCGCAACGTGGGCGATGACGCCTGCTACGTCGCGGTGGATACCTTCGTGAACGACGCGGGCGTGCATCGCAAGTTCCTGTCCAACTCCATCGACCGCAAGGTGTTCTTCCCGGCCACCAACGATGAGCCTCTGGCCTCCCTGCTGTACGTCGATTTCATCTCCGATCCGGAGACCATCGCGTTCCTGCAGCTGGGCAAGGAGGGCGAGACCTACAACGCGGTCGAGGGCGGCTATGAGAAGATCGCCACCACCGGCGACTGGCTGCAGAACAGCCTGAACAACATCGACTACACCATCACCGTGAACGGCCTGTACCTGGGCGACGCCACTGCCGTGACCACCGCTCGCGGCTATGAAAAGGTCGATCCCGAACTGATCGTGACCGCCAACGCCACCGCGAAAGCGGACAGCCGTGTCGTGTCCTACTTCAACTGCGGCGCCATCGAGGCCGAGCAGGAGTACGGCACCCGCCTGCCGGAGCTGCGCGATACCCTGCTGAACAAGGCCGTCACCGCTTCCGAGGCGGACTTCGACGCTGTGTACGATCAGGGCATGCAGGATTACCTGGACAACGGCGGCCAGGAGATCATCAACGAGCGTGCCGAGAAGCTCGAGCAGTACTACGGCTACACCGCCGAATAAGCTGAACACGGCTTGACGCTATGCGCGTCAGGACGCGCGGAATCCGCCCTCGCGGCGGATTCTGTGCGTTTTGGAATCGATTTGCCTTCAAACGCTTGACAATTCCCGCCGGGGCTTGCTACAATAAGCTGATAGCTTGTCGGCATGGAGGAATGGGACATGTACGTGATCGTCGGCCTGGGCAACCCGGGCAGGAAGTATGAACACACCCGGCACAACGTGGGCTTCGACGTGGTGGACGTGCTGTCCCAGAAGTACGACATCCCCATCCACCGGCTGCGCTGCAAGGCCTCGGTGGGGGAGGGCGCGATCCGCGGCCACAGGGTGGCGCTGTGCCTGCCCCAGACGTTCATGAACCTCTCCGGCGAGAGCGTGGTGCAGCTGTGCAACTGGTACAAGCCCGAGGACGACCACCTGATCGTGGTGTATGACGACGTGGACCTGCCGGAGGGCAAGCTGCGCTTCCGCCCCAGCGGCAGCGCGGGCACCCACAACGGCATGCGCAACATCATCTACCTGCTGGGAAGGGACAACTTTCCCCGGGTGCGGGTGGGCATCGGCAGGCCGCCGGAGGGCTGGGACATGAAGGACTGGGTGCTGGCCGGCTACAATACGCCCGAGTTGCGCCGAACCATGTTCGACGCCTACATGGGCGCGGCGGACGTGATCGCCGAGCTGATCGAAAAGGGCGTGGAGCCCGCCCGGCAGCTGGTGGGCAAATTGAACGAGGGCAAATAGGAGCGATATGAAGGACACGAACTGGAAGCTGAACTGTCTTTTTGAACCGCTCGAGGGTCTTGAATCCTTCCGGGAATTGACGCGCGCGCTGAAGAAGCCGGGCGTCTGTTCCCTGTACGGCCCGGACGACGCTCAGCGGGCGCACCTGCTGGCCGCGGCGGCGCTGAAGTTGGAGCGGCCCCTGGTGATCATTTCCCCCAACGATATGACCGCCGCCCGCATGGTGGAGGATTTGAACGTGCTGCTCTCCGGGGCGGCGCGGCAGCTCCCCTCCCGGGACATCACGTTTCTGAAGACCGCGGCCTCAAGCCGCGAGCTGTCCATGCGCCGCATCGAGGCGCTGGGCGACTGCCTGACCGGCGAGGTCCGGGCGCTGGTGGTGGCGGCGGACGCCATGATGTTCCGCCTGGCCCCGGCGGCGGAGTTCGACGCGCGCATCATCGCCATCGAGGAGGGCGCGCGGATGGAGCCCTCCGAATTGATGGAAAAGCTGACCGCGGCGGGCTACGAGCGGGTGCACCTGGTGGAGGCCCGGGGCCAGTGCGCGCTGCGCGGTGGCATACTGGACGTGTACCCGGTGGGCGGGCCCAACGCGCTGCGCATCGAGTTCTTTGACGATGAGATCGATTCCATCCGCTCCTTCGACGTGATGACCCAGCGCTCCATTTCCCGGCGCAGCGCGGTGAAGCTGTACCCGGCCCAGGAGATCCTGCTGGATGACGACGCCCGCAGCCGCGCCGCGGAGGCGCTGAAGGCGCTGCTGGACGAAACGGCCCCTGCCGAGCCCGGCTCGGACCGACAGTCGAAGATCGAGCAGGAGTTCGACCTGATCCCCTTTGAGGAATTTCTGCGCCTGGCCTCCGAGGACGCGGAGGAGGAGGGCGCAAAGCCGAAGAAGGGCAAGGCCGCCAAGGGCACGATGAAGCTGCCCCAGCGGGTAACCCTCGGCTCCGCGCTGCACCGCAACTTCGAGGGCGTGCTGGAGGCGCTGCGCACGGGCCGCGTGCCCGACGGCGCGGATTCGCTGATCCCTGTGCTGCTGGGCTACGAGGGCCTCGCGCCGGACTACCTGGACGACCCCATCGTGGTGTTCGACCAGCCGGACCGGCTGCGCGAGCGCTGCGAGAACCGCTTCCTGGAGTTCAGGGAGCGCTTCGTCACCGCGCTGGAGCGGCAGGAGGCGCTGCCCTGCCAGGCGGACGTATTGGTGAGCTACGACGCGCTGCTGGCGCGGCTGAATAAGCGCACCGTGCTTTTGACCAACCTGTTCATGCGCACGGAGCAGGATTTTGCACCCACCGCGCTGATCAGGGTGGATTGCCGCAATGCCACCGCCTATCAGGGCAATGTGAAGGAGCTGGCCCGGGACCTGGACCATTGGAAGCAGGAGGGCTGGAAGGTGGCGCTGCTGGCGGGCGGCACCGCCAGGGGCGAGCGCCTGCAGGGCGCGCTGGACACCCAGGGCAGCCCCGCGCCCTTCGTCACCGAGATCCCGAAAGCGCTGGAGGACGGCGCGCCGCTGATCTTCCCGACCACGCTGAACCGGGGCTTTCTGTACCCCGAGATCAGATTCGCCGTGGTGGCGGAGTCGGACATCTACGGCGTCAATCGCCAGAAGAGCCGCAGCCGCGCCAACCGGGGCGAGAAGATCGCCGCGTTCACCGACCTGAAGGTCGGGGACTACGTGGTCCACGAGAACCACGGCATCGGCCAGTACATGGGCATGGTGCGCCTGGCCAGCGACGGCACCTACCGGGATTTCCTGCACATCCGCTACCAGGGCAGCGACAAGCTGTACGTGCCTACCGACCAGCTGGACCGGGTGCAGAAGTACATCGGCAGCGAGGGCGAGGCCCCGAAGCTGAACCGCCTGTCCGGCGGGGAATGGCAGCGCCAGAAGAGCAAGGTGCGCCAGAGCATCCAGGCCATCGCGGGCGACCTTTTGAAGCTGTACGCCCAACGCGAGTCCATCCCCGGCTATGCCTTCGAGCCGGACACCCCCTGGCAGCGGGAGTTTGAGGACGGCTTTCCCTTCGAGGAGACGCCGGACCAGCTGGCCGCCATCGAGGACATCAAGCGGGACATGGAAAAGCCCAGGATCATGGACCGCCTGCTGTGCGGCGACGTGGGCTACGGCAAGACCGAGGTGGCCCTTCGCGCCATCTTCAAGTGCGTGATGAGCGGCAAGCAGGCCGCCATGCTGGCCCCGACCACGATCCTGGTGCAGCAGCACTACGCCACGATGACCAATCGCTTCGCCGGCTTTCCTATCCGGGTGGAGACCATCAGCCGCTTCAAGACCGCGGCGGAGCAGAAGAAGATACTGGAAAAGCTGGCCTCCGGCGAGCTGGACGTAGTGGTGGGCACCCACCGGCTGCTGGCCAAGGACGTGAGGTTCAAGGACCTGGGCCTGCTGGTGGTGGACGAGGAGCAGCGCTTCGGCGTGACCCACAAGGAGGCCATCAAGCAGATGAAGCGCTCGGTGGACGTGCTGACGCTGACCGCCACGCCGATCCCCCGCACGCTGCACATGAGCATGGTGGGCATCCGGGACATGTCGCTGCTGCAATCCCCGCCGGAGGAGCGTTATCCGGTGCAGACCTACGTGGTGGAGTATTCGGACGGCCTGGTGCGCGACGCCATACTGCGCGAGCTCAGCCGCGGCGGCCAGGTGTACGTGCTGCACAACCGGGTGCAGACCATCGAGGTCATGTACGCGCGGCTGAAAAAGCTGGTGCCGGAGGCGCGCATCGCCGTCGGCCACGGCCAGATGAAGGAGCACGCCCTGGAGGACGTGATGCTGGACTTCTATGACGGCAAGTTCGACGTGCTGCTGTGCACCACGATCATCGAGGCGGGGCTGGACGTGCCCCGGGCCAACACGCTGATCGTCTGCGACGCGGACCGCTTCGGCCTGGCCCAGCTGTACCAGCTTCGGGGCCGCGTGGGCCGCAGCAACCGGCTGGCCTACGCCTATCTAACGGTGAATCCCAGCAAGGTGCTCACCGAATCCGCGGACAAGCGGCTGGCCGCCATCCGGGAGTTCACCGAGTTCGGCTCCGGTTTCCGCGTGGCCATGCGGGATCTGGAGATCCGCGGCGCGGGCAACCTGCTGGGCAGCGAGCAGAGCGGCTTCATGGCCAGCGTGGGCTACGACCTGTACGTGAAGATGATCGAGGAGACCGTGCGCGGGATGCGCGGCGACGTGAACCAGGAGGACATCGAGACCAGGGTCGACCTGAAGATCGACGCCTATCTGCCCTCCGAGTACATCGCCAACGACCTGCTGCGGGTGGAGATGTACAAGAAGATCGCCTCCGTGCGCAACCGCGACAATGCCAACGACCTGGTGGACGAGCTGATCGACCGCTTTGGCGACCCGAACCGCCCGGTGATGAACCTGGTGGACGCGGCGCTGCTGAAGGCCTGGTGCGCGCGGCTGGGCATCGACTACGTCACCTGCCGCGCCGACGAGCTGGTGATGCGCTTTTCCATGGCCGCCGACATCGACCTGGTGCGCGTGCTCACCGCCGTAAAGGACTTCCCACAATATCTGCGCGTGAAGGGCGGCAACCCGCC
>JBGUQG010000236.1:0-6102 GCA_045130815.1 Christensenellales bacterium
CCATCGTGCTGGGCTGGTCGTCGGCGGGGCGCATCGCCCGGCTGACCCGATCCAACCTGCTGGAGGTCATGCGCAACGATTACATCCGCACGGCCCGCTCCAAGGGCCTGTCGCCGCTGAAGGTGATCGGCCGCCACGCGCTGAAGAACGCGCTGATCCCGGTGATTACGGTGATGGCGATACAGGTATCCTCGCTGCTGTCCGGCGCGGTGATCACCGAATCGGTGTTCGCCATCCCCGGCGTGGGCAGCCTGGCCGTCACCGCCATCAGCAAGCGGGACATGCCGCTTTTGCAGGGCACGGTGCTGTTCACGGCGATACTGATCATACTGGGCAACCTGTTGGCGGACGTGCTGTACTCGGTGGTCGACCCGCGCATCCGCGTGGAGTAAGGGAGGCGGTTCTGTCATGAAAAAGCACGGCAAGGACGCCTACACCGACAGGCTGGCCCGGCAGATCATCGAATCGGAGATCCAGCCGGACCAGGGCGTATTCAAGAGCATACTGAACATGCTGCGGGTCAACCGGGCCGCGCTGATCGGGCTGATACTGATCATACTGATCGTGCTGATGGCCGTGTTCGCGCCGCTGATCGCCCGCTACGATCCCGAGGAGGTGGACCTGTCCGGCATGCGCCAGGCCCCCTCCGCCGAGCACTGGTTCGGCACCGACGACCTGGGGCAGGATGTGTTCAGCCGGGTGGTCTACGGCGCGCGCGTGTCGCTGATGATCGGCTTCGTGCCCTCGCTGATCTCGCTGCTGCTGGGCACGCTCCTGGGCCTGATGGCGGGCTACATGGGCCGCCGCGTGGACGCCGTGATCATGCGCGCGGCGGACATCGTGCTGGCCTTCCCCTCGCTGCTGTTGGCCATGGTGGTGATGTACACGCTGGGCGCGAGCATCCTCAACATGTTCATCGCGCTGTCCATCATCAACTGGGCCGGCACCGCCCGCGTGGTGCGCGCCCAGACGCTGTCGCTGAAGGAAAAGGAATTCGTGGAGGCCGCCCGCTCCATGGGCGTGTCCGGCTGGCGGATCGTGCTGCGGCACATACTGCCCAACTGCGTGCCCAACCTGATCGTGCTGTTCACGCTGGACATTCCCGGGGCCATCATGTGGGAGAGCAGCATGAGCTTCCTGGGCGTGGGCGACCCCAACACCGCCAGCTGGGGCCTGATGGTCAGCGACGGCAAGGACTACGCCTACATGTGCCCCTGGCTGATCCTGGCCCCCGGTCTGGCCATACTGATCACGGTGATGGCCTTCAACTTCCTGGGCGACGGCCTGCGGGACGCCATCGATCCGTACATGAAGACCTGAGGAGGCGCGCCATGGACAACATCCTTGAAATCAGGGGGCTGGTCGCCTCCTTCGCCTCGGACGGGCGGAAGGACCGGGCCGTGGCGGTCAGCGGCGTGGACATCGACGTGCCCCGGGGCCGAACGGTGGGCCTGGTGGGCGAATCCGGCTGCGGCAAGAGCGTGACCTCCCTGTCGGTGATGGGGCTGCTGGCCGAGAACGGGCGCGTGGAGGCCGGCAGCGCGATGTTCGGCGGCCAGGACCTGCTGAAGCTTTCGGACCGGGAAATGCGCAGGCTGCGGGGCAACCGCATCTCGATGATCTTCCAGGAGCCGATGACCAGCCTGAACCCGGTGATCACCGTGGGCCGGCAGGTCTCGGAGGCGCTGACGCTGCACACCGGAATGGACAAGCGCGAGGCGAGGGCCATGGCCGTGGAGATCCTGGAAAGGGTGGGCATCCCCGAAGCCGGCAAGCGCTACGACAGCTATCCCCACCAGCTGTCCGGGGGCCTCAGGCAGCGGGTGATGATCGGCATGGCCATGATATTGAAGCCCGACCTGCTGATCGCGGACGAGCCCACCACGGCGCTGGATGTTTCCATCGAGGCGCAGATACTGCGGCTGATGCGCGCGCTTCAAAAGGAGAGCGGCACGTCGATCCTGCTGATCACCCACAACCTGGGCGTGGTGGCGGAGATGTGCGACAGCGTATACGTGATGTACGCCGGCCAGGTGGTGGAATCGGCCCAGGTGCACGCGCTGTTCGACGCCTGCGCCCACCCCTACACCCGCGGCCTGATGGCGTCGCTGCCCCGGATGACTCCGAAGGGCAAGCGGCTGTACAACATTCCCGGCACGGTGCCGAACCTGCGGGCCATGCCCGCGGGCTGCCGCTTCGCGCCCCGGTGCGAGTTCGCCACCGAGCGCTGTATGCGCGAAAAGCCGGCCCTCGCGCCCGTGGGCGAGGGCCACTTCTGCCGCTGCTTTTATCCGATGGACGCCGCGGCCACGCTGGGAGGTGACCGCCCGTGAGCACGCTGCTGCGCGCCGAGCACCTGGTGAAGGAATTCCCCGTGAAGGGGGGCGTTGTGCACGCGGTGTCGGACGTGTCCTTCACCATCGAAAAGGGGGAGACCCTGGGCCTGGTGGGCGAATCCGGCTGCGGCAAGTCCACGCTGGGCAAGCTCCTGCTGGACCTGATCCACCCCACCTCCGGCAAGGTGTGGTTCAAGGGCCAGGACCTTTCACAGCTGAAGGGTGCGCCCCTTCGGACGCTGCGCCGGGGCATGCAGATGATCTTCCAGGACCCCTACGCCTCGCTGGACCCGCGAATGTCCGTGGGCCGCATCATCATGGAGCCGCTGAACGCCCACCGCGTGGGCGGCAGCCGCGCCGAGCGGGCCGACATGGTGAGATCCCTGATGGAGCGGGTGGGCCTGCGGCCGGAGTACTACGGGCGCTATCCCCACCAGTTTTCCGGCGGCCAGCGCCAGCGCATCGGCATCGCCCGGGCCCTGGCCCTGAACCCGGAGCTGATCATCTGCGACGAACCGGTCAGCGCGCTGGACGTGTCCATCCAGGCGCAGATACTGAACCTGCTGTCCGATCTGCAGGCGCAGTCAGGCCTGACCTACCTGTTCATCAGCCACGACCTGAACGTGGTGCGCTACCTTTCGGATCGGGTGATCGTGATGTTCCTGGGCCAGGTGTGCGAGCTTTCATCCACCGAGGCGCTGTACGCCGCGCCGCGGCACCCCTACACCCGCTTCCTGCTGGACGCGGTGCCCCAGCCGGATCCCGACCGGCGGGACGAGGCCCGGGCCATGCTGACCGGCGAGGTCGCCAGCCCCGTGAACCCGCCCCCGGGCTGCCGCTTCCATCCCCGCTGCCCCTATGCCAGCGAGCGCTGCGAACGCGAAAAGCCGGCGCTGGCAGAGATCGAACCCGGGCGCTGGTGCGCCTGCCATCATCCGTTGAGCGAGGGCTGACCAAATGAGTCAATTGATGACCGAGGGCAGTATCCGGCGCAGGATCGTCGGGTTCGCCATACCGGTTTTCGTGGGCTACCTCTTCCAGCAGCTGTACAACACCGCCGACTCGCTGATCGTCGGCAACTACCTGGGCGAAAACGCGCTGGCCGCGGTCAGCGCCAACGCGGCCTTCATCTACCTGATCATCGGCTTCTTCATGGGCTTCGCCACCGGCGCGGGGGTGGTCATCGCCCGGCACATCGGCGCGAAGGACCCGGAGCAGACCCGCCGCGCCGTGCACACCTCGGTGGCCATGGGCCTGGCCTTCAGCGCGCTGATCTCGGTGGCGGGCGTGGCGATCTCCCCCGTGATCCTGCGCTGGATGGGCACTCCCGACGAGGTGTTCCCGGAATCCTGCAAGTACCTGCGGATCTACTTCGCCGGGGCCACGGGCCTTGTGATGTACAACATGTTCGTGGGTATCCTCCAGGCCGCCGGCGACAGCCGGCATCCGCTTGTCTACCTGGTGATCAGCTCGCTGGTGAACGTGGCGCTGGACCTGCTGTTCGTGGCCGTGCTGGGCATGGGCGTGGAGGGCGCGGCGTTGGCCACGATACTCTCCCAGTTTTTGAGCATGCTGCTGGCCGGGGCGCGGCTGCTGCGCTCGAAGGGCGACATCCGCGTGTCGCCGCGCCGGGTGCGCTTTGACCCGGAAAACCTGCGCGGGATCGTGCGCAACGGCCTGCCCACGGCGCTGCAGGGCAGCGTGATCGACCTGTCCAACCTGCTGATCCAGTCCTACATCAATTCCTTCGGCAACCTGGCCATGGCCGGCATCGGCGCGTCCACCAAGGTGGAGGGCTTCGCGTTTCTGCCCATCACGGCCTTCTCCATCGCGGTGACCACCTTCGTATCCCAGAACATGGGCGCGAGACGCTACGACCGGGTCAGGCAGGGCATACGCTTCGGCCTGGGCTGCGCCGTGGGCAGCATCGAGGCCATCGGCGCGGTGCTGTTTATGCTGGCCCCCCGACTGGTGGCGCTGTTCAACCGCAATCCGGAGGTCGTCGCCTTCGGCGTGGGCCGCACCCGGGTGTGCGCGCTGTTCTACTGCCTGGTGGGCTTTTCCCACGTGGCCTCGGCGGTGATGCGCGGGCTGGGCAAGCCCATGACCCCCATGGTGATCATGCTGACCTGCTGGTGCGCGGTGCGCATCGCGGTGCTGTTCACCCTGGGCCAGCTGCTGCACGACATCCGGCTGGCCTGGTGGATCTATCCCTTCACCTGGACGCTGTCCGGCGCGGCCTACGTTGTGCTGCTCAAGCGCATCCGCGTGGACCGGCTGGCGGCGCTGACATAATCAATCAAAGGAGACAACCGACATGAACAAGACCGTGCTTCGCAAGTACGCCCGGCTGATCGCGGCCTGCGGCGTGAACGTACAGAAGGGCCAGGAGGTATTCGTCGTCGCCGGCCTGGACCAGCCGGAATTTGTGGCCATGGTGGTGGACGAGTGCTACAAGCTGGGCGCTTCCCGGGTGGTGGTGGACTGGGACTACCAGCCGCTGCAGAAGCTGCACGTGCGGCACCAGAGCCTGAAGGCCCTGTCCGAGCTCACCGACTGGCAGGAGGCCCGCTGGAAGCACTATGTGGACAAACTGCCCTGCCGCATCTACCTGGATTCCGACGACCCGGACGGCCTGAAGGGCATCAACCAGAAGAAGCTGGCCCAGGCCCAGCAGCGCAGGTATCCGCTGATCAAGGGCTACCGCGACCAGATGGAGAACAAGTACCAGTGGTGCATCGCCGCCGTGCCCGGCGCGGCCTGGGCGAAGAAGCTGTTCCCCCACCTGTCCAAACACCAGGCCATAGAGGCGCTGTGGCAGGCGATCCTGTCCGCCAGCCGCGTGGACGACGACCCCGTGGCCGCCTGGGAGGCCCACAACCGCTCCCTTGCCGGGCATTGCGCGAAGCTGAACGCCCTGGGCATCGACCGGCTGCACTACACCGCCTCAAACGGCACGGACCTGACCGTGGGCATGATCCCCCAGGCCCAGTTCAAGGGCGGCGGGGACCGGACCCTCTCCGGCGTGTTCTTCAACCCCAACATCCCCACCGAGGAATGCTTCATCTCCCCGATGCGGGGCGTGGCCGAGGGCGTCGTGCACGCCTCCAAGCCCCTGAGCCACGACGGCCAGCTGATCGACCGGTTCTGGATCCGCTTTCACGAGGGCAAGGCCGTGGAATGGCACGCCGACGTGAACGAGGAGGGGCTGACCCACATCATCACCATGGACGAGGGCAGCGCCTATCTGGGCGAGTGCGCGCTGGTGCCCTACGATTCCCCCATCTCCAACAGCGGCCTGCTGTTCTGCAACACGCTGTTCGACGAGAACGCCGCCTGCCACCTGGCCCTGGGCATGGGCTTCGCGGACACCATCCGCGGCTTCGAGGACATGAGCCTCGAGGAATGCCGCGCGCTGGGCGTCAACGATTCGATGATGCACGTGGATTTCATGATCGGCACCGCCGACATGGCCATCGACGCCATCACCCGGGACGGCAGGACCGTGCCCGTGTTCCGGGACGGGAACTGGGCGATGTAGTCCCGATGCAATGCGCCCGCGGTTTGCAAGGCAAACCGCGGGCGCATTGTTTTTGTCGTTTATCCACGCCTGCCGGTGCCGCCGCCGGTGCGGCCGGGACCGGGCTTGTTCGGGCCGGCGGCGGGACGCACGGGCTGGGGACCGGTGGGCCGCTGGGCCGGGGCCGGCGCCGGCGCGGGGGCCGGACGGGGCACGGCGGGCTGCTGGTGCACCGCCGGACGGATG
>JBGUQG010000237.1:0-4644 GCA_045130815.1 Christensenellales bacterium
GGGGGGAATCGATGTGGGCCCCCAGTATGTTCATGCCCCGCTCTATGGGCTGGCTGCCCACCACGAAGGCCATGAAGCTCTTGTTCATCCACTTGCGGTACACCTTGTCGCCCGGGCCCAGGGGCTCGCCGGACTGGATCAGCGCGTCCAGGTTGCGAAAGCCCGCCGCCCGGCAGATGTGCTCCGCCTCGCCGGCGGCCTCCCGCTCCGTCTTGGCGTTGTCGAGGAACGCGCGATAGGCGTCGGAGAAGGCGTTCAGCCGCGCCCGCTCCTCGGCGGAATAGTGCTCCCATGCGTTTTGCCTGTACATAGAATACCTCCGTTTGCTATATGTTCATATCCTCGGTGTGGCGCTTGAGCCACTTCTTCCATACCTCATAGTCGGGCATCTGCCGCGCCACCAGCTGCCAGAACCGGGGCGAGTGGTTGAACTCATACAGGTGGCACAGCTCGTGTATCACCACGTAGTCCAGCGCCTGGGGCGGGGCCATGATCAGCTTCCAGTTGAAGTTCAGATTGCCCATCTGCGAGCAGCTGCCCCAGCGGCTCTTCTGGTCGCGTATGGCGACGCGCCCCGGCCCGCGGCCGATCCGGGGGATGTAGTATTCCAGCCGCTCCCGGATGCGCTTTAAGGCCAAGGCCGACAGCGCGCTCTTCAGCGCGGCCCGCACGGCCTCCCCGTCCTCCGGGTCCGGCAGGGTCAGTATGTATTCGCCGCCGTTCGCCCTGCCCGTGCGCCGCTGGCCCTGCCTCAGGCGCAGGGTGTGCCGCTTGCCCTCGATCAGCATGGCGCTGCCGTCCTCCAGCCGGTGGCTTTGGCGGTATTCCTCCAGCCGCTGGTCCACCTCGCGCTGCATTTCAAGCAGCTGCTCCGCCCGCTCCCGCACCATCTGGTCGATGTCCCGCAGGCGCATTTGCTTCGGCGCGTACACCCGTATGCCCGCCTCCGGCAGCGCCTGGAACAGCACGTCCCGCCGCGAGGCCTGGATCAGGGTGTAGGTCACTCGCTGGCTGCCGGAGACGATCGTGCGCTTCATGGGATCACCTTGCTGTGAGAGATTTGATTACTGACTTGCCGAGGGTGTCGGGGGCGGCAGCGCCCCGACTTTCAATCGGGCGCGGCGACATGGCCGGCGGGCCCGCGGGTAATTTCCCTTGGGAATTCCTTCCTTGCAGATTTTGCGGCCAGAGGTCTTTGGCCTCAGGCAAAATCTGTCAAAGGGGGTTCGAGCGCCCGGAAAACAGTCCTGTGAACTGTTTTCAGTGAGAACGGGTCGAAGGTCCCCCGCCATAAGGGCGACAGCCCTTTACCAGACCTGCTTCGACTGCCTCTGCATGATCGCGCCGGGGTAGAGGTCGGGATTTTCCATGATGCGGTACAGGCCGCGGACGGCGCAGCTCTCGGGGGCGTCGGCCACGCGGCAGGGGATGCCCAGGGCCTGGCCGACGCGGCGGTCCAGCTCGGCCATCACCGCGCCGCCGCCGGTGAGCACGGCCCCGGCGTCGTTCAGGTCGGCGGCCAGCTCCTCCGGCGCGTTGTTGGCCACCGAGGTGGCCAGCCGGGCGATCTCGGCCACCACGTCCTCGCAGGCGTCCAGCACCGGGCGGGTCTCCACGTCGAAGTTGACGGGCATCCGCTGGGCAAGGCTTATGCCGGTGGCGTGCATGATGATGTCGTGGGGAGCCTGGTCGGGCATGGCGCTGCCCAGGGTGTTCTTGATCTCCTCGGACGCGGCCTCGCCCACGCGATAGCCGAACTCGCTGCGCAGTATGCGCCGGATGCGCTCGTCCACCCGGTTCATGCCGTAGGGCAGGTGGGCGAAGGCGGCCACGCGGCCGAAGGTGAACAGCGTGGCGGTGATCTTGCCCGCGCCCACGTCGATCACCAGCTTGGCCTCCGGGCCGTTCAGCGCCAGCCCCGCGCCGACGGCTGCCGCCGCGTCCGAGCGCACCAGCGCCGCCTCCGCCGCGCCGGCGTCGATGGCCGCGGTCAGCATGGCCTCCCGCTGCACGGGCCGGGCGAAGGGCGCGCAGGTGATCATGGCGCCAAAGCGCCGGTGGGCGTTCACGTCCCCGGCCCGCCGGAACAGCCATTGCAAAAGGCTCGCCGCGTACAGGTTGTTCTCCAGCACGCCGTCGCGCAGCGGGTGCACCACCGACACGCCCTCGCAGGCGCGGCCCACCAGGCGCTGGGCGATGTCCCCGGCGCAGATGGGCGCCCGGTTGCCCTCCCGGAACGCCAGCGTCGCCGGCACGCTCAGCGCCGGTCCGCCCTTCAGCGTGGCCATCCGCGCGCTCTGGGTGCCAAGATCTATGCCGATATCCCAACGCATCGTCAAAACCTCCGTCTATATCCGTTTTCCATTATAGCATACTCTTCCATCCTGTGCAAACCCGTAATTTCCGCGTTTCCGTCCACATAGAATGCAGCGTTGAGGGGGGATGGGCATGCAGAAGGGCTGCGACCCGGCGGCGGAAAAGGCCCACAGCGTGACGCTGACCGACCGGAAGAAGCTGAGCCTGACCGGCGTGGAGGACGTGGACTGCTTCAACGAGCAGATCGTGGTGCTGCGCACGTCGCTGGGCACGCTGACCGTGGCGGGGGCGGGGCTGAACCTGTCCCAGCTGAGCCTGGAGGCCGGGCGGGCGGAGATCGAGGGCGAGGTGGACGCCATGGAGTACACCGGCGCGAAGAAGTCCGGCGGGCTGTGGAGCCGCCTGTTCCGCTGATGCTGTACGCCACGGCGGGGCAGGGCTGGGTGTTCGTGTGGATGGCGGCGGCGGGGGCGCTGATCGCCGCCTGGTACGGCGTGCTGGCGGGGCTGCGGCGGCTGCTGGCCGCGGGCTTCTGGCTGTCGCTGGCGGCGGACGTGGCCTTCGGCGCGGGGGCGGCGGCGATCTTCTGCGCGGCGCTGGTGGCCGCCGACGACGGGCGGGTGCGGCTGTACGCGATACTGGCCGCCGCGCTGGGCTTTATGCTGTTCGCCGGGGCCGCCTTCGCCCCGGCCCGGGCGGTCGCGCGGCGGCTGGCAAGCCGGCTTCGTCACATTTTCGTCAAGATTCGCGGTTTTCGTTGGATTAAAGTCATATTCAGATGACAGGAAAATGGCAGGCTATGTCGAAAATACTTCGAATATGGAGTTATGATTGCGTGAAGTCCTGTCGGGATCGGGCGGCGTGGCTGGCCTGGATCGCCCTGCGGGGCTTGGCGGATACGAAAGCGGAGGTGAGGCGCGCCATGCGACGCAGGGTAAAGCCCAGGTTTTGGGTGATCATGATCGCTTTGACGTTGATCGTGTTCCTCACCAGCTTCGCCGTGATGAACGGGCGCTACGTCCAGGGCGAGCAGCGCCTGAAGAAGGTCCAGGCGGACCGGGACGAGCTGATCCTGCAGGTCAGCGCCCTGTCGGACAAGCTGGCCTTCGCACAGACCGACGATTACGTGATCCGCACCGCCCGGGATGAGCTCGGCATGATCATGCCCGGCGAGGTGCGCTACGTGAACGGCGCGCGATAGAACGGCATCGCCCTCAAGCCTGCGCTTGGGGGCGATGTTTGTCGAACAGAGGAGGAAACAAAATGTCCAACGAGATTTTTGCCTTCATCGGCACGGGCAACATGGGCGGGGCGCTGGCCCGGGCGGCGGCCCAGGCGGTGCCGGGGGAGAAGCTGCTTTTGGCAAACCGCACCCGGGAAAAGGCCGAAAGGCTGGCGGCGGCGCTCGGCGCCGTGGCGGTGGACAACCACGAGGCCGCGGCCCGGGGCGATTTCCTGTTCCTGGGCGTGAAGCCCCAGATGATGGAGGGCATGCTCGCCGGCATCCAGGACACGCTGTGCCACCGGGAAAAGCCCTGCGTGCTGGTGTCGATGGCGGCGGGGCTGTCCATCGCCAAGGTCCGCAGGCTGGCGGGGGTGCACTGGCCGGTGATCCGGGTGATGCCCAACCTGCCGGTGGCCGTGGGCAAGGGCGTGATGCTGTACGCCGCGGACGGCGTGGACGAGGGGACCCTGGCCGCCTTCAAGGCGGCGATGGCCGGGGCGGGCCTGCTGTCCGCCGTGCCGGAGAGCCAGATCGACGCGGGCAGCGTGGTGGCCGGCTGCGGCCCGGCCTTCGCGGCGATGCTGGTCGAGGGGCTGGCCGACGGCGGCGTGGCCTGCGGGCTGCCCCGGGCCCAGGCCCAGAGCATGGCGGCCCAGATGCTGCTGGGCACGGCGGCCATGCTGCTGGAAAACGACATCCATCCCGGCGCGCTGAAGGACGCGGTGTGCAGCCCCGGCGGCAGCACGATCCAGGGCGTGCGGGCGCTGGAGGAGGCGGGCTTCCGGAGCGCCGCGATGGAGGCGGTCATCGCCGCCTATGAAAAGACGCTGGCGCTGGGCAAGTGATGGACGCAACGCTGAACGGAAGCCGGACGCTGGTCCTGGCGCTGCTGATCGCGGCGGCGGTGGGGGCGGCGGTGTGCGCGCTGCTGCTGGCCCGTCGCTCTGAAAAGCGGCAGGCCCGCCTCGCCGCGCGCCTGCGGCGGGACGCCGAGCAGCAGGCCGGGGCCGTGGCCCGCATGAGCGAGGGCCTGAACGCCGCCCTGCGGCAGATCGAGGCGCTGTCCGGCGCGATGGAGGCCCGGCAGGACCGCATGCGCCGCA
>JBGUQG010000238.1:0-16680 GCA_045130815.1 Christensenellales bacterium
CATGGCGTAGGCCAGGGCCTTGGCCCAGCTGACGCCGGTCAGCAGCGCCCCCACCAGCCCCGGGCCGTAGGTGACGCCCACGGCGTCGATGGCGGAGAGGGGCACGTGCGCCTCGGCCAGCGCCGCCTCCAGCAGCGGGTCGATGGCCTCCACGTGCATGCGGCTGGCGATCTCCGGCACCACGCCGCCGTACAGGGCGTGGGTGTCGATCTGGCTGGCGATGGCGTTGGCCAGCTGCTGCCGCCCGTTGCGCACCACGGCCACGGCGGTCTCGTCGCAGCTGGACTCCACCGACAGGATCAGCGCTTCGCCCCGAAGTCGAAGGTCTTCTGCCTTTGCGCGGCTGCGCGCCGCGTAGCTCGATTGGCGTTCCATGTTGTTTCCTCTTTTTGCTTGGATTTGGGCCACACCAGGGTCAGCCCGACGGCCGCGGCGGGCACGCCGACCAGTATGGCCAGCCCCCGCAGCGCGATCGTTCTGCCCATGGCCATGAACATGCTCTCCGGGCAGATGCGGATCAGCAGATCCGTGCGCGGGTCCAGCAGCCACAGGTCGTTGTCAAACAGCACCCGGTGGAAGAAGGTGAACGCGCCGTCGAAGTCGATGGCGGCCCACAGCGCGAACGCCCCCAGCGGAATCAGCAATACCAGCGGCGAGGCCAGCGCCGCCCGTCGCGCCGCCTTCCGGTTTTGCAGCAGGTAGGCCCCGCCCACGATCAGCAGCACCACCCAGGGGATCAGCCGCCGGCGGACCTTGCGCAGCAGCTCGAACAGCCGCCGGCAGTCCTCCAGATGGGTCATCTCCCTCTCATTGAACACGGGCGTCATTTCGCCGTTCACCACCGCGGTGTACACGGTGTACGCCCCCGGTTCGCTGTCCAGCGGCAGCACCAACTCGTTGGGCCGCCCGGCCAGGTAGGACGCCAGCTCACCGTCCAGCGCGCGCAGGTCGTCATCGGAGATGCCCGACGACGGCTGGATGCCGGCTTCCGTTTGCAGCCTGTAATACAATTCGCCGTCCGTGCCCACGTTGTGCAGCGCGGTCAGGATCAGCATAAAGCACAGCACCGCCAGCCCCAGGGCAAGGCCGAACGCGCCGAAGGTTTGCCGCTTTGATTTCACCATGGTCGATCACTTATTCCCTGTTGCCTATTCCCGGGGGCTGCCGCCCCCATCTCGCTGAAAACAGTCCGCCGGACTGTTTTCCGGGCGCTCGATGTCCCTGTTCTCACAGCTTCTGCAGATAGGAGGTCACGAAGCCCTCCAGCTTGCCGTCCATCACGGCGTTCACGTCGCCCGCCTCGTAGCCGGTGCGGTGGTCCTTGACCATGGTGTAGGGCTGGAACACATAGGAGCGGATCTGGCTGCCCCACTCGATCTTCTTGAGCTCGCCCTTGATCTCGCCCATCTGCTCCTGGCGCTGCTGCTCCTTCAGCTCGGCCAGCCGCGCGCGCAGCCAGATGAAGCACATCTCCTTGTTCTGCACCTGGCTGCGCTCGTTCTGGCACTGCACCACGATGCCGGTGGGGATGTGGGTGATGCGCACGGCGGAGTCGGTGCGGTTGACGTGCTGGCCGCCGGCGCCGGAGGCGCGGTAGGTGTCGATGCGCAGGTCCTCGGGGCGGATCTCGATCTCGCCGTCATCCTCGATGATGGGGCTGACATCCAGCGACGCGAAGGAGGTGTGCCGCCGGGCGTTGGCGTCGAAGGGCGAAATGCGCACCAGCCGGTGCACGCCGCGCTCCGACTTCATATAGCCGTAGGCGTAGTCGCCGGACACCTCGAACGTCACGCTCTTGATGCCCGCCTCGTCGCCCTCCAGCAGGTCCAACAGCTTGACGGAAAAGCCCATGCGCTCTGAAAAACGGGTGTACATGCGGTACAGCATCTGGGTCCAGTCCTGGGCCTCGGTGCCGCCCGCGCCCGCGTGCAGCGACAGTATGCAGTTGCAGCCGTCGTAATCGCCGGTCAGCAGGGTCTGCAGGCGCAGGGCCTCCAGGTCCTCCTTCAGCTTGTCGAACTCGGTGCGGATCTCCTCGGCCATGCTCTGGTCGTCGGCCTCCTCGGCCAGCTCCATCAGCACCTCGATGTCGTCCGCCCGGCTGTTCAGGCTCTCATAGTGCTTGATGCGGCTCTCCACGCTGCTGGCCTTGGCGGACACCTTCTGCGCCCGCTCCGTGTCGTCCCAGAAGCCCGGGGAGCCCATGTCCTCGTTGTACTCGATCAGCTGCTCGCGCAGGTGGTCGATCTGCAGGCTCTGCCCCGCCTCCTCAAGCAGCTTGCGGACCGCGATCAGGTCCTGCTTGAAAACGTCCATTTCCAACATATAATCACATCCTGTTATGTCGTGGTTTCATCCCATATCGCGCAACCGTTCAACAACGCGACGGTTTCTCTGCGCCACCGCGCGCATCAGCGCGGCATACTGCTCCGGGGTTTTAATCGGGTCGATTTCCGGGTTCTCCTCGTCCTCCTCGACGGGCAAATCCCGGGCCGCTTCAATCATGGCGATCTGTTCGGGGGTCAGCTTTGTACCGCGTCTGTAGGTATAGTGAACATCTTTTCCCATCGTCACCCCTCCTCTCAACGGAATCAATAGCGGCCAATAACGCTGTTGTTATAGGCATGGCGCTCTATTCCTCCCGTCCGCAGCACTTCTTGTACTTCTTGCCGCTGCCGCAGGGGCAGGGATCGTTGGGGCCGACCTTGACGGTCTTCTTCTTCACGGGGGCCTTCTTTTCCTCGTCGCCGTGGCTGGCGCTGGTGGGGGTGGCCACCTGCCTGCGCTCCACGGGCTTGGCCAGCACGGTGAAGTACAGTCGGCGCAGGGTGTCCTCCTGGATCAGGTGGACCATCTCCTCGAACATGTCGTAGCCCTCGCGCTTGTACTCGATCACCGGGTTCTTCTGGCCGTAGGCGCGCAGGCCGATGCCGTCGCGCAGCTCGGTCATGGCGTCGATGTGGTCCATCCAGCGGCGGTCCACCGCGCCCAGCAGGGCCACGCGCTCGAACTCGCGCATGTCCAGGTTGGCGTCGGTCCACATCTTTTCCTTCAGGGCATAGATGCGGTCGGCCCGCTCTTCGATGGCGGCCACCAGGCCCGCCTTGGTCTTGTCGGAAAGGGCGTCGTACACCGCCTTCACGCCGCCGCGGTCGACGCACAGCTGCTCCAGGTACTCGGAAAGGCCGGTGATGTCCCAGGTGTCCCGGTCGCCCTCGTCGGCCACGTGGCGATCCACGGCCTCGGTGATCAGGGTGTGGCGCATCTCCATGATCTTGTCGTGCATGTTGCCGCCCTCCAGCACCTCGCGGCGCTGGCCGTAGATGATCTCGCGCTGCTGGTTCATCACGTCGTCGTATTGCAGCACGTGCAGGCGGATGACGTAGTTCTTGCTCTCCACCCGCTTCTGGGCGTTCTCGATCTGCTTGGACACCAGGCCGAACTCGATGGCCTCCTCGCCCTCGCCGCCGGACAGGCGCTCCAGCATGGGCTTGAAGCGGTCGCTGCCGAACAGGCGCAGCAGGTCGTCCTCAAAGGAGATGAAGAACTGGCTGCTGCCCGGGTCGCCCTGGCGGCCCGCGCGGCCGCGCAGCTGGTTGTCGATGCGCCGGGATTCATGGCGCTCGGTGCCGATGATGTGCAGGCCGCCCAGCCGCACCACCTCGTCGTGGCCGGCCTTGGTCTCCACCTCGAACTTGGCCAGCAGGTCGCGGAACACCTTGCGGGCGTCCAGCACCTCCTGGGGCACGTGCTCGTTGAAGCCGATGGCCTCCTCGATGATCTCGTCGTCGTACTCCTGCAGGCGCATGGCCTTGCGGGCCATGAACTCGGCGTTGCCGCCCAGCAGGATGTCGGTGCCGCGGCCGGCCATGTTGGTGGCGATGGTCACCGCGCCCTTCTTGCCGGCCTGGGCTACGATCTCGGCTTCCTTCTCGTGGAACTTGGCGTTCAGCACCACGTGCTCCACGCCCCGGCGGGCCAGCATGCCGCTGAGCAGCTCGCTCTTTTCCACGCTCACCGTGCCCACCAGCACCGGCTGGCCGGTGGCGTGGCGCTTCACGACCTCTTCGATGATGGCGGCGTACTTGGCCTTCATCGTGACGAACACCGCGTCGTTCATGTCGTTGCGGATCATGGGCCGGTTGGTGGGAATGGTGACGACATCCAGCTTGTAGATGCCGTTGAACTCCTCCTCCTCGGTCTTGGCCGTGCCGGTCATGCCCGACAGCTTGTGGTACATGCGGAAGTAGTTCTGGAAGGTGATGGTGGCCAGGGTCTTCGACTCCCGCTCCACCTTCACGCCCTCCTTGGCCTCGATGGCCTGGTGCAGCCCGTCGGAATAGCGGCGGCCCACCATCAGGCGGCCGGTGAACTCATCCACGATGATCACCTGGCCGTCCTTGACCACGTAGTCCACGTCCCGCTTCATCATCTTGTGGGCGCGCAGGGCCCCCAGGATGTGGTGGTACAGCTCCTGGTTCTGGGGGTCGGTCAGGTTCTCCACGTTGAAGAAGCGCTCGGCCTTGCGCACGCCCTGCTCGGTCAGCGACAGGGTCTTGTCCTTCTCGTCCCGCAGGTAGTCGCCGGGCACGGCCAGGCCGCCCTCCCGGTCCTCCTTGTCCTCCTTGGCCTCGGTCAGGCCCGTGAGGATGAACTGGTTGGCGCGGTTGTACAGCTCGGTGGACTTGTCGCCCTGGCCGGAGATGATCAGCGGCGTGCGGGCCTCGTCGATCAGTATGCTGTCCACCTCGTCCACGATGGCGAAGTTCAGCTCCCGCTGGACCATGCGCTCCTTGTAGGTGACCATGTTGTCCCGCAGATAGTCGAAGCCGAATTCGTTGTTGGTGCCGTAGGTGATGTCCGCGCCGTAGGCCGCCTGGCGCTCGGCGGCGTCCAGGTCGTGCACGATCAGGCCCACGGAAAGGCCCAGGAAGCGGTACACCTTGCCCATCCACTCGCTCTGGAACTTGGCCAGGTAGTCATTCACGGTGACCACGTGCACGCCCTTGCCGGTCAGCGCGTTCAGCACCGCCGGGAAGGTGGCGGTCAGCGTCTTGCCCTCGCCGGTGCGCATCTCGGCGATGCGGCCCTGGTGCAGCACGATGCCGCCGATCAGCTGTACGTCGAACGCCCGCTGGTTCAGCACGCGCACGCCCGCTTCGCGGACCAGCGCGTAGGTCATGGGCAGCAGCGCGTCCAGGCTCTCGCCCCCCTGCGCCTTCTGCCGCAGCTCGGCGACGCGCTGCTGCATCTGATCGTCGGTCAGCTTCTTGATCTCAGGCTCCAGCGCGTTGATCTCGTCCACCGTCTTTTGCAGCTTCCTGATCTGGGCGTCGTTGGAGGTCCTCAACATATTCTTCAGAAAGTCAAACATCGGTATTCCTCCGGGAGTCAATGATTCCCGCCGCAAATCGACCGCGGCGGCAGATGCCATAATCATCCATATTACAGCCTGTATCATATTATAGCACAGCACTCGCGGTTTTGACAATACGCGGGCATGTCGGCAGGCAAAAATATGGTCGCGCCATCGAGCTGTCAGCGGCGAATCCATTCGCTGACCCGAATTGAAAACGGCGTCGACTCCCTGTCAGGGAACCGACGCCGCCCATTGCCAGCCGGAAAACGTCATTCAGTGAGGTTGATGTAGTAATTGAATTCCCTGGGTTTACCGACCCCACCGACGGGGGCCTACCAAACGCGCGCCCAGCGCCAAGGCGCTGGGTCCCATCGCGCACGGACGGGCCCGTTCTCGCTGAAAACTCTCCACTGGAGAGTTTTCCGGGCGTTCGGTGTCCCTGTTCCCTGCTCCATGCTCCCTCTCTCACGGTATCGTCTCGAAATCGCCCAGACCCTTCAGCACCCGGTGCAGCGCGAAGCGCGCGCGCTCCCTGCGTGCCAGGGCATCGGTGAAGCGGCGGTAGGCGCGCAGGCCCAGCGCCACGTCGTCGCGCCGGACCGGCCTTCTGCCGTAGCGCGCGCCGGTGACCGCGCGGACGAATTCGGCGTAATCGGGATTCTTCAGCTGGGCGGCCACCCGCTCGGCGAAGGCCTCCGGCGTCTCGCCGCCCGCGGGCGTCTGGCCCAGGTGGGCAAGCACCGTCAGGTTCGCCCGATAGGCCACCATGGCCGCGTCACGGGCGCTTTCTGCCCCGGCGCACAGCGCCTCGGGATCGCTGTTTTTCAGCCTGCCCCGGACCCAGCGGGTCGCCAGCGCGATCCCAACGATCAGCAGTATCAGCAGCGCCAGCACCCAGCGCACGGCGCTGCCCCCCTGCTTCGCGCCGTTCTCCGGCGCGTCCGGCGGCATGTCGGGGGCGTCCGTCGGGTCCGGTTCGTCCTCCTGCTCCGGCGCGGCGTCGGGCCGCGGGCTGGGCGTGGGCTCGTCCTGCGCCCCGTCGTCCCGGGGCTCGGGCGAGGGGCTGGGGGTCGGCTCGTCGCCGGGGCCGTCGTAGTCGCCCTCCCCGTCCGTGCCGTCGCCGTCCTCCCCGGCGTCGCCGCCCTGCGGCGGGGTCTGTCCCCCGCCGGCGCTGCCGGTGGCGCCGCCGGTGGCGTCAAAGGGGATCCAGCCGACGCCCTTGAAGTACACCTCCGTCCAGGCATGGGCGTCCTCGCCGGTGAGCACCGCCCTGCCGGGCCGGGCCAGGTAGCCCTCCACATACCGGGTGGGCAGTCCCGCCGCGCGGCCCATCACCGCCATGGCCGTGGCGTAGTAGCTGCAATAGCCCAGCTTGCTGTCCAGCACGAACCAGGAGGCGAAGTCCCGGCCCCGGGGCGGCATCGGGGGCTGAAGGGTGTAGCGCATCTCGGAGCGCAGGTAGTTCATGATGGCCACGGCCCGGTCATAGTCGTTGTCCAGGCCCCGGATCAGGCTGGCGGTCAGCGTGTACACGCCGCCCTCCACGCCCTCGGGCAGCTGGATGTGCCGGGCCAGTATGTCCGGATACTGCCGATCGTCGGCGTCCTGCCCGGCGAGCACCGCCTGGCGCAGGGCCTCGCCGTGCCGGGGCAGCAGCGCCCGCAGGCTGTATTTATCCCCCGCCGCCACCTCGCGGGACAGGAACATCTCGCCCGCGGTGTTGTAGTACACGGCGGTGGACAGGTCCATCTGAAAGCGCTCCAGCAGTCCCGGCACGAACAGCGTGCTGGTGCCGCCGGAGAGCATCTCCACCGAGATATCCTCCCGCTGCAGCGCGTCCTTCAGCAGGGCGGAGGGGGCGAAGGCGGCGTCCCGGGCCCGGCGATGGGTCAGGTCCAGGTACAGGTAGCGGCTCTTGGGCTCCAGGTCCACCCAGGACCAGCCGGTGTATGCCGTGCGGATGGTGCCCCGCAGCAGCGCCTCGGCGTCGGTCTGCACCGCCATCACCGGCTCGGTGTGGGGCCGGGCCGGTCCGCCCAGCATGGACACCACGCTGTCGCCGATCTCACCGGCGTGGTCGTAGCCCTGCTCGTTGATGGAAAAGGCGATGCGTTCGCTGGTAAAGCGGAAGTACTGCTCGAACACGTCCCGCACGCGCTCGGCGGCCTGCTCCAGGGGCCGCCAGGTGGCGTTCTCCCCCGGGATCAGCATAAGCGCCACGGCCACCGCCAGCGCCGCGGGCACCAGCGCCCGCAGGGCGGACAGGTCCCGCTGCATGCCGCCGGTCAGCGCGAAGGCCGCCGCCGCCGCCGCCAGTCCCGGCGCCGCCGCGCCCAGGGAGGCGGTGGTCGACATGGCGTGGCAGGACACCAGCGCCGCCAGCAGCACCATCACCGCCAGCGACACGGATTCCCTTCGGCTGAGCAGCGCAAAGAACAGCGCGCCCAGCGTGAACGCCCCCAGCGTCATCAGCGTGCGCCCGCCCAGGGCCACCTGTTCGGCCTCGGCGGCCTGGCCGGACCAGCTGGAAAACAGCGCCCGAAGCGCGGCAAGGCCCCCGCTGTTCCCGGCGGCGTACAGCGCCCCGCCGGCCACGAAGGCCAGCGCGGCCACCACGGCCCCGGCCTTGGAAAAGCCCGCCGCCGCGCACAGGGCCACGGCGACGAGGGCGGCCAGGTACAACCCGCCCGCCGGCATCCCCACGCCCAGCGCCGAGGCGATCACCGCCGCCGCGCTGCCCGCGAACAGCAGCGCCAGCACCGCCGTCACCGCCACCCGCGACGCCCGGGCCTTGTTGGTCATCTTTGTGTTTACTCGTTGCATATCGTCACTTGTTTTCGTCTTCCCACGGATCCAGCCGTTCCGCCTGGACGCCGCCCATCTTCAATCGCTCGATCAGGGCCATGGATTCCTCCCGGTCGTCCTCGGACACCCAGACCAGCCGGGTGGCCACGCCGGAGCACTGCATGCGCAGGGCCATGTCGGCGATGCGGGTGGTCAGCCGCGCGGTCACCAGCACCGCGCCGCCGGTGCGCTGGAAGCGGGCCAGCATCGGCGTCAGCACCTGCTCATAGCCGTAGGGGCTGTCGAACCGGGCCCGCAGCAGCGCGTCGGTGAACGCGGGGATGTCCGCGGGAAACTGGCCCGCGATCTCCGTGGGCTGTGCGCCCACCAGCGGCATGCGCACGGGATAGCCCGCCCGCAGCTGGGCCAGCGCCGCGCCCAGCGCCGCCTCGCAGACGCAGTCCTCGAGGGTCAGCTGCTGGTCCTTCAGGGCGGTGGTCTGCCCAAGGTCCGGGATGATCAGCGTGTCCGGGCGGGCCGTCTCCTCATAGGTGCGCACCATCAGCTCCCGCTTGCGCAGCGACAGCTTCCAGTGCACCTTCTTCAGCTCGTCGCCCTCCTGCCAGGCGCGCACGTCCGAGGGCGAGGCGTTGTCCTCCTGGGCCCGGCGGATGGTCTGCGGGCCCTGGTCGATGGTGTTCAGCCGCAGGGGCGAGGCCGCGCGGGCCCGGGGCAGCACCTCCAGCTTCACCAGGCCCACGCCGGGGTCCCGGCTGAGCCGCACCAGCGCGAAGGCGTCCGTCACGCTGATCCGGGTGACGCCCGCCTGGTAGACGCCCCGGTGGGGACAGTGGATCACCTGGCGGAACGTGCGCCGGGCGAAGGGCGGGCAGGACACGTTGACCTCCTGGGTCGGCGCGAAGGCCGAGGGCACGTTCAGCCGCACGCGGATGGAGCCCACCGGCAGCAGGCACCCGTGGCGCACGGTGAACACCGCCGTCATGCGCTCGCCCCGCTCCACCCGCAGCTTCACGCCCTTGAAGTCGAATTTCAGCGTGTACAGCGTCCAGGCCGCGCCGATCAGGCCCAGCGCCGGCATCGCCGCCAACCCCGCAAACACCAGGTAGTACAGCCGTATGCCCGTGCTGAGCCCCGCGGCCAGCATCGCCGCCGCCATCAGCGCGAATCCCGCGCGACGCCCGTTCAGAGATGTTGTCATGGCATGTATCTCGCTTCTATTTTGCCTTCACCGGCACCTGCACACCGGCCATCACGTTGGCGAGGATGCGCTGGGCGGTCATGTTGCGCATGCGGGCCTCGGGCGAGAGCACCAGCCTGTGGGCCAGCACCGGCTCGGCCACGCGCTGCACGTCCTCGGGCTTCACGAAGTCCCGCCCGTCCAGCAGGGCCTTCGCCTGGGCCGCCCGCAGCAGCGATATCGCCCCGCGGGTGGACACGCCCAGCTGCAGCGCGCCGCTCTTGCGGGTGGCCGCCGCGATGGCGGACACGTACACCCGCAGCTCCTTGGCGGCGTAGACCTTCTCCACCTCCTGCTGCAGGCGCAGTATGTCCGCGCTGGTGCAGATGGGCTTCAGCTCCTCCATCGGGCGCTGGCCGGTGGTGTAGCGCTCCAGTATGTCGATCTCCTCCTGCTGGGTGGGATAGCCGATGGACACGCGCATGAAGAAGCGGTCCAGCTGGGCCTCCGGCAGCGGATAGGTGCCCACGAAGTCCACCGGGTTCTGGGTGGCCAGCACGATGAAGGGCCGGGGCATGGCGTAGGTCACGCCGTCCACGGACACCTGGCCCTCCTCCATGACCTCCAGCAGCGAGGACTGGGTCTTGGGCGAGGTGCGATTGATCTCGTCCGCCAGCACGATCTGGCTCATGACCATGCCGGGGCGGTACTCCAGCTCGCCGGTCTTGAAGTTCGCCACCGAAAAGCCGGTGATGTCGCTGGGGGTGATGTCCGGGGTGAACTGTATGCGCTTGAAGGAACAGTCCAGCGAGCGCGCGAGGGCGCTGGCCAGGGTGGTCTTGCCCACGCCGGGCACATCCTCGATCAACACGTGGCCCCTGCACAGTATGGCCACCATGATCAGCTCGACGGCGCTCTCCTTGCCCACGATGACCTTGCCCACGTTCTTCGTCAACAGCTGGGCAAAACGCTGCGTTACCTGCATATGTGTGCTCTCCTTGCTCCTGTAGTCGCTCTGCTTTGACGGGCCGGGGCCGCCCTTCGGTTCCATGGCGCGGCACGGGCCCATTTTCAGTATACATATTTGCCCGCGGATTTACAAGGAAATCTGTCCAAATCCGCTTTCATGTGCTATAATATTAAAAAGGCCGCCGCATTTCCGCCGGTTTTCTGGGAGGGAGCTATACGTGATATCGGGCATCGGTTTGGATCTGTGCGCCATCGAGCGCGCGACGCGCGCCATCGAGCGGCCCCGCTTCCTGGAGCGGGTGTATACCGCGGCGGAGGCCGAGCGCATCCGCGCCGCCGGCGGGACTCGCCGCGGGGAGATCGCCGCGGGGCTGTTCGCCGCCAAGGAGGCCGTGGCCAAGGCGCTGGGCACCGGCTTTGCGGGCCTGGGGCCCTGGGACATCGAGATCGTCCCGGACGATTTGGGCCGCCCGCGGTGCACGCTGTCCGGCGGCGCGCTGGCGCGGGCCGAAGCGCTGTGCGGCAAGGGCCCCCGGGTGTGGCTTTCCATCACCCACGAGAACGGCATGGCCGCCGCCATGGCGATTTTGGAGAGCGGAGCGTGAATGTATGCGATCTCTGATCACCCCGTCCCAGATGCGGGATATGGAAAAGCGCTATTTCGCGAACACCGGCGCCCCCTCGATCGGGCTGATGGAGCGGGCGGCCCGGGCGCTTTGCGACGCGCTGCTGCGGCGCTATGGTCCGGGACGGCGGGCGGTATTCGCCTGCGGCCCCGGCGGCAACGGCGGCGACGGCTATGCCTGCGCGCGGCTGTATCGGGCCGCGGGCGGCGACTGCGCGATCTGCCCCTCGGCGGCCCCCGCCACCCCGGACGCCATCGAGAACCGCCGCAGGGCGCTGCAGGCCGGCATCCCGGAGGTCGCCATCGACGGCCTGCCGGACGCGCCGGAGATCTGGGTGGACGCGCTGTACGGCACGGGCCTGTCCCGCGCGCCGGAGGGCGCGGCCGCGGCGCTGATCGCGCGCATGAACGCCGACCGCGCCCGGGGCAGCAGCCTGGTGGCCGTGGACATTCCCTCCGGCCTGAACGGGCTGAGCGGCAGGGCCTTCGCGCCCTGCGTACAGGCCGACGTCACCGTGACCTTCCAGTTTGAAAAGGTGGGTCTGCGCCTGGGCGACGGGCTGGACGCCTGCGGCGAGGTGGAGGCGGTGGACATCGGCATCCCCGACGTCTTCTTCCCGGGCAGCATGGTCCGGCTGATGGCTCCGGCGGACGCGCTGAGCCTGCTGCCCGAAAAGAAGCGCAACAGCCACAAGAACACCAACGGCCACCTGCTGATCGTGGCGGGCTCCGCGGGCATGGCCGGGGCCGCGGCGATGTGCGCCGCGGCGGCGCTGCGCTCCGGCGCGGGGCTGGTGACCGTGGCCTGCCCGAAATCGGTGCTGAACGTGGTGCAGCTGCTGGCCCCCTGCGCGATGGCCCTGCCGCTGCCGGAGCGGGAGGGCGCCGTCGCCCCCCGCGCGGTGGACGTGCTGCGCCCCGCGCTGGAGGGCAAGCACGCCGTGGCCTGCGGCTGCGGGCTGTCCCGCCGCGCCGCGCCGGAGGTGCTGCGGCTGCTGCTGTGCCAGGGGCTGCCCGTGCTGTTCGACGCCGACGCGCTGAACCTGATCGCCCGGAGCGCCGACCTGCGCGGTCTGCTCCGGCCCCACCACCTGGTCACGCCCCATCCGGGCGAGGCCGCGCGGCTGCTGGGCCGCGCCGCCGCCGACCCCATCTCCGACGCCCTGGCCCTGCGGAGCCTGGGCTGCCAGGCGCTTTTGAAGGGCGCGACCACCGTGATCCCCGTGGGCGGCGAGGTCTGGCTGAGCATGAGCGGCGGCCCCGGCATGGCCAAGGGCGGCAGCGGCGACGTGCTCACCGGCCTGACCGGCGGGCTGATGGCCCAGTACGCCGCCCTGGGCGGGGCGCTGACCGGCGAGGCGCTGGCCCGCTGCGCCGCCGTGGCCAGCGAGCTGCACGGCCTGGCGGGCGAGCTGGCCCAGGCGGAAAAGGGCGTGCGCGGCATGTGCGCCATGGACATCGCCGAAGCCCTGCCCCGGGCGCTGACGGGCGATGCATAGCCCGCTTTCCGCCGCGCTGCGGCAGGCCGCCGCCTCGGCGCTGCCGCGGGGGGCCTTCCTGCGCAGGGATCGGGGCGGCGCGCTGTTCGTCACCGACGCACCCCGGCTGGCGCCCGGCGGCGATTGGACCCGGGCGCTCATCGCGGCGGGCTTTCGCTGCGAAGCGCAAAGCGGCCTGATCCGCCTTTGGCCCGACGCGGGCTGGCTTGTTCGCCTGGAGGCCGGATGCCCCGATCCGCCGGACGCGCTGTGCGAGGGCCTTGTCCGCTTCAGGGGCCTCGCGCCGGAGGCGGAGAGCCTGGCGCTGTTCGCCCGGGGCGCGCGGGCGCTGGAGGCCCGGGAGGGCGGCGCGGCCTTTGAGCGCGCGCTGCGACAGCGGGCGGCGGCGTGCCTGCGCCTGAACCGGACGGAGCCGGACAAGCCCATCCGCGGCGGCGGGCTGTACGCCTGCGCGCTGCTGAATTCGATCATCAAAAAGGAGGATATACTATGAAGCTTAAATGGCGGGGACATTCCTGTTTTGAACTGACGCTGCCCGGCGGCGTGCTGGTGACCGACCCCTATGACGACAGTGTGGGCTATCCCCCGCTGCACGTGCGCGCGGACGCGGTGCTGTCCAGTCACGACCACTTCGACCACAACTACTTTGCCGCGGTGGAGGGCGATCCCGCCATCATCAACGCCCCCGGCGCGTTCGAGGCCTGCGGCGCAAGGATCATCGCCACCCCCTCCTTCCATGACACGGAGCGCGGGGCCAAGCGCGGCAGGAACCTGATCTTCACCGTAGAGGCCGAGGGCCTGCGCGTGGCGCACCTGGGCGACCTGGGCCACTACCCGGACACCGAGGAACAGAAGGCCGCCCTTTCGGACCTGGACGTGATGCTCATTCCCATCGGCGGCTTCTTCACCATCGACACCCCCACCGCGGTCAATCTGATCGGGGAATTCAAGCCCCGCTGCGCCATCGCGATGCACTTCAGAAACCGCTACTGCGGCTTCACCGTGTCCGACGAATCCGAGTTCGTGCGCCTCACCGGCGCGGCGACCCTGCCCAACGAGATCGAGATCACGAAGGACGCGCCCAGCGGGTGCTGCGAGATGGAAATATAAAGGTGGCGGGGGACCTGCTTCCCCCGCCACTGCCACCCCTTTGACAGATTTTGCTTGAATTTTCTGCCTGTTTGCCGAACGGATCTACGCGGAGCAAACAGGCAGAAAATATCTGGTCGCAAAATCTGCGAGGTTGCCTTTTCTTCGAAAAGCCCCCGCCCGCGCCGTACACGCCGCCGCGTGCGATTGAACATCGGGGCGCTGCCGCCCCCGATACCCCCGGCAGGATTGCCTTGCCCCCGTCTCCTGTTTCCCGTAACCTGGCTTCTACTCCCTCAGCCCCTCCGGCAGCCTTCTGCGCCACGCGCCCTTGCGGTGGGCGATCACGGTGATGGCCATGCCCAGCAGCCAGGTGATCAGCTGGGAGGCGAACAGCGCGTCGGGGCGGCCCTTGGGCCAGGCCTCGCAGCGGGTCAGCGCGGCCAGCAGATAGGCCAGCGGCAGGCGCACCGCGATGGTGGTGACGATGGAGATCCACATGGGGATCATCGTCTCGCCCGCGCCGCGCATCGCGCCCTGGAGCACCTGGCTGACGGCGAAGGCGATGTAGCCCAGCGCCAGCCAGCGCAGGCCCCGCAGGCCGATCTCGATGACATCCTCGGTCTCGGTGAACAGGCCCATCAGGTGATGGCCGAACAGCAGTATGCAGGCCACCAGCACGCCCGCGGTGATCAGGGCCAGCTTCATCAGGTCGCGGATGCCCTGCTTCACCCGGTCGATGCGCTGGGCGCCGATGTTCTGGCCCACATAGGTGGTGGAGGCGGTGCCGAAGGTGAAGTTGGGCATCATGGCAAAGCCGTCCACGCGCATGACGGCCACGTTGGCGGCGATCACCGCCGTGCCCAGCGAATTGGTCAGCCCCTGCACCACGATGGCGGACATGGAAAACAGCGCCTGGGTCACGCCCGCGGGCAGGCCCAGCAGGCACAGCTTGCGGGTGATCGGGCCGTCGGGGATCAGCGTGGTGCGGTTGACGTCGATCAGCTCCTTCATGCGCACCAGCCGGATCAGGCACAGCGCGCCGGAGATGGCCTGGGCGATGATCGTGGCCCAGGCCACGCCCGCGACGCCCATGTTGAACTGCGCCACGAACAGTATGTCCAGCACGATGTTCAGCAGGCACGCGATGATCAGGTACACCAGCGGATAGAAGCTGTCGCCGATGCCGCGCAGCACGCCGGAGAGTATGTTGTACGCGCCGCCGCCCACGATGCCCAGGAAGATGATGCGCAGGTAGATCACCGCGCCCTCGGCCACGTCCGCCGGCGGGGCCACCAGGCTGATCAGCAGCGGCGAGGCGAACCAGCCAACCGCCATCATCAAAAGCCCCGAGAACAGCGTCAGCATGATGGTGCTGCCCACCACGCGGCTGAGGCTGTAGCGGTCCTTCGCGCCGAAGTACTGGCTGGCCATGATGCTGGCGCCGGTGGCCACGCCCATGAACAGCACCAGCAGCAGGTTCAGGATCGGGCCCGCGGTGCCCACCGCCGCCAGGGCGGTGTCGCCGATGTACTTGCCCACCACGATGGAATCCACCGTGTTGTACAGCTGCTGGGCCAGGTTGCCGATCAGCAGCGGCAGCGAGAATTGGATCAGCTTGCTCATCGGCTTGCCGGTGGTCATGTCCTGCACGCCGAAGAATTCCTTGATGCCGGTCAACGCGCTCATTGCGCCATCCCTCCAGTGCGTTCAAAGCCCCGCGGGGCTGTCTTCATGCTATCACATCGGCGCGGATACTGCAACCCGATGTATCGAACTCTTTCGATAGTTCGACGATTCTTAACCCATCCCCCACTTTCATAAGAATCCATTATTATTGATGTTAATTTACTAATTGTTTTTCGTTGACTTTCGCGCGCGTTTCGTTAATAAATGAATCAAACAATCCGGATTTATGCCGATTCCGGCGACTCCGGCCAAAATCGCGGCTTGAAAAGCGCCCTTGCGGCGCGGCGGCTGCATCAATTGATTCAAAGCACCTGCACGCCATAGATACAGCTTATCACATCAAAAAATTATATAATTTGACTTTATCAGTTTACAAACCTATAATAGCTGATCATAAGCGAAAGACATCTTTCGGGGGGAGGCGAGCGCCATGAAGGATCGCGCCGAGCAGGTACGCATATTTGAAAAGTACCCCATTGTCAAGGCGGTGCTGGCGCTGGCCGTTCCCACCGTGATCAGCCAGATCATACTGGTGGTCTACAACATGGCGGACACGTTCTTCATCGGCCTGGCCGGAAGCGACGCCATGATCACCGCGGTCACGGTGTGCATGCCGGCGTTCATGTTCCTGTCGGCGGTGTCGAACCTGTTCGGCATCGGCGGGGCCAGCGTGATCGCCCGGGCCCTGGGCTCCGGCGATGCGAAGAAGGCCAGCCGCGCCTCCGGCTTCGCGTTCTGGGGCTGCATGCTGGTGACGCTGGTTTATTCCCTGGCGGCGTGGCTGTTCATGGACACGTTCGTGAACCTGCTGGGCGGCAGCGATCCGGCGGTGCACGGCAGCGCCTGCCGGTATCTGACGTGGACGGTGGTGCTGGGCGGCGCGGCGACCTCGCTGAACGCGCTGCTGGGCCACCTGGTGCGCTCGGAGGGGCGGTCGATGCAGGCGGGCTTCGGCATCGCGCTGGGCGGCGTGCTGAACATCGCGCTGGACCCGCTACTCATGTTCGTGATCCTGCCCAGGGGCAACGAGGTCGTGGGCGCGGCCATCGCCACCAGCCTGTCCAACCTGATCGCCATGCTGTACTTCTTCGGCGTGATGCTGCGCAACCGGGACCGCTCGGTGCTGCGGCTGAGGCCGAAGGCCTCGTGCCTGCGCTACGGCATCCCCGGCGAGGTGCTGGCCACCGGGCTGCCGGCATGCCTGATGACACTGTGCGAGAACATCTCCTACGCGGTGCTGGACAACCTGATGGCCCTGTCCGGCACGGCCATGCAGGCCGGCCTGGGCGTGGCCAAGAAGGTGAACATGCTGGCACACTGCATGACCCGCGGCATGTCCCAGGGCGTGCTGCCGCTGATCGCCTACAACTATGCCTCCGGAAACTACCGCCGCATGAAGAAGGCGGTGAGCATCTCCGCGATGATCTCCATCGGCCTGTCCGCGCTGTGGATGACCGCCAGCCTGGTG
>JBGUQG010000239.1:0-2934 GCA_045130815.1 Christensenellales bacterium
ATCAGCTTTGCCCCGGGCTTGGTCATCAGGTGATAGCTGTTCATTTCGCAGCCCGGCAGCCCCGCCGCGTACACGTCCTCGAACGCCCCGGCGCGGATCGCGCCGTAGGTGGCGTCGGGGAAGAAGGCGGGCAGGGCGACGCTGCCGGAGGGAGTTTCAAGATAGCGCATAATAACCTCGCTTACAGTTTTTCCACGATCCGCAGGCTGGCGCTTCTCGCCCTCGGGTTCTGCGACAGCTCCTCCGCGCCGGCCGTGATCGGCTTGCGGGTGATCAGCTTCACCGTGGGCTTCCTGCCGCATACGCACACGGGGAAGGATTTGGGGCAGGTGCAGGGGTCGGCCATATTGCGGAAGGTGTTTTTGACGATGCGGTCCTCCAGCGAGTGGAAGGTGATCACGCACAGCCGGCCGCCGGGCTTCAGCAGGCCGGCGAGGGCGCGGAGCGCGGGCTCCAGCGGGTCCAACTCGTCGTTGACGGCGATGCGCAGGGCCTGAAAGGTGCGGCGGGCCGGGTGGCTGCCGTCCCCCTGGCGCAGCTTCTTCGGGATGGCGGCGTCCACGATGTCCACCAGCTGGCCGGTGGTCTCGATGGCCGCGGATCGGCGCCGGTCACAGATCACCCGGGCGATCTGGCGGGCCCACTTCTCTTCGCCGTAATCCCGGAGCACGCGGTTCAGATCGTCCTCGCTCCAGGTATTCACGATCTCACTGGCAGTGAGGGATTGGCTCCGGTCCATGCGCATGTCCAGCGCCGCGTCGTCGTGGTAGGAAAAGCCCCGCTCCCGCACATCCAGCTGGTGGCTGGACACGCCCAGGTCGATCAGTATTCCGTCCGGACCCCGGCCGATCCTGGCCTCCGCCAGCAGCGCGGGCGCGTCGTGGAAGTTGCCCCGCAGGCACATGAAGCGGGCCGGCGCGTCGAGGGCCGCCAGCCGCGCGGAGGCGGCGTCGATGGCGTCCGCGTCCCGGTCGATGCCCACCAGCAGTCCGCCCTCGCCCAGGCGCTTCAGGATCTCGGAGGCATGGCCCGCCCCGCCCAGCGTGCAGTCAAGGTAGACCCCGGTCGGTTTGATCTCCAGCCCGTCCAGGCATTCGCGCAGCAGGACGGGAATGTGGTTAAATGACATGTGGCACCTCGCGCATATAGCGAAAGATTCTTCGCTGCGCTCGGAATGACAACGAAGCGCATCCCTGTCATCCTGAGCGCAGCGAAGGATCTGTACGCCACGTTATGAAGCTTTGTATCTTTGAAGGATCACAGCCTGAACGGCGCGATGCCCAGCTTCCTGCGCACCTTCAGCATCGTGCGGTGGGCGATGGCGCCGGCGCGCTCGCGGCCGGAATCCATCACCTGCTGCAGGTAGGCCTTGTCGGCGCTGATGCGGTCGTACTCAGCCTGGATGGGCGAAAGGGTCTCGATCACGCTGTCGGCCACGGCGTCCTTGAATTTGCCGTAGCCCAGGCCGTCGAATTCGGCGGTGATGTCATCCATGCTCTTGCCCGTCAGCGCGGACATGATGCTCATCAGGTTGGCCACGCCGGGCTTGTTCTCCGGGTCGTACACCACGGAATTGTCGCAGTCGGTCACCGCGCGGCGAATCTTCTTGCGGATGATGTCGGGCTTGTCCAGTATGGCGATGTAGGTCTCCTCCGGGTCGGACTTGCTCATCTTCCGGGTGGGCTCCTGCAGGCTCATCACCCGCGCGCCGACCTTGGGGAAGTAGCCCTCCGGAATGGTGAACACGTCGCCGTATACGCCGTTGAAGCGCTCGGCGATGTCGCGGCAGATCTCCAGGTGCTGCTTCTGGTCCGCGCCGATGGGCACCAGGTCCGTCTGGTACAGCAGTATGTCCGCGGCCATCAGCACAGGATAGGTGAACAGCCCGCAGTTGATGTTGTCCGCGTGCTTGGCGGACTTGTCCTTGAACTGGGTCATGCGGCTCATCTCGCCCATGTAGGTAAAGCAGTTCAGTATCCAGGACAGCTCCGGATGGGCGGCCACCTGGCTCTGGAAGTAGATGATGTTCTTCTCCGGGTCCAGGCCGCTGGCCAGGAAGATGGCCATCGTGCGCAGGCAGGCCTTGCGCAGCTCCGTCGGGTTCTGGCGCACGGTCAGCGCGTGCAGATCCACGATGGAGTACAGGCAGTCGTACTCGTCCTGAAGCAGGCTGAAGTTGCGCAGCGCGCCGATGTAGTTGCCCAGCGTCAGGTTGCCGGTGGGCTGTATGCCGGAAAAGATCCTCTTCTTCTGAATCTGCTGTTCCATGTTGAAAACCTCCGAGCGTGTTATTCGGTCTGTCGGATATTATAGCACGGCCTGTTTTGTCCCGTCAACAATTCAGCGGTCCGCCTCCTGGGCGCGGATGCGCTCGGCCAGGTCGTTCAGGTACACCCAGCGCTCCGTCTTTTCCTCCAGTCGGGCCTCCAGGGCCTCCCTTTCCCCGGCGAGCGACTGGAGCTTTACATAGTCGCTGGCGTTTTCCGCGATCTTCGCGTCGGCGTCGGCAATGGCCGCCTCCAGCGCGGCGATGTCGTCGTCGATGGTGTCGAACTCCCGCTGCTCCCGGAAGGAAAAGCGCAGCTTCCGGGGCAGGTCCGAGGTCTTTTGGCCGGAAGCCTGCTTTTTGACGGCGGCAGGCTTTTCACAGGTCCTGCGCTGGCGCAGGTAGTCGCCGTGATTGCCCACGTAACGGTTCACGACCCCGTTTTCGCCGACCTCGAAGATGCTCTGGGCCACCTTGTCCAGGAAGTACCGGTCGTGGGACACCGCCAGCACCGCCCCGGGGAAGGTCTCCAGGTAGTCCTCCAGGATAGCAAGGGTGGTGACGTCCAGGTCGTTGGTAGGCTCGTCCAGCAGGAGGATGTTGGGGGCCTCCATCAGCACCGAAAGCAGGTACAGCCGCCGCCGCTCCCCGCCGCTGAGCTTCCCGAT
>JBGUQG010000240.1:0-9031 GCA_045130815.1 Christensenellales bacterium
GGTCTCCACCATGTGCACGGGGATGCGGATGGTGCGGGCCTGGTCGGCGATGGCGCGGGTGATGGCCTGGCGGATCCACCAGGTGGCATATGTGGAGAACTTGTAGCCCTTGCGATAGTCGAACTTTTCCACGGCCTTGATCAGGCCAAGGTTGCCCTCCTGGATCAGGTCCAGGAACAGCATGCCGCGGCCCACATAGCGCTTGGCGATGGAGACCACCAGGCGCAGGTTCGCCTCGCACAGGCGGTGCTTGGCTTCCTCGTCACCCTCCTCCATGCGCTTGGCCAGCTCGATCTCCTCATCCGCGGTCAGAAGGGGCACCTTGCCGATCTCCTTCAGGTACATGCGCACAGGGTCGTCGATGGAGATGCCTTCGGGCACGGAGATGTCGATCTCTTCCTCCTCGACCTCTGCCAAAAGCTCGGCGTCGGGCACGGCGTCTTCCTTGATGACCTCGATATTCAGGCCCGACAGCGTGTCCAGTATGCGATCAAACTGCTCGGGGCTCAGCTCCACGTCCCCCAGCGTTTCCACGATTTCCTTATAAGTCAGAACGCCCTTCGACTTACCGGTCTCAATCAATTCGCGCACGCGCGCGGCCATTACTTCCTGATTTGCGGTTGTCTTGCTCAATCCGGGCCACTCCTTTCGACCGGTCAATCCTCCGATTCCTTCCACGAAGCCTCCAGCTGGCGGTAGATTTCCGCTTTTTTCTCAGGCGAGGCCGTATTGACCTGCTGCTTGAGCTGATCATCCCGCTGGAGATCGCGCTGCCGACGTATCGTGCCCAGGCATTCCCGCGCCACTTCCAAGGCTTTTTCCCGCTCTGTGACCAGCGGGCTGTAATTCAGCGCGCACATGACCTGTTCCCGCACAGCGTCGTCGGCGATATTGTCAATATAAGCATTGGCGGTTTTGCCTGAAATCAGCCATTCCGCCAGGTTTCGATGCACGGGGTCCGTAAAATCCTCTCCGCTGAGCACCTGAACCGGGATCAGCCCTGCGGCCAGCATGGAAATCAGCTCCTGCTCCGCCTTTTGGGCGCCGGAAGCCTCCGTGCGCGTGTGTCTCTGCCTGCGGGCGTCCGTCGCCTGGGCGTTCTTCTGCGCTTTGGGGCTCACGCCGATCTGCCGAAGCAGTATCTCCCGGTCGTAACCCGTCTCGTTCACCAGGCGGCGCAGGTGGTTTTCCATTTCGATGGGGCTTTTGACCCTGCTGAGTATCGCGCAGCAGCGCAGCGCGTACTGGGTCATGCCCTCCTGGGTGGAAAGCTGCAGGCCGTCCCTGGCCCGAAGCATCCTGTAGCTGGTCGAATCGTGCCGGGGCAGCGCTTCGAAGCCCTCCAGGCCCCTGGCCTTGATGAAATCGTCCGGGTCCATGCCCTCGGGATAGTCGATCACCTTCGCGGGCATGCCCTGGGCGTCAAATATGTCCAGCGCCCGCAGCGCGGCCTTCTGGCCGGCGGCGTCGCCGTCATAGCTGATCCACACCTCCGGCACATAGCGCCTCATCAGCCGGGCCTGTTCCTCGGTCAGCGCCGTGCCCAGCGTGGCGACCACGCCCTTCACGCCGTGCTTGCGCAGCGAAACGGTGTCCATATACCCTTCCACCAGCACCAGGCGGCCTACCGCGCGCTCCTTTTGCAGGAAATTCAGCGCGTACAGTCCCATGCGCTTGTTGAAGATGGGCGTCTCCGCGGTGTTCAGGTATTTGGGCTGTCCGTCGCCCATCGCCCTTCCGCCAAAGCCCAGCACCCGCCCCTGGGCGTTGATGATGGGAAACATCACCCTGCCCCGGAACATGTCGAAGCGGCCGCTGTCCCGGCTGACGATCAGGCCCGCCTTTTCCAGCAGCGGCGCTTCAAAGCCCTGCGCCTCCAGATGACGCAAAAGGCCGTCCCAGCCTTTGGGAGAAGCTCCGAGGCCGAAGCGGCGGATGTCCGAATCGTTCAGACCGCGTCCGTACAGATAGTTGAGCGCCTGCGCGCCCTCGTCGGTAAAAAGCAGGTCGTGAAAGTACCGGGCCGCCGCGCGGTTGGCCTCGTACATCCGCTCCCGCTCGTCGCGGGTGGTGCGGGCCTCGCCGGGCTGGGCGCTGCGCTCCGGGAGCTCCATATGGGCCCGATCGGCGAGCAGCTTCACCGCGTCCATGAACTCCATCCGCTCCATATCCATGATGAAGTTGATCGCGGTGCCGCCCTTGTGACAGCCGAAGCAGTAGTACAGCTGGGACTCGGTGTCCACGCTGAAGGACGGGGTCTTTTCATTGTGAAACGGGCAGCATCCCCAAAACCGGCGGCCCTTTTGCTTCAGGGGAACGTACTCGGAGACCACTTCCTCCAGGCTGATGCGGGAACGCAGTTCCTCCAGCCAGGCATCCGATAACCTTCCGCTCATTTAACGCCCCTCTGACGATAATCATTTCATGGCCGCATGCGCTTGGCGATGACGGTAGTTTATTATTCGCCAATTTCGCCGTTTTTCCTGCTTTGACCTGATATTTTTACTATATACAACATCTGTACGCTAAAATCCTTTTTTTCATACATTTTTAATAAACGCACACAATTTGCCCCTCTCACCCATCTTCGGGCTCCGCATAGTATGGCATTGAGAGCGCCCGTTCATGTCGACTGCTGTCATATACGGCGCTCGATCGGTTTTATAAGTGCTGAAATCACGGGGGTTATGATATGCGCACCATCGTTTGCAAATTCGGCGGCAGCTCCACCGCCAACGCAGCCTGCTTCAGGAGAATCCTGGACATACTGCGCGCTTCGCCCGCGCGGCGCTGCGCCGTGCTCTCTGCGCCGGGAACTGACGCGCTGCACGACGCGAAGGTCACCGGGCTGCTTTCCGACTGCTGGCAGACGCGGGGGGACATCGCGCGACGGGATGCGCTGATCGGCGCCGTCGCCAAAAGATATTCCGTCATCGCCCGGCAGCTGGGCCTGCCGCCGGTGGACGACCTGGTCCGGCGGGAAATACTGAATGCCCTTGGCACATCCCGGGACGCGACCCTCAGCCGCGGGGAATACCTTTGCGCGCTGCTGTTCTCCCGCTACATCGGCCTGCCGATGATCGACGCGGCTGACGCCATTGCCTTCGACGCTCACGGCGATATCGACCCGCCGCGCACCCGGCGGCGGCTCTCTGATGCCTTTTCAAGGTCTGGCAGCCGCGCGATCCTGCCCGGCTTCTACGGTGCGGATGAGGCGGGGCAGATCCGCACCTTTCCACGCAACGGCTCGGACATCACCGGCGCGCTGGCCGCGGCGGCGTTGAACGCGGGCCTGTACGAGAACTGGACGGACGTGCCCGGGCTGATGACCGCGGACCCCGCCGTCGTGCCGGACGCGCGGCTGATCCCCCAGATCAGCTACCGGCAGATGCGCATGCTGGCCCGCGCAGGGGCGCGCGTGCTGCACCCACGTTGCCTGGACCCGGTGGCGGAGGCGGGCATCCCTACGCGGCTCAGAGACACGGAGGATCCGGACAGCCTTGGCACGCTGATCGACGACGGCGTCACGGGCATCGTCCCCTGCGTGGCGGGCAAACGGCTGCCCGACGGCACGGCATGCGTGACGGTGTTCGGAGCGGAACCGGAGGAGCTCGGCGCGCTGTCGCCGCTGAATGTGGTCAATGACGGGGACTGCCTGCGCGTGATCCTGCCCGGCGAGCGGCTTGAGGAGGGCATGCGCGCGCTGCACAGGCGGATATAAAGCGGGGGCGGCCAATGATGCCGTCCCCGCGCGACTGATGTCTGTATTACCTCAGGCTTTCCATCTCGGCGATGCGGGCCTTCAGCTTTTCAAGCAGCGTCTGGTTCGTAGCCAGCTTCTCCTTCTCAGCCTCCACCAGCTGGGCGGGGGCCTTGTTCACGAAGCCGGGGTTGTTCAGCATGCCCGTGGCCCGGGCGATCTCGCCCGTCAGGCCCTTCAGGTCCTTTGCCAGGCGCTTCAGCTCCTTCTCCACGTCCACCAGCTCGCCCAGCGGGATGAACACCTCGCAGGCCTCGGACACGGTGGAGGCGGACTTTTCCGGGTTCGCCGCGGAAGCCTCGATCAGCTCCAGGGTGCTGGCGTTGGCCAGGCGCTTGAAGTAGCCCTCAGCGGACTTCAGTGCCTCCCGCCAGCCCTCGTGGGCCTTCAGCATCAGCGTGGCCTTCCTGCCGGGCTGCACGTTCATCTCGGCGCGCATGTTGCGCACAGCGCGGATGACGTCCATCACGCCGTCCATGCGGGCGGCCTCCTCGGCGAAGTCGTACTCCGGCCTCGCTTCCGGCCAGGGCGCGTTGATCAGCATGCCCTCGGCGTTCGGCAGATAGCCGTAAACCTCCTCGGTGATGAAGGGCATGTAGGGGTGCAGCAGCTTCAGCGTGCCGGTGAGCACGTACAGCAGCACCTCCTGGGTGGTGGACTTCACGTCCCCCTCCTCGGCGTAGAGGCCCTGCTTGGCCATCTCGATGTACCAATCGCAGAAGGTGCTCCACACGAAGTCGTACAGCTTGGTGGCGGCCAGGCCCAGGTCGTAGTTCTCCAGGTTCTCTGTCACGCCGCGCACGGCCTCCTGATAGCGGGCCAGTATCCACTTGTCCGCCGGGGACAGCTTGTCCGCCGCGGGCAGGCCCTTGGGCTCAAAGCCCTGCAGATTCATCAGCACGAAGCGGCTGGCGTTCCAGATCTTGTTGGCAAAGTTGCGGTAGGACTCGATCTTCTCCTCGCTCATGCGGATGTCGCTGCCGGGAGCCACGCCCATCACCAGCGAGAAGCGCAGCGCGTCCGCGCCGTACTTGTCGATGACCTCGATGGGGTCGATGCCGTTGCCCAGGCTCTTGGACATCTTGCGCCCCAGCGCGTCGCGCACCAGGCCGTGCATCAGCGCCACCTGGAAGGGACATTCGCCGGTTTGCTCGATGCCGGAAAACACCATGCGTGCCAGCCAGAAGAATATGATGTCATAGCCGCAGGACAGCACGGTGTTGGGATAGTAGTACTTGAAGTCCTCCGTCTGCTCGGGCCAGCCCAGCGTGGAGAAGGGCCACAGCGCCGAGGAGAACCAGGTGTCCAGCACGTCCTCGTCCTGGTGGACGGGCTTGCCGCACTTCGGGCACACGCTGATGTCCTCGCGGGTCACGAAGGTCTCGCCGCAGTCGTCGCAATAGAAGGCGGGGATCCGGTGGCCCCACCACAGCTGGCGGCTGATGCACCAATCCCGGGTGTTCTCCATCCAGTGCAGATAGGTCTTTTCAAACCGGTCCGGGATGAAGCGCAGCTTGCCGTCGTACACCACCTGGCAGGCAGGCTCGGCCAGGGGCTTCATCTTCACGAACCACTGCTTGGACACCATGGGCTCCACCGTGGTGTGGCAGCGATAGCAGGTGCCCACCTCGTGGCTCAGCGGCTCCACGGATTTCAGCAGGCCCAGGGCCTTCAGGTCCTCCACGATCACTTTGCGGGCCTCGGCGGTGGTCATGCCGGCGTACTTGCCGCAGTCCAGCACGGTGGGCTCGTCCACGGTGGCGCGGCCGCTGGCGATCAGCTCGGCGTTCTCGGCGGCTTCCTTCGCGCCGGTCATGTAGCCGTCATAGGTGAACACGCGCACCATGGGCAAACCGTGGCGCTTGCCCACCTCAAAGTCGTTGGGGTCGTGGGCGGGGGTGATCTTTACCACGCCGGTGCCCTTTTCCATGTCGGCGTGCTCGTCGCACACGATGGGGATCTCCTTGTCCACCAGCGGCAGCGTCACGTGCCAGCCGTGCAGGTGGGCATAGCGGGGGTCATTCGGGTTGATGGCCACGGCGGTGTCGCCCAGCATGGTCTCAGGCCGGGTGGTGGCCAGCTCAAGCAGCTCGCCGGTCTCCTTCACCGGGTACAGTATGTGCCAGAAGTGGCCGTCCTGGGTTTCATACTCCACCTCTGCGTCTGACAGCGAGGTCTGGCAGCAGGGGCACCAGTTGATCATGCGGCTGCCGCGGTAGATCAAATCCTTTTCGTACAGGCGCACGAAGGTCTCGCGCACGGCGCGTGAAAGGCCGTCGTCCATCGTGAAGCGCTCGCGGGTCCAGTCGCAGGACACGCCCAGCTTGCGCAGCTGGCGCACGATCCTGCCGCCGTATTCCTTTTTCCACGCCCAGGTGCGCTGCAGGAACGCCTCGCGGCCGATCTGCTTTTTGCTGAGGCCCTCCTTGCGCAGGGCGTCCACCACCTTCACTTCGGTGGCGATGGCGGCGTGGTCCGTGCCGGGTACCCACAGCGTGGGGTCGCCCTTCATGCGGTGATAGCGGATCAGCACGTCCTGGGGCATTTCATCCAGGGCATGGCCGATGTGCAGCTGGCCGGTGATGTTCGGCGGCGGCATCACGATCACAAATGGCTTTTTGCTCTCGTCCTTCACCGGCTGGAACGCGCCGGAGTGCTCCCACATGTCGTAGATTCGGCCTTCAACCTGGTTGGGCTGAAACACCTTTTCCATCGTGAATTCCTGCTTGGTTTCCATTTTCTATATCCCCCTTGTATTATAGACCGATGACCAGTATCGCCCCGACGCCGCAGACCAGCGTGCCGATCAGCTTGAGCGCGGGCCTTTTCTGCAGTGCCGCCACCAGTCCGGCGGCCATAGCACCGAGGCCGATCCAGTTGACCGGCTTCAGCTCGACGGCGCTCAGCGTGCCGGAGCGCGTTTGCGTGTACAGGAAATACGCGCCGGCCATGACGACCAGCACCGGCAGAATAAAGCCGCCGAAGCGCCTGTGCTCTCCCGACATGCGATCACCTCCCGATGGATACAAAAACGCGGAGCAGCCTCACCCAAAGGGCGGAATGCTCCGCGGTACCACCTTTATTCGCCCGAACGAACGGGCCTCTGTGCGCTTTAAGGGGCGCACCCCGCCGGGCTGATGACTTCACCCGGCCGCCTCCGAAGCGACCTTCGCCCCCCAGGGTTCCGAGCGGCCTTCCAGCCAGCGAGCCGCTCTCTCTTGGGAAATGTGGGGACTACTCCTCTTCCTCATCGACGGTTTGATTATAGCACGCCTGCCCCGGCCCGTCAATTTGCTTTGCCCGGTTTTCCGTTTATTTAACACCCGCGGTCAGTAATCCCCGAAGTCGTTCCTTGGATCGCGGCTGCGGCGGGGCTTGTCGTCGTCCTCCAGGAATTCGATCTCAAGCCGCTGGAAGGGCACCTCCTCCATGAAGTGCTCCGGCAGGAAGTGGGTGCGGCGGAATTCATCGAATTCCCGATAGTGCTTGTCCAGCCACAGTGGCCTGGGGATGTCGAACTCGTGGCACAGCCGGGTCAGCGCCTCTTCCACCCCGGAAAAGTCGCACTCCTCGGTGCCCTGGCGCTCTATGCGGTGCTTGCAAATGATCCTGGCCCAAAGTCTCGGCATGGATGCTCCCCCGCTTTCGTATTGTGAGAACCATTATAACCGATACGGGCCGTTCCCGCAAGCCTTATTCGCCGGCCAGCGCCGCGAAATCCACGCTTTTCCCATCCAGGGTCAGCCCAAAGTGCAGGTGCCCGGCCAGCTCCGCCTCGCAGCCCGTCGGCGTTCCGACGGCGCTGATCACATCTCCCCGGGCCACGGTGTCGCCGGGGCTGACCAGCTTGAGCGTGTTTACCCCGGCATAGGTGGATCGGTAGCCGCCGTCATGATCGATGACGATCACATTGCCCCACAGCCGGTCGCTGTAGGCGTCCGTCACCGTGCCGTCCGCGCAGGCGTACACCGCCTCGCCCGGCATGCCCGCGATATCCAGGGCCGGATGGGTCTGCCACTGGGAAAGCGTATGGGACCACACCGGCTCGTCCGGGCTGTAGGGCGTGATGATCTCCCCCTCAAGCGGCCAGGTCCACACGGGCGGCTGCGGCTCCGGCTCCTCCGGCTCGGTCCCGGGCTGCAATATGGCGGCGACGGCCGCGGGCGCTGCGGCATCCGGCGCGCTCCGCGCCGTCCTTGCCCTGCCCCGGTACGCGGCGGAAGCCAGCCCCAGCAGCAACAGCAGCAGCGCCAGCGCGCCGCAGAAGCGCAGGTCGATGTGCTTGAACCATTTTCTGATGCGTTCCGGCATATAGATATTCCCCCTTGCGCGTTTAGTATTCAACGCGCAAGGGGGAATTAAACAGCGTCACATACTATTTCCGGTGGTTTTTCGCGTCCCTGCGGCGCTGGGCGCTCATACGGCGCATGTATTCCAGCCTTCGGGCCTCGTATATCTGCTTCCGGCGCTTTTCCTTGCGGGAGGCGCGCACGGCCCCGGCGACCAGCAGCAGCACGATCAACAGTATCAGCACCGCGGCCAGCAGCACCACCAGCGGGTCCTCGAAGTAGGCCAGCGCCGGGATCAGATCCGTCAGCGAAGCCTTGGGCGGCTGTTCGGCAATGTCCCGATCCGCCACCAGCAGCGCGGTGATGGCCTTGCCGGACTGGTCCAGGTAGCGCACCCTGCCGATGATCTCTCCCTCGGACACCGGGGCCACCATGTCGGAGGTCACGGTCAGCTCGCACCGGGACACGAAGTCGCGGATGGCCTGTTCCATGGCGGTGTCGTTGTCGGTCTCCACCATGCGCACGTAGTCCGGATCGCTGATCTGGGCGATCTTCAGATTCAGCATGCCGCCGTAGGGATCTGTGTCAATGGCGTTGGACACCCGCAGCGTGGCGATCTGGCTGCCCGCCTTGGTGAACATGTCCTCCAGCGAATAGGCGGTATAGCGGGTGAAGCCGTAGTTGAACATGCGGATCGTGTCCACCCACTTGTCGGTGTTTGAGATGCTGTTCAGATCGACGCTGACCAGGCGCACGCCGTCCCGCTCCGCCGCGCCGACGAAGCATTGGCCTGCGTGGCTGTGGTAGCCGGTCTTGATGCCGATGCAGTCGGGATAGTAGTAGGTGTTGTCGCTCTTGAGCAGCGAATTGGTGTTGACGACCCTGACCTCCATGTCCGCCTTGTTCCGTTTGATGTGCATCACGTAGTTCGGCGCGGAGGAAATGCGGCGGAAGGCTTCCAGCTTCACCGCGGCACAGGCAA
>JBGUQG010000241.1:0-6025 GCA_045130815.1 Christensenellales bacterium
GCACGCCTCCGACTCCCAGCTGTACGGCGCGCGCTTTTTGCGCATACTGTGCGTCGGCGGGCCCTTCTCCGCCTGCGCCTACGCCTTCATCTCCTTCTTCCAGGCGGTGGGGGAGAGCCGCAAGAGCTTCGTGCTGGCGATACTGCGCAAGGGCGTGCTGGACATTCCGATGATGTTCATATTGGTCAGGGCCGTGCCGGTGTTCGGCATTGTGTGGGCCACGCCCATTGCCGACATACTGTGCTGCGCCGCCGCCCTCGCGCTGGCCGCCCGGTTCATGCAGGGGCTGGAGCGCCCCGCGGTGATGGATTTGAACGTGGGTCTGGCGATATCGAAATAGCGATGGGAAAATATGGCAACGCCCCCGGAGCGCGCTCTCCGGGGGCGTTGTTGTCATTTGGGGCTTCATGCTTCGGGCAGCTGGCGCAGCACGTCCTCCACCCGGCGGCAGGCCTCCTCCAGCCGCTGGCGGGATTCGTTGATCCTCGACTGTACCATGAAGTCGGCGAACAGGCCGTCGAAGAAGAAGTCCGCGAAGCCGAGAAAGCCGTCGATCTGCACGTCGGGCACGTTTATGTCCATCAGCTCCCGGCGGAAGTCGTCCAGGTCATACCGGGCCTGGTCGATGCAGCGCTGAGCATCGTTCAGCTTGGAATGCTTCATCAGGCTGGAGATCATGCCGCCGCCCAGTATGTCCCAAATGCCCCAATTCCGGGCGCTGTTCAGGTATTCCTGGGCGCGGCGCAGGCTGTTCAGGGCACGAATGCCCGCTGCGCGGGCCTCGCGCACCTCCTGGGTCATGTTCATGGACATTTGAATTCCTCCGATTGAATTGATCTGACCGGCGGTCTGCCCGCCGTGTGAGATCATTATACCACCGCCGGCCCGCCGCGCAATATCCGCCTGACAAAAGCCGCCCCCGGCGCGACGAAATGTCGGCCGGGGGCGATGAATTGACGGGGAAACGATTCATTCGGCACAGTCGGCTGTGCCGCGCTCCAGATACTCGTCGCGCGTCATTTCGAAATGTGCGATTCCGTCGACCGTTTCGGTTTGCCGAAAACCGACCGCTTTATGGAAGGGGAACAGCCGTTACGCCGTGAGTTCCTCCCAGCTGCGCTTTTCCCCTTCCTCGCGGAACTGGTTGGCGTACAGGGTGTAGTAGTAGCCCTTCTGCTTCAGCAGCTCCTGGTGGGTGCCGCGCTCGGTGATCTTGCCGTCCTTGATCACCAGGATCATGTCGGCGCTGCGCACGGTGGACAACCGGTGGGCGATGATGAAGCTGGTCCGCCCGGTGAGGGCCACGGAGATGGCGGCCTGCAGCTTTTGTTCGGTCTGGGTGTCCACGGAGGACGTGGCCTCGTCCAGCACGAATATGGCGGGCTTGGCGATCAGCGCCCGGGCGAAGGAGATCAACTGCTTCTGGCCGGTGGACAGGCGGTTGCCGCCCTCGCCGACCTCGGTGTCATAGCCCTTCTCCAGCTTCAGTATGAAGTCCTCGGCGTCCACGGCGCGGCAGGCGGCCTCGATCTCCCGGTCGGTGGCGTCCAGCCGCCCGAAGCGTATGTTCTCGCGGATGGTGCCGGAGAACAGGTGGGGCTGCTGCAGCACGTACCCCAGGTGATCCTGGAGCCACAGGATGCTGCGCTGCCTGTAGTCCACGCCGTCGATGCGGATCGTGCCGCTGGTGGGCTCGTAGAAGCGGCACACCAGGTTCACGATGGTGCTCTTGCCGCTGCCGGTCTCGCCCACCAGCGCCACGGTCTGGCCCGCCTTCACCTTCAGGCAGAAGTCGTCCAGCACCTGCTCGCCGGTGGAATAGTGGAAGGAAACGTGGTCGAACTCGATGTCGCCCTTGATGTCGGGCCAGTTCTGCCGCTTGGGGTTGAAGCTGTCGCCGAACTTCTCCACGACCTCGGGCGTGTCGAAGATCTCCGGCTCGGTCTCCAGCAGGCTCACCACGCGCTCGGCGGCGGCCTGGCTGGATTGCAGGTCGGCGAATATGCGGGCGATACTGCTGATGGGCTCGAAGATGCCGGTGGCATACTGCACGAAGGCCGCCAGCGTGCCCACGGTCACCAGGCCGTTGGCCATGAAGACCTCCGTGCCGCCCCGGTGCAGCACCAGCGCCGTGGCGATGGAGCCCAGGGACGTGACGATGGGGAAGAACAGCGCGCTGAGCACCGCCGCCCGGATGGACGAGGCCCGCATGCGGCCCGTGAGCACGGAAAATTCCTCGCAGTTGGCCGCCTCGCGCACCAGGGTCTTGCTGGTCTTTGCGCCCATGATGCCCTCGTTGAAGGCGCCGGTGATCTGGCTGTTGGTCTTGCGCACCTCGCGGTAGCTGGCCAGTATGCGCTTCTGGAACCACACGGCGGCCACCGCGATCACGGGCATCACGCTGAGCACCAGCAGCGCCATCCGCGCGTTCAGCAGAAACATGGCCACGGTGGTGATCAGTATGTAGCTGCCGGACCAGAACAGGTCCACGATACCCCAGGCCACGGTCTCGCCCAGGCGGGCGGTGTCGCTGGTCATCCTGGAGATGATGAAGCCCACCGGCGTTTGGTCGTAGTAGGAGAAGGAAAGCTCCTCCAGCCGCTTGAAGGCCAGCTTGCGGATGTGCCGGTTGATGCCGCACTCCGCCCGCCCGCACAGCTGGCAGAAGCCGAATATGCAGCTGGTCTGCAAAAGCAGCGTGCCCGCGTAGCGCAGTATGAACCACAGCCGGCCCCCGGTTTCGCCCCCGGCGATGAAGGTGTCGATGGCCTCCCGGGTCAGCAGAGGAAAGATCGTGTCGCACAGCGCGCTCACGGCCATCGTGGCCATGATTGCGTACAGGTATTTGTGATAGGGCTTCATATACCGGATCAGCCGCCGCCACAGGCCGGCGTCCAGCTTCTTGGTATAGTCCTGTTCCTGTTGGGATTGCATATCGTATCACCTCTTGTCTTCAGGCGATTTCGCTGTTCAGCTCGTCCTCCAGCGCGGCCTGGATGCGGTATACCTTCTGGTACAGGCCCGGTTGACGGATCAGCTGGTCGTGGGTGCCCTGCTGGGCGATTTTGCCGTCCTCCAGCACCAGGATCAGGTCGGCGTCGGCCAGCGTGGTCAGCCGGTGGGAGATGATGAACGTGGTGGGCACCCGGCTGCCCGTGCCGCGGCCCTCCACCAGGGCGTCGCGGATGGCGCGGTCGGTCTCGGTGTCCACCGCGGACAGCGAGTCGTCCAGGATCAGTATGTCGTTGTCCCGCAGCAGCGTGCGGGCGATGGCCACGCGCTGCTTCTGGCCGCCGGACAGCGTGACGCCGCGCTCGCCCACCATGGTGTCATACCCCTCCTTGAACTGGGTGATGAAGCCGTCGGAGTGGGTGATCTGCGTGACGCGCTTAATGGCCTCGTCAGTGGCCTTGCCGTCGGTGATGGCCAGGTTTTCCCGGATCGTGCGGGAGTAGAGGAACGGCTCCTGCAGCACATAGCCCACCCGGGAGCGCAGGTATTTCTTTTCAATGGTTTTGATGTCCCTGCCGCCGATCAGGATCTCGCCCTCCTTCACGTCGTACAGGCGCTGCAGCAGGTTCATCATGGTGCTCTTGCCGCTGCCCGTCGCGCCGAGTATCGCCACGGTCTGTCCGGGCTGCACGGTGAAGGACACATCGCTGAGCACCGGCTGGCCGTCATAGCCGAAGGCCACGTGCCTGAACTCGATGGGCGCGTACAGCTCCGCCTCGCTCGCGCCGGGGGTGTCCTGCTCCATGGGGGCGTCCAGCACCTCGTACAGGCGCTTCATGGCCACCATGGACTTGCCCAGGTCCTGCAATATGCGGCCCAGCTGGCGGATGGGCCAGATCAGCATGGAGATGTAGCTGACAAAGGTCAAAACGTTGCCGGTGGTGATCTCGCCCCGGGTGGCGAAGTAGATGCCGAACAGCAGCGTGAGCCCCGTCTGGGCCATGCTGAGCATGTCGGAGCCGGACCAGTAGATCGCCATCACATGGCTGATGCGCACGCTCTTGTCGTGCACGGCGTCGGCACAGACGGTGAAGCGGTCGCTCTCATAGCGCTGCCGTCCGAAGGCCCGCACCACGCGCACGCCGGTCAGGCTTTCCTGCAGCATGGCGCTCAGCTGGCCGTCGGCCTCGTCCGCCTCTCTGAACAGCTTCTGCACCCAGTGGAAGAACCAGAAGGCCAGGCCGAACAGCGGGGGGATCAGGATCAGCGAGATCAGCGTCAGCTTCACGTGGATGGCGCTCATCAGCGACAGGGCCAGCACCACCATGATCACCGTGCGGAAGATCTCCGTGACCTGGGAGGCCAGGAAGCGGCGCACGGTCTCCACGTCGGTGGTGCAGCGCTGGATCAGATCGCCGGTCTGGGCCTTCACGTGGTAGTCGAAATCCATGTTCTGCAGATGGCCGTACAGCCGGGTGCGCATGCGCTCGGCGATGGTCTCGCTGGCTTCGGCGGACCACTTGCCCCGCAGGTACTGGAACAGGCCGCCCACCAGGCTGACCGCCACCAGCAGCCCCGCCAGGATGTAAATATGCCTGGCCGCGTATTCCGAGCCGCCCCGGGCGTTGAACCATCCGGCAAGTATGCCGGGCAGGTTCAACGGCGAAGCGCCCTCGCCGTTCAGCGTGGCCGTGACGGCGTCCACCGCCCCGGCGATCAGCAGCGGCGTTAAGAACGAGGCGAGCACGCTGATGACGATGGACAGCATGCTGCCCGCGTATTTCATGCCGCTGCCCTTCATGAACGGGGCGAAGCGGCGTATGATGATCGCGTTTTCAGACGCGCCCTTGCGTGTGATTTGCATGGGGAACCCTCCGATATATTGATGGTGTTTCTCTCGCTTTACGGCGCAAAAAGGGCCGGACACCTGCGTGTCCGGCCCGGATCTATGCCCATTGGTCAGGCAGAATAAACCCCACGGATACGGCAGGCAAGGCAAACAACGGCGTTGAGATTGTACAACAGCGTCATCATGGCTCACCTCCCGTTTGAATTTACACGCCCAGTATAAGCCCGACGGCGCGGCTTTGTCAACCCGGTTTTTGCCGGTTCAACACAAAATTCACACGGCGTTTGGGCGGCGGGCAGCTTGTGACAATTGATTGTGTTAAATTGACAGAATTTTGCCAACATAACCCTTACTTGACAAATTTTAGACATAATAGTACAATATTATTGTAATATCCAAATTCCGGAGGAACGATTATGCGTATAACGAAGCTGATCGCGCTGCTGATGGCGCTTTGCCTGGTCTCCACCGCGCTGGCGGAGGGGGCGGATATCGTCAGCGGAAACATAGAGGCCGAGGTGGCCCCGGCGACGGATACCGACGCCATTGGCCTGGTTACGGAGGACGGCGGCGTTGCGCTGCCGGAGCCCGAGGCGGGGGCGACGCCCCGGCCGGACTACGGCTGGATCGACGGGGACGCCGCGGTGGCCGCGCCCCAGGCCGACATATGGTACGCCGAAGTGACGGGCAAGGCGCCGCTGTTGTGCGACACCGCGACCGGCGAGGCCTTGGCCGAGCTGGACAAGGGCGAGGTCGTGCTGGTCACCGGCGAATGCGACGGCTATATGATGGTGGCGGTGAATCCCGGCACGGGCATCGTCGAGGGCTTCATGGACGGCGCGAAGCTGTCGCCCCTGGGCGGCGCGGACGTGAGCGCCTATCAGGACGGGGCCGCGGCCTCGGGCAGCGTGGCGCTGTACGGGAACGACCTGGACTGGCCCCTGGGTCCGCTGAGCAGCGCCGCCAGGGCGTCCTTCTCGGTGATGGCCGCCAACTATACCGAATACAACAACGACACGGTGTTCAAAATCAACGGCAAGGAGGTCACCGCCGGCATGGTGCCCGACACCGGCAGCGGCCACTGCTGGACCTGGGCGCAGAACATGTACAAGATCCTGTGGGGCGTCAACTTCAACGAAAAGTTCACGGGTACCGCGGCCACGGGCCTGAACCTGCTGCGCAAGCTGGACGACGAGGCGCGCCGGCTGACCCCGGCCCACCTGA
>JBGUQG010000242.1:0-4343 GCA_045130815.1 Christensenellales bacterium
CGCATCAACCTGGTGCGCAACGACATCGTGTATGACGACGATTCCATGCCCGTGCGCCGGCCCCCGCGCCGCGACGGCGACAGGGACCGCCGTGGCAGCGACCGCGACCGCAGGCCGCGCCGCAGGGACTAAGCGGACAGCGCCCGCCGGCATTTGCTGCCGCGAATAAGTATCCGGGATTTTGCGCTACTGATTCAAGCGCAAAATCCCGGTGTTTGTACAGGGGGAAAACGTATGGATTCGCGGATCGTTGATTCAGAGATTACCCTGATTCCGTACTACCCTAACGAGGCCGTGACGCTTCCCTGGTATCAGGACGCGGAGCTGTGCTGCCAGGTGGACAATCGCGCCGACCCCTATACCCTCGAGCGCCTGCGGGCGATGTACGCATTTTTGTCAAGCCATGGGAAATGCTATTACATAGAGTATCGCGGCGCGTTGGTGGGCGACGTGACGCTGAAGGACGACGGGGAGATCGCCATCGTGGTGTGCGTCGAGCGCCAGAACCGGGGCATCGGGCGGCGCTGTGTTCGGGAGATGGTCGTGCTGGCCCGGGAGAGTGGCATGAGCGAGGTGCGGGCGAATATCTATTCGTTCAACGCACAGAGCCAGAGGATGTTTCAATCGGTTGGATTTGAACAGATCGACGAAGAATGGTATCGCCTATGTCTGTAAAAAATATTACCACCAAACAGTTCCAGCCGCTGACGGATGAAGGCCGGGTCTGGGACTTCATGGTCGAGGTCTACGATGAAAACTGGTCCAACGGCGTGCCCGCGCCGTTCTTCGAGTACGCCCTTGCCTCGGCCTGGCTGGACAAGAACTACCTGTTCACGGACCGGCTGTGGCTGGACGGGGACAGGGTCGTTGCCTTTGCCTTTTATGAAAACCCATGTACCGACGTGTTCATCAACCTGCGCCCCGGCTATGAGGCGCTGGCGGATGATATCGTGGAGTACGGCGAGACGCAGATGCCCGGCTTTGGCGGCGAAAAGGAATTCGTGCTGTTCCCGGGGCAGGCGGCGCTGATCGATGCCGTGAAGCGCCTGGGCTATGCCATCGCCCATGAGGAGGTGGACCGCGCCTTCGACTTTGAAGCCGGGAACCTGGACTTCCCGCTGCCGCAGGGCTTTCACGTGATCGATCCGCCGGCCTGCGAGCCGGAGAAGCTGGCCCGCTGCTTCTGGAGGGGCTTCGGCAACGATGAGCGTGAGCCCTTTGAAAACTGGACGGACCGGGTATCCGGCGACGATTGGACCGCGCAGCGGTCCTATTACGGCGTGCTGGGCGAGACACTTGCGCCGCCGCCTCACGCCACCTACGATCACAACGTGATCATCGCCGACGGGACCGGGGAATACGCCTGCTTCTCGGGAATGTGGTGGGTGCCGGAGAACCGCCTGGCCTACATGGAGCCGCTTTGCACGGTTCCCGAGCACCGGGGCAAGGGCCTGGCCGCCGCGGCGCTGTCGATGCATGTCAGGCGCTTGCGCCCATTGGGCGCGCGCCGGATGACCGGCGGCGGCAGCCCGTTCTATGCCCATATCGGCTACAACCGGGAGATCCACTGGCAGCACTGGAAAAAGGAGCAATCAACATGACTTTTGATCAAATCACCCTGCCCAATGGGCTGCGGATCATCGGCGAGCGGATCCCGCACTTCCGCTCGGTATCGGTGGGGCTGTGGCTGGGCTCGGGTTCCCAGTATGAAAGCGTTCAGGAGGCGGGCGTCAGCCACTTCCTGGAGCACATGGTGTTCAAGGGCACCGAGAAGCGCACCGCCCGGCAGATCGCCGAGGAGATGGACGCCGTGGGCGGCCAGCTGAACGCCTTCACGGCCAAGGAATGCACCTGCTTTTACGCCAAGGTGGTGGACGAGCACCTGCCCCTGGCCATGGACGTGATCTGCGACCTGGTGACGCGCCCCACCTTCGATCCCAATGAGATGGCCAAGGAGAAGGGCGTGGTGATCGAGGAGATCGCCATGGCCGAGGACACCCCGGAGGACCTGGTGCACGAGCTGATTATGCTGGCCCACTACGGCGACCAGGCCGTGTCCCGGCCCATACTGGGCACCGAGGACAGCGTGTCCGGCTGTGCCCGGGAGAAGCTGCACGGCTATTGGGCGAGGATGTACCGCCCCGGCAACGCCGTGCTGGCCATCGCCGGAAACTACGATTGGAGCGCCGTGCTGGACATGGCGAACGCGCACCTGGGCGACTGGCGGGCCGAGGGCTTTGACCGGCTGCCCTGCGTGACCCGCGAGGTCGCGCCCGCGGTGGTCACCCGGGAGAAGGACATCGAGCAGGTGCACATCTGCCTGGGCTATCCGGCGCTGCCGATGGGGGACAATCGCAATTACGATATCTCCATATTCAACAGCGTGTTCGGCGGGGCCATGTCCTCCCGGCTGTTCCAGAAGATCCGCGAGGAGCTGGGCATGGCCTACACCGTGTACAGCTATCCCAACACCTACATGGATACCGGCATGCTGTCGGTGTACGCGGCCACCAACCCGGAGACCGCCGTGCAGGTGTACGACATGATCCTGCAGGAGGCCCGCGCCATCGCCGAGGGCGGCATGACCCGCCAGGAGTTCGACATGGCCCGGGAGCAGCTGAAGTCCGGCTACATCCTTGGGCTGGAGTCCACCTCCGCGCGGATGCAGTCCAACGGGCGGCGGCTTTTGCTGATGGACAAGACCCGCACCGAGAGCGAGACCCTGGACGCCATCAACGCCGTGGACTTCGACGCCGCCAACGCGCTGATGAAGCAAATGCTTGCCGCGCCCCACTCCATCGCCCTGGTGGGCAAGGGCGTGGAGGGCATCGCCGCGAAGCTGAAGCGGTGACGCTTATGTGAAAGGTGTCCCGGTATTCGCCGTAATTCGACGAATGCCGGGACACCTTTTGTCGCGCTCCCGCATACCCTGAACCGTGGGGGAGGCGATGACAATGGCCCGCTATTGCGGCTATAGGCCCAAAAACAACGGCACGCGGATCGCCGGCATCGTGCTGATGGCGGTGGGCGTGCTGATGTTCCTGATATTCGTGCCCCGCTGGGTGTGGACCAGCGCCCTGGGCGTGTGCCTGATCAGCGTGGGATATTTGATGTGGCGCTTCGGAGGACAATAAGCAAGGCGGGGGAGTAATGCTCCTCCGCCAGGGGATCTCAACACATCAAGGGCTGCAGGTCGTCCATCAGGGCTTCGCAGTGGTCGGAGTAGACTTCCAGGATGATTGGCTTTGAGGTTTCGAGGCTGCACACGCCGAGTATGGACTTGCCATCCACGACGTACCGCCCCTGCCGGAGTTGAATGGTGAAGGGGTAGCGGTTGGTGATGTTCACCAGCTTGCTGACATGCTTCGGGGAATGCAGGGCGATGTCCACGGTTTTCAAGGGCCTCACCTCCAATCTTCTTATAGCAGAGCTTGTTCAGCGGGTTAATTAGATGATCTAATTATACCATGCTAAGAATTGGATTTCAAGGGTCAAAACGTGGCAAATCGTCACAATAAGGAACTGTGATAGGGAGCAAAAGCGCCCTTGGCGCTTATCTGTTATTGACTTTTGCATTTTTGGGCATTGACAGAGGGCTGTCCTTTGTATATAATAACATATGAACAGATGATCATATGTTGGGGGGACTTGGAATGCATGAATTGGCGGAGCGCTGCGACGAGCTGCACAGCCACCCGCAGCTGGTGGACCATGTGAAGCTGGACATGCCGGACGAGGAGGACCTGTACGACCTGGCGGAGCTGTTCAAGGTGTTCGGCGACAGTACCCGCATACGCATACTCTACGTGCTGTTTGAATCGGAGATGTGCGTGTGCGACATCGCGGCGCTTTTGAACATGTCCCAGTCCGCCATATCCCACCAGCTGCGGGTGCTGAAGCAGGCCCGGCTGGTGCGCTCCCGACGGGAGGGCAAGACGGTCTACTATTTCCTGGCGGATGACCACGTGCGCGTGATCCTGGGCCAGGGCATGGAACACATTACGGAATGAAAGGGGAAACTACAGAATGAAGAAGAGCTACAAGATCGAAGTGGACTGCGCCAACTGCGCGAACCTGATGGAGGAAGCCGCCAGGAAGACCGAGGGCGTCGCAGACTGCACCGTCAGCTTCATGACCCAAAAGATGAAGGTGGAGTTCAACGACGGCGCGGACGTGGACGCCGTGATGAAGAACGTGCTTTCCAACTGCAAGAAGGTGGAGAGCGATTGCGAGATATATATTTAGGGAACAGGGAGCAGGGACACCGAACGCCCGGAAAACTCTCCAGTGGAGAGTTTTCAGTGGTTCGAGCGCCCGGAAAACAGCACAGTGTGCTGTTTTCA
>JBGUQG010000243.1:0-3755 GCA_045130815.1 Christensenellales bacterium
CGTCGCTCTCCGGCGTGGCGAGGCCCTTGCCGTAGGATCCGAACAGCACGGCCCTGCGCACGTTGTTCCTGCGGAACACGGGCGTCAGCCGCTCTTCGATCTGGGGAATCGTGTAGGGGCGCGTCATGGGCCATTCCTCCTTCCGCCAACAGTATAGCACGTCCGGCAGGGGATTGGCAAGCGGTGTTTCGGGGTACACGGGGACGGATACGCAAGAACCGTCCCCGCTGTCCCTAACTGTTTCCCATAGTTCTCAATCGTCTTGGGCGACAGCTTGCGAATCCTACAATCAAACCCGAACTCCTGAATCACCATGCTGATTTCCATAGAAAAACCCCTCTTTCCGTCCATATTCTGGTTGGAAAGAGGGGATAAATGTTTATGCTACCATCGTATTCCGCATTGAAACGGTTTACGAGGGTCATTCAACATTTTTCGTAGTGGCTTTCGTTCAACCGCAATCGCGGAATCCCGAAAACCCCTGTGGGACAATGATTACATCTCAGCGAAGTACTTGATGGTGCGAACCATCTGGCTGGTGTAGCTGTTCTCGTTGTCATACCAGGACACGACCTGCACCTGATAGGTGTCGTCGTCGATCTTGGAGACCATGGTCTGGTTGGCGTCGAACAGGCTGCCATAGGTCATGCCGATGATGTCGCTGGAGACCAGCTTCTCGGTGGTGTAGCCGAAGGACTCAGAGGCCTGAGACTTCATGGCGGCGTTGATGGCTTCCTTGGTGACGTCCTTGCCCTTCACGACGGCCACCAGGATGGTGGTGGAGCCGGTGGGGGTGGGCACGCGCTGGGCGGAGCCGATCAGCTTGCCGTTCAGCTCGGGGATGACCAGGCCGATGGCCTTGGCGGCGCCGGTGCTGTTGGGCACGATGTTGGCGGCGCCGGCGCGGGCACGCTGCAGGTCGCCCTTGCGATGCGGGCCGTCCAGGATCATCTGGTCGCCGGTGTAGGCGTGCACGGTGGTCATGATGCCGCTGACGATCGGGAAGGCGTCGTTCAGAGCCTTGGTCATCGGGGCCAGGCAGTTGGTGGTGCAGGAAGCGGCGGAGATGATGGTATCCTCGGGCTTCAGGGTGGTGTGGTTCACGTTGTAAACGATGGTGGGCAGGTCGTTGCCGGCGGGAGCGGAGATGACGACCTTCTTGGCGCCGGCGTCGATGTGCGCCTGGCTCTTGGCCTTGGAGGTGTAGAAGCCGGTGCACTCCAGCACGACGTCCACGTCCAGCTTGCCCCAGGGCAGGTTCTGGGCCTTGGGCTCGGCATAGATGGTGATCTCCTTGCCGTCCACGGTGATGGAGCCGGGGACCTTCACGGTCTTGCCGTCTTCCTCATACTCAGGCTCCTTGGAGCTGACGGTGTGCTTGTTCTCGCCGATAACACCGCAGTAGCCCTTCTGAGCGGTATCGTACTTCAGCAGGTGAGCCAGCATCGCGGGGCTGGTCAGGTCGTTGATAGCGACGACTTCATAGCCCTCGGCGCCGAACATCTGACGGAAAGCCAGGCGGCCGATGCGGCCAAAACCATTGATAGCAACTTTAACAGCCATTGGAATTACCTCCCTAAATTGATTCTTTGCACAGGCGCGGCGTGTCGCCAACGCCTAAAGCTACATTGTTATTCTAACCCATTTCATAACAAATGAAAAGGCCTTTTCTGTAAAATGTGATATTTTACATTGCGCTATTGCAGCGCGATGTCTTTGTAAAAGGACGTGCCGTCCAGCTTTTCATTGCAGCCCAGCGCCTCCAGCACCGTGGCGGAGACGTCGGCGAAGGTTTTGCGCTCGCCCAGGTTCACGCCCTCCTCGATGCCCAGGCCCCACACCAGCAGCGGCACCCGCTCGCGGGTGTGGTCGGTATGGGCGGTGTAGCTGGGGTCGCAGCCGTGGTCCGCGGTCAGGATCAGCAGGCCGTCCTCGCCCAGCAGCCGCATGATCTCGGGCAGCTTCCTGTCGAACTCCTCCAGCGACCGGGCGAAGCCCTGCACGTCGCGGCGATGGCCGAACTGCATGTCGGTGTCCACGAGGTTCACGAACATCAGGCCCTTCCAGCGATCCTTCTTCAAAAAGTCGATGGTGGCGTCGATGCAGGCCGGGTTGCCCGCGGCATGGTTGGACTGGGTGATGCCCCGGTGGTTGAAGATGTCCTCGATCTTGCCCACGGCCAGCACGTCGTAGCCCGCGCTTTTCAGCGCGTCCATCATGGTGCGACCGGTGGGGTCCACCGAGAAGTCACGCCGATTGGCGGTGCGCACGAACGCGCCAACCTCGCCCTCGAAGGGGCGGGCGATCACGCGGCCCACGCTGTGCTCGCCCTTCAGGATGCGCCGGGCGATGCGGCACACGTGCCACAGCTCCATCGCCGGCAGCACCGCCTCGTGGGCGGCCACCTGGAACACGCTGTCGGCGCTGGTGTATACGATCAGCTTGCCGGTGCGCAGGTGCTCCGCGCCCAGCTCCTTGATGATCTCGGTGCCGGAGGCCACCTTGTTGCCGATGGTGCCCATGCCGGTCTCCGCCTCGAAGGCCTCGATCACCTCCGGCGGGAAGCCGTTGGGATAGGTGGGGAAGGGCTCGCGCAGCGTCAGGCCCGCGATCTCCCAGTGGCCGGTGGTGGTGTCCTTTCCGGCGGCCTGCTCCACCATGGTGCCGTAGCAGCCGATGGGGTCGTCCGCGTCCTTGCCCTGGATGCCCAGCAGGTGCTTGATGCCCAGCTCCTCCAGGTTCGGTATGTCGGGATTGGCCTGCTGTATGACATGGCCCAGCGTGTTGGCGCCCTCGTCGCCGTATTTCGCGGCATCGGCCTGCCAGCCGGCGCCCGCGCCGTCCAGCACGATCACCACCGCGCGCTTCATTCTCTTCATGCTCGTCCCTCCCATCGCAGTTTTTCCGCAAGCTGCGCGATCATTTCGCCGCAGGTGGGCTTTCCGCGCCTTGCATCGATTGTGTCTCCGAATATCCTGTGCTGCTCGTCGATGGCGCCGGTGCGCCAGGCCGCGTCGATGGCGTGGCGCATGGCCCGCTCCGCCTGGGCGGGGCTCAGCCCCGTTTGCCGCGAGAGCGCCGGGTACACGCAGCCCTTCAGCGTGCGCAGCCTGCGCCGGTCCGCCCACACCAAGGCCACGGCCCGCCGCAGGCAGTCCCTGCCCGGATGCGGCGGCACGCCCAGCGCGTCCAGCAGCGCCTCCAGGCGCGCGTTCAGCGCCGGGGGCAGGACCGCGGGGGCCTCGGACAGTCGCCGCAGCGCCGCGCCCAGGGCGCCGGCGTCCACGGGCAGATCCAGCACCGCCGCGCGGGGGAGCGCGTCCTCTCCGGGCAGCCTCAGCCCCGCGGGCCGAAGCAGCAGCACCGCGGGCCGCACGTTCAGCCGCAGCGCGCTCACGGCCCGGACGAAGGCCGCGCCGTCCATGCCCGGCATTACCGCGGCGGCGACGGCCAAGTCCGGCTCGCGCTCACGGATCAGCCGCAGCCCGGCGGGCCCGTCCGGCGCGCAGGCGACCAGGGCATGGCCGTTTGCCGCCAGCGCCGCGCGCAGCGCTGCCAGCGGGGTCCCGGTCAGGCCCGCGGAAACGGCGCTTCGGCGCGGATCGCTCATGGACGCATCCTCCACAGGTTATTGTGTTATAACCGCAACCACTTTTATTCTACAGTGCGCAGTTAAAATCCTGCGTGCGGGGCCATTAAATTCATGAATATCAGCGCGGAACTGGCAAAGAATGTGACATTATTCGTAGATTTGC
>JBGUQG010000244.1:0-2559 GCA_045130815.1 Christensenellales bacterium
TCAATAAACCGACTACGGTTGGTTATCACCTGCCCGAGCCGCTGGCTCGCAGCTCGCCCTGCTTTTCCAGCAGGCCGTCGCTGGCCATCATCGTGTTCAGCACGCTGATGTCGGCATCCACGTCCATGGCCTCGGTCTTGAACAGGCGGTCCTGCTGCTGCTCGAAGGCGCGCACCAGGGTGTCCAGCACCTGCTCGATCTTCTTGCGGCTGGACTGTATGTTCTCGCCCTGGTAGCTCTGCTTTTCCATCAGGCTGTAGGATTTCAGCAGCTTCAGCGTGGTGGGCAGATAGTAGTTCATGAACCGGCGCACCTCCTCGGTGTGCTCGGGCTTTTCCCGGACCACGCGGAAGATGCTGGCGGTCAATTCGCCGATGCGGTCGATGCGCTCGGACACGGTGGGATCCTCGATGGCCTCGTTCAGCTCGCGGATCTCCCGCAGCTTGGCCTCGAAGTTGTCGCTGTCGGCGGCGGATTTCGCCGGCTCGGCCTGCCTGCGCTTCTCGGACGCGGGCGCCTCCTCCTCCCGGGCGAACCCGGTCTCGATCGCCTCCGCCTTGGCGCGGCGGCCGGACTTCGCCTCCGCCACGGTCCTGGCCCGGTCCTCGGGGCTGACGAACACGTTTACGATCTGGCTGAACAGGTCCTCGGTCTGGGCGGACAGCTGGTCCATGTACAGGGTCAGGTGGCTGCGGTCGATATAGGCGTTGCCGATGATCACGCCCTCGTCGATCATGGCCTGCAGATCGCCGACCACATTGGCGGTGGGCATGCCCAGCGTGGCGGCCAGGTCGCGGATGCTGACCTTGCTGCGCCCGCCGATGGCCTTGGCATAGCGGCGATAGGTTTGATAGCGCTTGCGCAGCGTTTCATTCCTGATCTTTTTGAACAGCAGGAAGCCGCCGATGACCTTCGTGATGATCTCCGGGATGCAGAACAGTATGATGATCCCGAGGATCGAAGGGCCCTCGCCGGGCTCCTCGGGGATGCGAATGTTGCCGTACTTCTCTTTTGCCATCTTTTCACACCTCGCGGAATGCATTATAGCATACCAAAGCGCCGTGTTCAAGTGCGGGGACATTAAAACCGCATCGCGCGGCCCCAAAACCGCACCAAACGCGCCGAAAGCCGCGAAATTCGCCCCGCTGCTTGACGGCGCCCGCGATGATGGTTTAAAATAGGTGCGGACGGAATACGACGGAAAGAGAGGTTCACATCCCATGCAAAGACTTGTCAGGCGGCTGGCGCTGCTGCTGGCGCTGCTGCTGGCCCTCTCCGGGCTGACCGCGGGCGCGATGGCGGAGGACTGGCGCGACCTGCTCAGCGGCCTGCTGGATACGATGACCGAGGAGGGCTACGCGGATTACGGGGCCGGGGCCGAGCCCACCCGGGCCCCGAAGAAGACCGAGGCGCCCCGAAGCACGAAGACGCCCGGGAACACCAAGGCCCCCAAGCCGACGCAGACGCCCCGGGCGACCCGGCCGCCCGCGGAGCCGCGGTTCGAGCTGCCGGTGACGGACCCGCAGCAGATCGTCAACTACCTGGATTACTACGGCGAGCTGCCGGAGAACTTCATCACCAAGAGCGAGGCCAGGGACCTGGGCTGGGACAGCCGCTACAACTACGTGGGCGAGGTCGCCCCGGGCATGAGCATCGGCGGCGATACCTTCGGCAACTACGAAGGCCGGCTGCCCTCCGCCAAGGGCCGGAGGTGGTACGAGTGCGACGCCAACTACCGCGGTAAAAAGCGGGGGAAAGAGCGGGTGCTGTTCAGCTCCGACGGGCTGTACTACTATACCGACGACCACTACAACACATTCACACAGCTGTTTCCGGAGGATTTACAATGATCGTATTGGATGGAAAGCGCATGACGGGCCGCGCCCAGGCGCACGCCGAATTGAAGGACAAGCTGGCGCTGCCGGATTACTACGGCGGCAACCTGGACGCCCTGAACGATTGCCTCGGCGAGCGGCGGGAGCGGGAGCTGATCGTGATTCGGCACGCGGGAGATTTCTTTGAGGCCTGCGACGGCTACGCGCTGAAGCTGCTTCAGGTTTTCGGCGACAACGGCCTGCAGGTACTTTTGGACTGAGTAAAAGGGGGAAAACACATGAGCAACATTCCTACGCCCCACATCAACGCGCCGGAAGGGGCCTTCGCGCCCACGGTGCTGATGCCCGGTGATCCGCTGCGCTCGAAGTTCATCGCGGAGCGCTACCTTGAGAACGCCCGGCTGGTGAACAACGTGCGCGGCGTGCAGGGCTATACCGGCACCTACAAGGGCAAGCGGGTCTCCGTGATGGCCTCCGGCATGGGCATGCCCGCCATCGGCATCTATTCCTATGAGCTGTTCCACTTCTACGGCGTGGAGAACATCATCCGCATCGGCTCCGCCGGGGCGCTGACGGACAAGCTGCGGCTGCGCGACGTGGTGGCCGCTATGAGCGCCTACACCGATTCCAACTACGGCGCGCAGTTCGGCTATCAGGGCACGCTGGCGCCCTGCTGCTCCTACAGGCTGCTCAGCGCGGCCATGGAGGCGGGGAAGGGCCTGGG
>JBGUQG010000245.1:0-22596 GCA_045130815.1 Christensenellales bacterium
TGTTCCCTGTTCCCTGTTCCCTGTTCCCTGTTCCCTGCTTAGGGTCCCTATTGCCTGGCCACTATTCCTGTTCCATGTTCTCCGCTCCATGCCCTTCGCTGATCGCCAGCACGGCCACCGCGGCGGCCGTGGTGCCGGTGCGGGGGTTTTCGGCGATGCGGCGCATGAACGAGTGCACCACGGTGCCGTCGGGCATGACCTCGTCGAACAGGGCGCGGCCGCCCTCCCGGCAGCACCGGCGCAGCACGTCCACGAAGGGCTGACCGGGGCCCTGGCGGGTCTGCTCGAAGCTGTCGCCCATCTCGGTCAGGCTGAAGCCGAAGGTGCGCCATATGAAATCCCGGTAGGCCTGGTTGGTGCGGGTGAAGCGGGCGCTGTCGCCCCGGACCTCGATGATGCCCATGGGCACGGTGTCGAAGTAGTGGCGGAAGTCGTCGTCCTCCTCGTTGGTGACGGCGGACAGATCGTACAGATTCACCCGACCGATGATGTCGAAATAGCCGGATTCCTCCGGGTCTTCAAAGCCGATCTGCGTGCCCGTCCTGTAGCGCTTCCAGATCTCCTCCATCGGCATAGGCCTGGCGTAGAAGTAGCCCTGCAGCTTGCAGCAGCCGATCTCCCGCAGGAAGGCGACCTGGTCCGTCCGCTCTACGCCCTCGCACACGGTGTCGATGCCCAGGCCCACGGCCATCTTCATCAGCTCCGTCAGTATGATGCGGCTCTTGTCGTCGTTGTCGAACTGCTGCATGAAGCGCATGTCGAACTTGATCAGGTCCACCGGCATGCTCTGCAGCACGTCCAAAGAGGAATAGCCGCTGCCGAAGTCGTCCATCCACACCGGGAAGCCCAGCGCCCGGAAGCGGTCCACCTGGGCCTTGATGAAGTCGAAGTCGCTGCCGATGATGCTCTCGGTGATCTCGATGGTGATCAGCCTTCGGGGCAGGCCGGTTTCATCCACGCGGCGGCGGATCTCCTCCACGATGTCGCAGACGTCGAAATCCGAACGGGAAAGGTTGATGGACTGGGGCACCAGGTACAGCCCGGCCGCCTGCTGCAGGTGCAGCTTTTGCAGCACCTGCTCCAGCATGTACAGATCCAGCCTGTAGATCAGTTTTGCCTCCTCGAGGATCGGTATGAAATCCCCGGGGGAGAGGAAGCCCTTTTCCGGGTCGACCCAGCGGGCCAGCGCCTCCTCTTCGCACACCCTGCCGTTGGCGGCGCGCACGATGGGCTGATAATACACCTGGATCCTGCGGTTGGACAGGGCCTGGTCCAGGTGGGTGATGATGTACTGCCGGCGCTGGGCGCGGGCGAGCATGTCGTCGTCAAAGTACCTGACGGTGGAAACGAAGCTGTGCCGCACGGCGTCGCAGGCGATTTTCGCCAAATCGCAGGCGGTGCTGATGTCCGCGTCCTCCACGCTGTCCGGGTACACGCCCACCAGGATCGCGGGCCCGTCGCTGCCGTACTGCGCTGTCCAGTCGGCAAACATCTCCGCGAGCGCCGCGTCCAGCCCCTCCCGGCGGGTGAACACCACGAAGTGGTCCTGGCCGAAGCGGCTGCAGCTTTCGGCGTCGAAGGTCGCGGTCAGCAGCTCGGAAAACGCGCGCAGCAACCGATCGCCCGCGGCGAAGCCGTTGTTTTGGTTGTAGAACTTCATGCCGCTCAGGTTCATGTACAGAAAGACGGTCTGCTCTCCGGAGCGCAAGGCCTGGGCGCGGCGCTTTTCGATCTGCCGGAAGAAGTGGCTCATGCCCTGAAGGCCGGTCAGCAGGTCATAGTAGTTGCCCTTCAGTATGTTTTCCTGAAGCTGGGCCTCCAGCTGGTCGCGGTATTCCTCCTTCTCGTTTTCCAGTACAAAGGTGTGCAGCACGCAGCTGCTCAGCAGGCACCCGACGGCGTACAGCGGCAGCAACGGAAAGGCGGCCTGAGCGATGATGGCGACGGCCATGGCCAGGCTGGACAGCACGATGGTGCGATGGCGCAGCCGCATCGTGCCGGAGCGCCTGGACGCCGCCGCCAGCGCGTAGATCGCCGTCATCAGGAACATGCACGTCTGCGCCGCCAGGGTGACATAGCGGGCCGCCTCGGCCCTGTACACGCCCTGCTCGTCAAAGGAGTACAGTATCGGCAGGAAGGGGTTGACCAGTATGAATACCATCTGGAAGGCGAATATCAGCCAGCCGATCACCCTCAGCAGCCTGCCGAAGCGGTTCTTCTGGCGCAGATATTCCACCACGTAGCGGGTCCACAGCAGTATCGAAAAGGCCATCGCGGCGAAGTAGACGGCGGTGTCGGCAAAGGTCAGCGCGATCAGCCCGCGCTCGTACAACACGCCCCAGAGGATGTCCGAGATGAAGTAGAGCGTCACGGCGATCAAAAAGCCGCGGTATACCCGGTGGGCGGGCACGAGCTTTTCCAGGGAGGAGTGGCGCAGCACGTCTTGATTGATGATCAGGTGAACGATCAGGGCCAGCAGCCCGGCACTGGAGTACAGCACGGTCGGTTCACCTTCCTTCCAAATGGGTTTTACGCATCGATGCCTGTGAGCACACTTTGTTTTAATGTATTATAACAGAAATAACCGGCATATTCAACCGGTTATTTCATCGTGAATCAATCTTCAATCGCTTCCGAGAAACGCGTCGATGGCCTCCGCGGCCTGGACCAGGGGATCCGCGGTCATGTCCAGCCACAGGATGTCCCGATCCCGGCGGAACCAGGTCATCTGCCGCTTGGCGAACTGCTTGATGGCGGTGGACAGCAGCTCGGTCATCTCCGCCTCGCTGCCGATCTCGCCGGTCAGGTACCGGGTGATGAAGCGGTACTCCAGCCCCAGCTTCATCAGGAACTGAGTGCTGACGCCCCGCTCCAACAGCCCCCGGACCTCGTCGATCATGCCCGCGTCCAGCCGCCTTTGCAGGCGCTCGTCGATGCGCCGGCGCAGGGTGTCCCTGTCCCAGGTGACGCCCAGCTTCAGGCATTCGTAGCGGGGGCTGCGCCCGGCGACGGCATCGTCTCCGGCGTGCAGCTTTTCCAGCAGCCGCATCACCCGGTTGCGGTTCTTCGGGTCCACGTCGGCGTCCGGCAGGGCCCGGGTCAGCATCTGATACAGCTGAGGGGTATTGAACGTCTCCAGATATTCCCGGTATTCGAGATCAGGGGCCTTGTCGCTCATTTGGTAGCCCTCGGTCACGCAGGCCACGTACAGCCCGGTGCCGCCCACCAGGAACGACGGCCTGCCCCGGGCGATGATGCCGTCGATGGCCCGGTAGGCCAGCTTCTGGAAGTCGTGCATCGAGAAGAATTCGCCGGGTTCGCACACGTCGATCAGGTGGTGGGGCACGCCCCGCATTTCCGCGGGCGTGATCTTGCCGCTGCCCAGGTCCAGGCCCTTGAACACCTGGCGCGAGTCGGCGGACACGATCTCCCCGCCGTAGCGCGCGGCCAGCTCTACCCCCAGCCCGCTCTTGCCGGAGGCGTTGGTGCCGCAGATGACGATCAGCTTATCCATATCATTTCACACTGAACAGTATGTCCGTATAGCTTGGATAGGGCCACTGGTCGTTGGGCGTCATGGCCTCGCAGGCGTCGCAGGCGGCGCGCAGGGCGTTCATGGCCCCGATCACGTCGTCCTTGTAGCGCATGGCGCGCTGCAGCGTGTCCTCGGCGGAATCGGCGTGGTGCACGGCCTCGCCCAGGGTGCTGCACAGCGCGTAGATCTCGTCGGTCAGCCGGGAAAGCTCGCGGCAGCGGGCCTTTTCGTAGCCGCAGGCCACGCCCGCCACGCTGGCTTTGACCTCGGCGTTCTTGCACAGCCGCGCCGAGAACGAGGATACCGCGGGCAATATGTCGCGGTTGATCATGTCCATCAGGGTCTGGGCTTCGATGTGGATGACCTTGACGTAGTTCTGCAGCAGTATCTCATACCGCGAGCGCAGCTCCGCCGCGCTGAACACGCCGTGCCGCTCGAACAGCGCCACGTTCTTTTCGTCCAGAAGCCGCTCCAGCGCCTCGGGCGTGGTGCGCAGGTTCATCAGGCCGCGGCGCTGGGCCTCCTCGGGCCAGTGGTTGTCATAGCCGTTGCCGTTGAACAGGATCCGCTTGTGGGCCTTGATGGTGTCCCGGATCAGGTCGTGCAGGGCCTGGGTGAAGTCCTGCGCGCCCTCCAGCACATCGGCGAACTGCCGCAGGCTTTCGGCCACGGCGGTGTTGATCACGATGTTGGGCTTGGCGATGGTCTGGCTGGCGCCGGGACTCCGGAACTCGAACTTGTTGCCGGTGAAGGCGAAGGGCGAGGTGCGGTTGCGGTCCGTGCTGTCCTTGGGGATGCGGGGCAGCACGTCCACGCCGATCTTCAGCTGCTCCTTCTTGCGCCCGCCGTAGTCCGCGTCGTTCTCGATGGCCTCCAGCACCTCGGTCAGCTCGTCGCCCAGGAACATGGACACCACCGCCGGCGGGGCCTCGTTCGCGCCCAGGCGATGGTCGTTGCCCGCCGTGGCCACGGAGATGCGCAGCAGGTCCTGATAGTCGTCCACGGCCTGGATCACCGCGCAGAGGAACAGCAGGAACTGGGCGTTTTCAAAGGGCGTGGTGCCCGGGTCCAGCAGGTTCACGCCGGTGTTGGTGGCGATGGACCAGTTGTTGTGCTTGCCGCTGCCGTTCACGCCGGCAAAGGGCTTTTCGTGCAGCAGGCACACCATGCCGTGGCGGTGGGCCACCTTCTGCATCAGCTCCATGGTCAGCTGGTTGTGGTCCACCGAGATGTTGGTGGTGGTGAAGATCGGGGCCAGCTCATGCTGGGCGGGGGCGGCCTCGTTGTGCTCGGTCTTGGCCAGGATGCCCAGCTGCCACAGCTCCTCGTTCAGCTCGTGCATGAAGGCCTGTACCCGGGGCTTGATCACGCCGAAGTAGTGGTCGTCCAGCTCCTGGCCCTTGGGCGGCTTCGCGCCCAGCAGCGTGCGGCCCGTCATCAGCAAATCCTCCCGGGCGTTGAACACATCCTGGTCGATCAGGAAGTACTCCTGCTCGCTGCCCACGGTGGTCACGGGCTTCACGTTCTCATGCCCGAACAGCTTCAACACCCGCATTGCCTGGCGGTTGATGGCCTCCATGCTGCGCAGCAGGGGGGTCTTCATGTCCAGCGCCTCGCCGCCGTAGCTGCAAAACGCGGTGGGGATGTACAGCACGCCGTCCTTGATGAAGGCGTAGGAGGTCGGGTCCCAGGCGGTATAGCCCCGGGCCTCGAAGGTGCTGCGAAGCCCGCCGGAGGGGAAGGAGGAGGCGTCGGATTCGCCGCGCACCAGCTCCTTGCCGGAAAACTCCATGATCACGCCGTCATTTCCGTTGGGGGCGATGAAGCTGTCGTGCTTCTCGGCGGTGATGCCGGTCATCGGCTGGAACCAGTGGGTGAAGTGGGTCGCGCCCTGCTCGATGGCCCAGTCCTTCATGGCGTTGGCCACGATGTTGGCCACGCTGATGTCCAGTCGCACGCCGTCCCCGATGCAGCGCAGCATCTCGCGGTAGGTGTCCTTGGGCAGGCGCTGGCGCATGGTGCTCAGGTTGAATACCTTCTCCGCAAAGCGGCTCGAAACGTCGTTCATGCTCATCCCTCCACACATAATTCCACGTTTATTGTAGAATAGAATCGCCGCCTTTGCAAGCGGCGAGGGGGTATTGTATGTAAATTTTCGGGAGGGGCGAATGATTGTTGCGTTTCATGCGCTTTTGTGATAGACTAAGCGAAAGAGAACGCAACAAGGGAGGGAACAGCAGTGCTTTATCCATTCATGACGTTGCCAGACGAGACGGAGATCGTGCATTCCGAGAGCATCGTGCAGGACGGCAGGGAGCGGGTGAAGGTCTGCGTTGAAAAGCCTGTGGATTACGGCTTCAAGTCTGCGACCTGTTGGCTGCCGGATTATAAATGGGAGAAGGTCGATGGCTTTACAAGTGAGGAAATCGCCAGGCTCCAGGAATTTATCCAAAGCCTTGCCCATACCATTTTCGAGCTGGCGAGGGACGGAGGGTTTGAGCATGCCGCAGTTATTTAGGGTCGGCAGCTATGTGATCTATTTCTGGATCAATGAAAGCAGCCCTCTGGAGCCGGTGCACGTGCATATTGCCAATGTGAAACCAACAGCGAACGCCACGAAGATTTGGATTACCCGTTCCGGCAAGTGCCTGTTGCAGAACAATCATTCAAGGATTCCGGAACGCCAGCTACGCATTCTGATACAGATCATAGAAGCGCGAAACGCGGACATCATTGCAAAATGGATAGAAACCTTTAACGGAATCAGCTACTTTTGCTGATTGGGGTAAGGATGAAAATGACGGCGCGATGCCGTCATTTTTCATTCCCGCACAGCCATTCCATCGCCCTCACATACCCCTCGAATCCCAGCCCGATGAAGTGGGCGCCGCAGGCCATGCCGGCGTAGGAGACCTGGCGGAAGGGCTCGCGCCGGGTGACGTCGCTGATGTGTACCTCGGCGGCGGGCAGCTGCACGGCCTTCAGCGCGTCCAGGATCGCCACGCTGGTGTGGGTGTAGGCGGCGGGGTTGATCACGATGCCCCGGGTGCCGTCGGAGTATGCCTGCTGGATGCGGTCGACGATCGCGCCCTCGTGGTTCGACTGGAAGATATCGACCTCGCAGCCAAGCCTGTCGGCGGCCTCGCGGATCAAGCGGCACAGGGCGTCGTAGTCCCTGTCCCCGTAGATATGCCTTTCCCGGATGCCCAGCATGTTCAGGTTGGGCCCGTTAACGATCAACAGCTTCATAAAACGCCTCCTGTGCCCGCGCCACGGCGTCCTCCGGCGCGGCGTTGTTGTCGATTTCAGCATCCGCCGCGGCGGCGTACAGCGGCGCGCGGACCTGCCACATGTTTTCCAGCGCCTCCCGGGAGGTGGACAGGGGCCGCCCGTCCATGCTCAGCGCGTTGAGCGCGCGGCGCAAAAGCAGCACCCGGCCGTTTTGGCGCATGGCCCGCACGTTGTCCTGCCGCAGCACCGCGCCGCCGCCGGTGGCGATCACCCGGCCCTTCTCCTGGCAGGTTTCGCAAAGCACCCGGTGCTCCAGCGCCCTGAAGGCGGCCTCGCCCTCGGTGGCGAAGATCTCCGGGATGGGTTTGCCCGCGGCGCGCTCGATCTCATCGTCCGCATCGACGAAGGGGCGGCCCATTCGCCGGGCCAGCGCCCTGCCGACGCGGCTCTTGCCGCAGCCGGGCATGCCCACCAGAATAACGTTCAGCGCCTCGCCGCGCAGCTGGGCGTGGATGCGCGCCGTCTCCGATTCCGGGATGGCGCGGCCCGTGAACAGCTCCGCGGCCAGGCGGGCCTGCTCCACCAGCATGTACAGCCCCCCGGCGGCGGGGATGCCCCGGGCCTCGGCGTCCAGCACCAGGGCGGTCTTGTCCGGGTTGTAGATCACGTCCAGCACGCCCTCCAGCCCGGGCAGGCGGTCGATGTCCGCCGCGCTTTGCCCGTTGTTCGGGTACATGCCCACCGGCGTGGTGTTGATCAGCACCCGGGCGTCGGCGTGGTCGCGGTACAGGGCTTCGTAGTCCACCGGCCCGCGGCGGGAGACCACCACGATCTCATCCGCCCCCAGGCTCCGGCACGCGGCCCGGGCCGTCAGCGAGGTGCCGCCGCTGCCCAGTATGGCGACCTTCTTCCCTGCGATTTGAACGCCGGCGCGGTGCGCCATGGCGATGAAGCCGCCGATGTCGGTATTGTGGCCGTACAGGCTGTCGTCGGGGCGCACGATCACGGTGTTCACGCAGCCCACCGCCCTGGCGGTGTCCGACAGTGCGTCGCACAGGGAAAAGGCCAGCTGCTTGTAGGGGATGGTGACGTTGACGCCCCTGAAGCCGCGGCGCTTCATCAGGTCGGCAAACTGCGCCTCGTCCAACTCACAGAGCCGGTAGTCGTAGCCGCCCAGTTGGGCATGGATGGGCACCGAATAGCTGTGCCCCAGCTTCGCGCCGATCAGGCCGTATTCCATGGCATTTCCTCCGGATCATTGCTCGTCGTAGCAGCCCAGGAACGTGAACCGGTCGCAGCGGGCCTCCAGCTCGCCCAGCAGGCGCACCACCTGGGGGTCGGATACGGACGCGGTCATGTCGAAGAAGAAACGGAACTCGAACTCGCGCCCCGGCAGCGGGCGGCTCTCCAGCTTCAGCAGGTTGATCCCGGCCAGCGCCAGCTTGGACACGATGGCGTTCAGCGCGCCGGGCTCGTGGGCCAGATTCAGCATCAGCGAGATCTTCCGTGCGTTGGGGTAGACCTCCAGCCGGCGGGAGATGCAGATGAACCGGGTGAAGTTGGAGGGGCTGTCGCTGATGTCGTCGTTCACGATGTCCAGCCCGTACAGGTCGGCACAGGCCCGGGAGGCGATCACGGCCAGGTCGTCCCGCTCGCTGGCGGCCACGTATTCGGCGGCCACGGCGGTGTTGGCCATCACCGTGGTACTGATTTCCGGGTGCGCGGCCAGAAAGCGGCTGCACTGACGCAGGGCCTGCTCGTGGGATACGATCTCGGCGATGGGGGCGCCGGCCGCGCCGCCTTTCTTCATCAGCCGGTGGTCGATGCGCAGCTTCTGCGCGCCGACAATGTAGAAGTTGTGCTTCTCCATCAGGTCGTATACCTGGGTGACCGAGCCCGCGGTGCTGTTCTCGATGGGCAGTATGCCGTAGCGGCACATGCCCTTCTCCACCGCGGTGAACACGCCGTCGAAGCTGTCGAAGTACAGTATGTCGGGGCAGGGGAACAGGCGCTCGCAGGCCTGCTGGGCGTAGGCCCCCTCCGTGCCCTGGCAGGCCACCAGCGCGCGCTCCGGCAGGCGGCTGCCCCGGGTCTGCGCCAGCGCCTCCGCGATCTGCGCCTCCAGCGGGCTGCGATAGCTGCCCAGCGAGGCCTGATAGGCGCGGCTGAGGTCGAAGATCTGGTTGTACAGCGTGCGCACATAGGGGGCGCAGGTCTCGCCCGCGGCGTCGGTCAGCCGGTTCAGTATGGCCCGTTCACGGGCGTGATCCCGTATGGGCTTGCCGACCTGCTGCTTCACCCGGGCGATCTCCCGGGCGCAGTTCATGCGCTGCGCGAACAGGCGCACGATGTCGTCGTCGATGGCGTCGATGCGGGTGCGGATCTCGTTCAGTTCCATAATCATCCCTCCAGGATCAGGTCGTAGATGGCGCAGGCCACGGCGGCCTCCACACAGGGCACGGCCCGGGGCACCACGCAGGGGTCATGCCTTCCCTGCACGGCCAGCGGGGCGTCCTCACGTCGGCTCAGTGAAACGGAGCGCTGCTGCAGCGCGATGGACGGGGTGGGCTTGAAGGCCGCCCGGACCACCAGGGGCATGCCGCTGGTGATGCCGCCCAGCGCGCCGCCGTGGCGGTTGGTCCCGGCAAGCACCTGGCCGTCCTGTATGCGATAGGCGTCGTTGTGTTCGCTGCCACGCAGGTCCGCGGCGGCGAAGCCCAGCCCGAACTCCACGCCCCGCACGGCGGGGATGCCGAAGATCGCCCGGGCCACCCGGTTCTCCACGCCGTCGAACATCGGCTCGCCCAGCCCGGCGGGCAGGCCCGTGGCGAAGCATTCCACCACGCCGCCCACGGAATCGCCCGCCGCCTTCGCCGCCAGGATGGCCTCGTTCATGCGCCGGGCGGCCTCCGGGTCCAGGGTGGGCAGGGGGGCTTCGCGGATGGCGTCCAGCGGGGGCCGGGCAAGGTCGATCGCCGCGTCCCGTATGCCGGCGAGGCTGTGCACCCGGGCCTTCACGCGCACGCCCTTCTCCGCCAGCAGCTGCATCGCCAGCGCCCCGGCGAAGCACAGCGGCGCGGTCAGCCGCCCGGAGAACTGGCCGCCGCCCCGGATGTCGTTGTGGCCCGCGTACTTCGCCCAGGCGGTGTAGTCCGCGTGGCCGGGACGGGGCACGTCCCGCAGGGCGTCGTAGTCCCGGCTGCGGGGGTCGGCGTTGGCGATCAGCGCGCACAGCGGCGCGCCGCAGGTTTCGCCCCGCTCGTTGAGCCCGGAGACGATCCGGGGCGCGTCGTCCTCCCTCCGGGCGGTGGAGAGCGCGCTTTGCCCCGGCGCGCGGCGGGCCATGAAGGCCGACAGGGCCTCCATGTCCGGCACGGTCCCGGCGGGAACGCCCTCGATCACGCAGCCGATCATCGGCGAATGGCTCTGCCCGAAGATCTGCACCCGGTATTTACTGCCCAGCAGGTTCGACATGATACTGCCCTCCCAGCGCTTTGAGATCCCGGAAGAAGTCCGGGTAGGATTTTTCCACCGCCTGCGCGCCGAGTATGCGCACGGGCGCATCGGCGAAGGCGGCGGCCACGGCGGCGGCCATCACGATGCGGTGGTCGTTCGCGCCGTCCACGGTGCGCACGGCCCCGTCTGTGGCTGCGGGAGCGCCGCCCTCGATCACCAGGCCGTCCCCGGTGACGGTGACGCCGTGGCCCAGCGCCCGCAGCATCGCCGCCACGGTCTCCAGCCGGTCGCTCTCCTTCAGGCGCAGCCGTGCCGCGCCGGAGATCACGGTCTGCCCGGGCCGGCAGGCCGCGGCCACTGCCAGCGCCGGCACCAGGTCCGGCACGCCGCTGGCGTCGATTTCGGGCTGGCCCAGCAGCCGCTGAACGGCCCGGTCGCCCTGGACGGTGTCCTGCCGCAGCCCCTCCGCCCGCACGTCGCCGCCCAGCGCGTTGGCCGCCAGCCAGAAGGCCGCGGCGGACCAGTCGCCCTCGATCTCAAGCCGCCCCGGCGAGCGGTAGCGCTGCCGCCCGGGCACCCGCCAGCCGCCTTCGACCGGTTCGACCGTCACGCCGAAGCGGGACAGGGCGTCGAGGGTCATGTCCACGTAGGCCGAGGATTCCAGCGCCGTGGTCAGCGCGATCCCGCTGTCCTCATGAAGCAGCGGCAGCGCGAACAGCAGCCCGGTGACGTACTGGCTGGACACGTTCCCCGGCAGCGCCCACCGGCCCCCGGCCACCGGGCCGGACAGGCGCATGGGCAGGGTGTCGCGGTCGATCACAGCGCCGTGGGCGCGCAGCGCGTTCGTCAGCACGGCGTTGGGCCGCTCCGGCAGCCGCCCGTGGCCGGTGAACGTGGCGCGGACGTTCAGGGCCGCGGCCACGGGAATCAGGAAGCGCAGCGTGGAGCCGCTTTCGCCGCAGTCCAGCGCGGCCTGCTCCGGCGCGCGGGCGATGGGTAAGACGCGGAGCCCCTCCGGCGCGCGATCGATGTCCGCGCCCAGCGCGCCGAGGCAGGCGGCGGTGGCCTCGATGTCCCGGTTCAGGGCGCTGATGGCGATGTCGGTGGGCCCGTCAGCCAGCGCGGCGCAGATCAGCGCCCGGTGGGCGGCGGACTTGGATGCCGGCACGCGCACCGTGCCCCGCAGCGGGGCGGGGATGACGATTACGTTCACAGCGCCATCGCCTCCGTCACGGCGATCGCCCGCTCGAAGCAGGCGGGCAGCTCTGAGACCGGCAGCTTCCTGAGCGCGCACTTGCCGATGGCCTCCGGCAGCACCAGCGTGATCGTCCCGCCGGAGCGCTTCTTATCGTTCATCGCCGCCTTCGCCAGCGCGTCCGCGCCGTAGGGGCAGCGGGTGGGCAGGCCGTTATTCTTCAGGCAGCCCGCCAGGCGGCGCAGCATGTCCTCCGGGCAGCCGGCGCAAGCCGCGGCCATCAGCGTGCCGATGCCCACGGCCTGGCCGTGCAGCAGCCTGAGGCCGGAGCAGACCTCGATGGCGTGGCCGAAGGTGTGCCCCAGGTTCAGGAAGGCCCGCTCGCCGGTATCGAACTCGTCCCGGGCCACCACGTCCCGCTTGTAGGTCACGCAGCGCGCGACCACCTCGTCGATCCGATCCTGCCAGCGTCCCGTCTCCAGCAGCGCGAACAGCGCCGGGTCGTTCAGCACGCCGCACTTGATCGCCTCCGCCGCGCCGTTGGAAAGCTGCTCCCGGGGAAGGTCTTGCAGCACGTCCGTGTCGGTGACCACCAGGCTGGGCTGGTGAAACGCGCCCACCATGTTCTTGCCGAAGGGCATGTCCACGGCGGTCTTGCCGCCCACCGAGGAATCCACCGCCGCCAGCAGCGTGGTGGGCACCTGGACAAAGCGGATGCCCCGGGCGTAGATCGCCGCGGCGAAGCCCGCCATGTCGCCGGTCACGCCGCCGCCCAGGGCCACCACCAGGTCGCTGCGGGACAGCTTCGCTTCGCCCATGGCGTTCAGGATGTCGGCGAGGGTGGAGAGCGCCTTGCTGGCCTCGCCCGCGGGAAAGACAAAGCGGTGGGTCTCGAAGCCCGAATAGCTGAAGCTGATCTGCGCCCGGTCGCCGTACAGCTCGTCCACCGTGTCGTCGGACACGATCAGGCACCTGCAGGGCTTCACGACCTTCGCGGTCAGTTCGCCGCACTTGTCGACCAGCCCATCGCCGATCAGCACGTCGTAGCTGGTCGAGACGGTGATGTGTATGCTGCGCATGCGGATTCCCCCTTACAGATTCAGTTCCATGTAGCGGCGGTAGGTGTCGAAGCCCGCGGCCTCATAGAAGGCCAGCGCGCCTTCGTTGAAGGCCCACATGTCCAGCTCGATCCGGGCAAAGCCCCGGGCTTTGGCGTCGGACTTCATGTATTCCACCAGCGCGGTGGCGACGCCCTTTCTGCGGTGCGCCTCCGCCACGCCAAACTCCTCCACACGGTAGAAGTCGCGGGCGAAGCAGTAGGGCGATTCGGGACGTCGGATGTACTGTACGGTGGCAAAGCCGCAGATTTCGCCGCCTGCCAGCGCAACCAGGATGCCGGTGTTTTCGTCGTCGAATTCGTCGTAGACGTGGCGCCGCAGGGCCTCGTTGAAGCCGGGCCGGAAGATGTCCGGCCGCCCCTGAACATGCACGTCATTCACCATCCTGCGCAATTCGTTGACCTGCTCCAATTCCTCTCTTTTCGCGGGCCGAACCTCAATGGACATAGCGATCTCTCCCTTCGATCAGCCGCTCCCGGTCAAACCTCATTTCCACGCTTCACTCTCAATCAAGTGCTTCCTTGGCGATCCTGCCCTCCCGCAGCACCGGCAGCACCTTCTCCGGGTCCTTCGAGGACAGCGCCTCCCGGTATTCGTTCAGGCGGGCGATCAGATCGTCCAGCGCGGGCAGCAGCAGATCGCCGTTCTCCAGGAACAGCTCGGTCCACATGACCTCGTTCATGCGGGCTACCCGGGTCATGTCCATGAAGCTGCCGGCGGAGAAGCCCTTGTGCGCCTTGGACAGCGGGTTTTTCACATACGCGCCGGAAACGATGTGGGCCAGCTGGCTGGTGTAGGCGATCATCTGGTCGTGGGCCTCGGGGGTGCAGAAGCGCACGGTCTTGAAGCCGGATTCCAGGAAGAAGGCCTTGGCCGCCTCCCGGGCCTCGATGGGGGCCTGGGGCGGCGGGCAGAGTATCATGCTGGCGTTCTCGAACAGGTTGGCCCGCGCGGCGGCGAAGCCGGAGAACTCCCGCCCTGCCATCGGGTGGCCGCCGATGTACACCCAGTCCCGGCCCTCGGCGAGGGGCGCCGCCTGCTCCGATACGCAGCGCTTCACCCCCGCGCAGTCAATCACCAGCGCGCCCTTGCCGAAGGCGTCGGCGTGGTCCCTGATCCAGTCCGCGCACAGCTGGGGGAACAGGCACACCAGCACGATGTCGCAGCCGGGCAGCATGTCCCCGGTCAATTCGTCGTGGATGGCCTCCGCGGCCCTGGCCTGCAGCATCACCTGGGGGTCGATGTCATAGCCGAACACGGTGTGCTCCGTGTGGCTGCGAATGCTCATGGCCAGCGATCCCCCGATCAGCCCCAGCCCAATGATCCCGATCTTCATAAAAGGACTTCCTTTCTGATTTCCTGCTCCCTGCTCCCTCACCGCACCGCATACGGCAGCACGTTGCGCACATCCCTGGCCAAATCGTCGAACTGCTCCGGCGTCAGCGACTGCTTGCCATCGCACAGGGCGTGGGGCGGATCGTTGTGCACCTCGATGATCAGGCCGTCGGCCCCGGCCACCGTGGCCGCCATCGCCATCGACTTCACCAGGTAGGCATGGCCCGTGCCGTGGCTGGGGTCTACCACCACCGGCAGGTGGGTCAGCCGCCGCAGCACCGGCACGGCGGACAGGTCCAGTGTGTTTCTGGTGTAGGTCTCGAAGGTGCGGATGCCGCGCTCGCACAGTATCACGTTGTTGTTGCCCCCGGCCATGATGTACTCGGCGCTCATCAGCAGCTCCTCCAGCGTGTTGGCCAGGCCGCGCTTCAAGAGGATCGTCTTGCGGGTCTGGCCCAGTTCCTTCAAAAGCTCGAAGTTCTGCATGTTCCGCGCGCCCACCTGGATCACGTCCACGTCCTCGAACAGGGGCAGGTGCGCCGCCTCCATGATCTCCGTCACGATGGGCAGGCCCGTGGCCTTCTTGGCCTCGCTCAGAAGCTCCAGGCCCTTCTCGTGCAGGCCCTGGAAGGCATAGGGGGATGTGCGCGGCTTGAACGCGCCGCCACGCAGCATGCCCGCGCCGCTGGCCTTCACGGCCCGGGCCACGGCGATGATCTGCTCACGGGTCTCCACGCTGCACGGCCCGGCGATGATCTGGAAGTTCCCGCCGCCGATCTTCACACCGCCGCCGCAGTCCACCACGGAATCCTCCACGTGGAACTTGCGGTTGGCGCTCTTGAAGGGCTCCTGGATGCGCTTGACGCTTTCCACGATGTCCAGGGAACCGATCAGGTCCACGTCCACGCGGCTGGTGTCGCCGATCAGGCCGATGATGGTCTGGTTCTGGCCCTTGGAGATGTGCAGCTCAAAGCCGATGCCCTCCAGGTAGTTGGTCAGGTTTTTGACCTGCTTTTCGTTCACCTTGTCCTTCAGCAGTATGATCATTTTCAGCGCTTCCTTTCCGTTCGGTCGGCATGAAAAACGGCCCCGCAGCGAGTTTTACTGCAGGGCCGTTTACAAGGCTGGGCTTGGAAATCCGCGGTACAGCAAAGCTCTTTATCTGCCAAAGCCGATAAAGTAAAAGTAGTAAAAGCTGTAGCTGCTGCGGTTCACTGTGGAGATCCACCCTTCGCGTTCATGCTTTAATTGGCTAAATTATAGAGCCGCCGTGGGACTTTGTCAATGGGGATTTCAAATTCTTAACGAACCGGAGCCCGGGCCTTGCCGAATCGTCCGGTTTTTGGTATGATAGTAGGACAACAGTTTGCAAAGCGGGGCGAGGACGATGGACAGACAGGCGGCGCTGGCGGCGTATGTGAAGGCGATCCTGCCGGAGCGGGAGGATTACCTGTACCAGCGCGCCCTGAACAAGGTCCGGGCGATCCTGGGCGGCATGAAGCCGGAGCAGCAGGCGGAATACCTGGAAAGCAAGGCCTTCGCCAACACGCTGTATCACGTCAGGCGGGGCGACAAGGCCTATCAGGCGCTGCTGCGGGGCGAGCTGGCGCTGGAATTCCACCAGGACGAGTTCGAGCGCCTCGCGCCGATGATCGCCCAGGAGCAGGCCGCAGGCCGGGCGGTGGACCTGGAGTTTTTGCGCAGCGTGGACCGCAGCCGGGTCAGCCTTTCCAGGGCCCGGGCGGCGATCCAGACCCTGGAGGACCGCGCGCCCCGCAGGGCGCTGGAGGGCGAGCTGGACCGGCTGACGGACGAATCCGCCGATAAGCTGGAGCGGTATCTGCGCAAGGGCGACCTCACCCGGCTTGCCGAGCAGGGCAGGGGCGGGGAGGACCCGGTGAAGCGGCTCATCGAAGGTCCGTTCAAAAACGGCGTGCCCGCCGACGTGGTCGGGCAGGCTTGGCGGCCCCGCTCGCTGACCGGGGCGCTGCGCGGCGCGGTGAACCGGGCCTGCCCCCAGCTCGCCGGCTGCGGCAGGGTCCGCCTTCCCTCCGGACAGTCGGTGGACGGGACCGTGAAGCGGGAGCTGCAGTGGGCCAGGGGCATCGTGTGCAAGGGCGTGTCAAAGCGCTTCGGCCTGGGCAGGCTGCGGCGGCTGCTGTCCGCGAACCCCTCGCTCAAGCGCCTGCAGCGCAAGGCGGACGAGGCCTCCGCCCGGCAGCGGAAGCTGCAATCGGCGCTGCTGGACGCCATACCGGAGCACTACCGCGACCTGTACCCCATGGCGCGGCAGCTGAAAAGGCGCTTCATACTGCACCTGGGACCCACCAATTCCGGCAAGACCTACGAGGGCGTGGGCCGGCTGCGGGGCGCGCGCAACGGCATCTACCTGGGCCCGCTGCGCCTGCTGGCCGCCGAGCAGTTTGAAACGCTGAACCTGGAGGACGTGCCCTGCTCGCTGGTGACGGGGGAGGAGCAGCTGCGCGTGCCCGGCAGCCGGGTGCAGTCCTCCACGGTGGAGATGGCCGACCTGAGCACCCACTACGACGTGGCCGTGATCGACGAATGCCAGATGATCGGCGACCGGGACCGGGGCGGCGCGTGGACCTCGGCGATCCTGGGCCTGTGCGCGGACGAGATCCATGCCTGCGCCTCGCCGGACGCGGAGGGCCTGCTGACGCACATCATCACAGAGTGCGGGGACGAGCTGGAAATCGTGCGCCACGAGCGCATGACCCCGCTGACGGTGGAGAAGGAAGGCTTCCAGTTCCCGTCGTCGGTGCGCCCCGGCGACGCGCTGATCGTGTTCTCCAAGGCGCGGGTGCACGCCGTGGCGGCGGAGCTGAAGCGCAAGGGCTATCGGGTGTCGCTGATCTACGGGGCGCTGCCCCCGGACGTGCGCCGGGACCAGGCCAACCGCTTCCTGGAGGGGGACACGGACGTGGTGGTGTCCACCGACGCCATCGCCATGGGCATGAACCTGCCCATCGAGCGGGTGGTGTTCCTGGAGCCGGAGAAGTACGACGGCGACATCACCCGGCCCCTGACCGACGCGGAGATCAAGCAGATCGCGGGCCGCGCCGGGCGCTACGGCCTGTACGACGTGGGCTACGTGAACGCCTTCGGATTCAAGGGCGTGGTGGCCCAGGCGCTGGGCAAGCCGCTGCGACCGATGACGGAGGCGGTGATCGCCTTCCCGGAGTCGCTGCTGGGCATACCGTTGCCGCTGACACAGATCATCAACCAGTGGATCTCGATGAAGGACAAGGGCTGCTTCTCCAAGGCCTCCACGGCGCGGATGGCCGCGCTTTCCGCCATGCTGGAGACGAAGAACACCGACAAGCGGCTGCTGTACCGCTTCATCTGCATCCCCTTCGACGAGACCGACCCGGACCTGCTGGCCCGCTGGCGGGCGATGTACCACGCCGAGTGCGCCCATCAGCACATCGACGTGCTGCCGGAGATCCCGGAGTGGATGGACCCGGAGGCCTGTTCCATACAGATGCTGGACGGGCTGGAGGCGGACTATCGCCGCTGCGACCTGTACTACAACTACGCCCGGCTGTTCCTTGAAGCGCCGGACGCGATCCTGGAGGAGATCCAGCGACGCAAGTCGATGATCTCCGAGGGGATCATCCACATACTGTCCACGCAGAAGCTGCAGCAGCGCGCCTGTCCCGCCTGCAACGCCCCCCTGCCCTGGAACTGGCCCTACCGCCTGTGCGACCACTGCTATCAAAGACAGAGGTTTGCGCGGGGGCGGGGGAGATAACAGTGGACGGTGGACGGCGGAGTTGAAGCTGCCGCGCGGACATTGTTTCCATCCTGTGGTATTCCCGTGGGCCTGAGCGAAGCGAAGGATCCTTCGGTACGGTTCCCGGACTTACTTTGGTTTTTCCCTGTTTCCAATTCCCCGATCATTCCCCATACGCCTCCCTGACATACTGTTCGTACAGCGCCCGCAGGCCCGCGGCGCTGTTTTGTATGTCGTAGCCCGCGGCGGCGATGGCCCGGGCGGCCCGGGCGCTGGCTTCGGGGCGGTCTTTGGGGGCGGCGGCCCGGTCGAGTATGGCCTGGGCCCACGTATCCGCGCCCAGGGGCAGGAAGGTGACCAGGTCCGTCAGGCCCGCCTCCCGGGTCACGGTGTCGGCCGCCAGGGCGGGCAGGCCGCTGGCCTGCCATTCGATCAGCACGTTGGGCAGCCCCTCGAACAGCGAGGGCAGCGCCATGAGATCCATCGCGCACAGGAGCTGGGGCACCTCATGACTGACGCCCACGAAGATCACGGCGTCCGTCAGCCCCTTCTGCCGCACGAGGCCGCGGATCTCTTCCGTCAGCGGGCCGTCGCCCACCAGCACCAATGCCAGCCGGGGCTCGCGGGCATGGGCCCTCTCAAAGGCCTCCAGCAGGAAGCGGTGGTTCTTCCGCGCCTCGAACCGGCCCACGTGGCCCAGGGCGATCCGGCCCTCCAGGCCCAGTCGCGCCCGGTATGCCGCGCGGGTGTCGGGATCGAAGCGGAAGCGCGCCGCGTCCAGGCCGTTCTTCAGCACCGTGAAGGGGCGGTCCCGGAAAAGCCATTTCCCGGCCTCCCGGCCGCAGGCGAAGCCGTGGGTGTACAGCCGCTCGAACAGGGGCCGCAGCAGCCTGTGGGCCCGCCGGTTGATACAGGTGGTGTTGTGGCTGTGGGGACAGCGCACCTTTGCGCCGCCCAGCCATGCCGCCAGCATTTCAAAGGCCAGCGTGCAGCTGTTGCCGTGGGCATGCACCACCTGGCAGCCGCTTTTCCGCACCAGGCGGGACAGCCTCCATATGTAGGCGAGCGGGCGGCGGTTGCGGTTGGGTATGCTGTACAGCGCCCCGCCGAAGCCCTCCAGCCGCGCCCGCAGCGACGGCTCCACATCGTTGATGGCCACGAAGTCGACGCGCATGCCCGTGCGGTCCATGCTGCCGACGTAGTTCAGCATCACCATGGTCACGCCGTCGCAGAGCGTCGGCACGGTGTTGACCATCAGCACCCGCAGCGCCGCGTCCCGGTTGTCGTTCTGCGCCATTTTCCATTCCGCCCCTGTCCTTTGATCTGAAACCATGATACATTTTCGACGCTGAAAAGTCAACCGCGACAAGCGGTTTGAAGCAAGTAACCTGTTTTTACCATACAGTTTACTTGACAATGGCGCGGCAGGCGATATAATTAGGTTGTCTAACTAATTAATAGCAAGCTGGACATCCGAAACCGTGGGAGGTCGAAGCGTGGACGCGCTGGGCAATGAACTGAACCGGCTGCTGGTGGATACCTACCGGGCCGCGGGCAAGATCGAGGAGATCATGCTGGAGGATTTGAGCGACGGCAAGCTCAGCCTGTCCGAGATGCGGGCCATCGAGTGCATCGGCGGCGGCAGACAGCAGGGGCGCACGGTGACGCGGATCTCCCAGGAGCTGGACATCACGCTGCCTTCGGTGACGGCGATGGTCAAGCGCCTGGAGCGCAAGGGCTACGTCACCCGCCAGCGGGGCGCGTCGGACGGACGCCAGGTGAACGTGCGGCTGACCGAATCGGGCATGCAGGCCTACGTCGGCTACCTGTTCGCCCAGCGCAAGATGATCAACGCCGTGCGCGTCAGCGTGCAGGACGAGGACGTGGCCGTGCTGCTGCGCTCGCTGAAGGCGCTGAACGGCTTCTTCAGCCAAAAGATGGAAGAGCTGAAATAAGGGGCTTCGGATCGGTTCAAGGAGGTAATTCCGTTGAAGATTCTCGGTACCGGAAGCGCGCTGCCCAAGCGTGTCGTCACCAACGACGACCTGGCCGCGTTCCTGGACACCAATGACGAGTGGATCTCCACCCGCACCGGCATCCGTCAGCGCCGCGTGCTGACCGATGAAACACTGCAATCGCTGGCCGAGCAGGCCGCGAAAAACGCCATGGAGAACGCGGGCGTCGCGCCGGAGCAGATCGACTTCGTGCTGGTGACCACCGTACTGGCGGAGACGCTGTCGCCCGCCCTGGCCTGCGACATCCAGAACGCCCTGGGCCTCAAGTGCATGGGCATGGACCTGAACGCCGGCTGCACCGGCTTCATCGCCGCGCTGGCCGTGGCGGAGGGCCTGATATCCGCCCGTCGCGCCCGGAAAATACTGATCGTCAGCGCCGAGGCGCTGTCCCGCTTTGCCGACTGGACCGACCGCAGCACCTGCGTGCTGTTCGGCGACGCCGCCGGCGCGGCGGTGGTGGGCGAGGGCGAGGGCGTGCACGACATCCGCTTTGAAAGCGAGCCGAGGCGCGAGGTGCTGTACGCCGACACCGCTCCGGGCAACAGCCCCTTCGCCGTCGATCCCAGGCCCGCCTGCTATCTGAAGATGCAGGGCCAGGAGGTCTACAAGTTCGCGGTGTCCCATTCGCTGAAGGACATCCGCGCCATGCTCCAAAAGCACGGCCTTGTGCCGGAGGACGTGGATTTCTACGTGCTGCACCAGGCCAACATGCGCATCCTGGAGGGTGTGCGCGGCCGCCTGAAGGTGGATGCGGAGCGCTTCCCCCACAACATCGAGCGCACGGGCAACACCTCCTCGGCCACCGTTCCGGTGCTGCTGGACGAGATGAACCGTGCCGGAAAGCTGAAACCGGGCTGCCGCGTGATCCTGAACGCCTTCGGCGCGGGATTGTGCACGGGTACGGCGCTGATCACCTGGTGATCGCGCCCGCGGCATGAAATAAAACCATATCAATTCAGGAGGAAAAGAAAATGAACGAAGTATTCCAGAAGATCGTTGACACCATCGTGGACGCCAAGGGCATCGACGCCGCATCCATCACCCCCGAAAGCAACTTCAAGGACCTGAACGTGGATTCCCTGGACATCGCCGAGATGGTGATGACCCTGGAGGATGAGCTCGGCATCACCATCGAGCTGGAAGAGGGCGTCGCCACCGTGCAGGACCTGGTGGACCTGATCGAAAGGATCAAGGGCTGATGCTGCGCTCCAGAATCTGCGAGGCCATCGGCATCCGCTATCCGATCTTCCAGGGCGGCATGGCCTGGGTCTCGGACGCGAAGCTGGCCGCGGCGGTCTCCAACGCCGGCGGACTGGGCATCATATCGGCCATGAACGCCGATAAAAACTACGTTCGCGACCAGATCCGCCTGTGCAGGACGCTGACCGACAAGCCCTTCGGCGTGAACATCATGCTGATGAGCCCCCATGTGGAGGCCGTGGCGAAGCTGGCGGCCGAGGAGCGCGTGCCGGTGGTCACCACCGGCGCGGGCCTGCCGGGCAAGTACATGCCCGCCTGGATCGAGGCCGGCATCAAGGTGGTGCCCGTGGTGCCCTCCGTGGCCATCGCCCGCCGCGTGGAGCGGGGCGGGGCCACCGCCGTGATTGCCGAGGGTACGGAGTCCGGCGGCCACATCGGCGAACTGACCACGATGGCGCTGGTGCCCCAGGTGGTGGACGCGGTGCAGATCCCCGTGCTGGCCGCCGGCGGCATCGCCGACGGGCGGGGAATGGCCGCGGCCTTCATGCTGGGCGCCGAGGGCGTGCAGTGCGGCACCCGCTTCCTGTCTGCCTTTGAATGCGGCATCCATGAAAACTACAAGCAGAAGGTCATCTCCGCCCGGGACATCGACACCCAGGTGACCGGCCGCAGGCTGGGCCACCCGGTGCGCGCCCTGCGAAATCCCTTTGTCAACAAATTCGCCGAGCTGGAGCGCGATCCATCCGTCACCGAGGAACAGCTCAGCGCCTTTGGCACCGGCGCGGTGCGCAAGGCCGCCGTGGACGGCAACCTGCAGGAGGGCAGCTTCCTGGCCGGCCAGATCGCGGCCCTGGTGAAAAAGGAGCAGAGCGCCAAGGAGATCGTCGACGAGATGATGGCCGAGTGCGAGGCGCTGCTGCAAGCCGCGGCGGAGAGGATCACTGAGCAATAACCGGAGGTACACTATGTTGAACGGCAAAGTAGCCCTCGTCACCGGCGGTGCGCGGGGCATCGGCAGGGCCATCGCCATGAAGCTGGCCGGACAGGGCGCGGACATCGCGATCCTGGACGCGGGCAATCCCGAGGTGACGGCGCAGACCGTTGAGGAGCTGCGCGCGCTGGGCGTGCGGGCCTTCGGCGCGCAGTGCGACATCACCGACTACGCCCAGGTCACCGGGGCGGTCGGCCAGGTGAAGGAAGCGCTGGGCGGCGTGGACATCCTGGTGAACAACGCGGGCATCACCCGCGACAAGCTGGCCCTGCGCATGTCGCCGGAGGATTTTGACGCGGTGCTGTCGGTGAACCTGAAGGGCACCTTCCTGATGATCAAGGCGCTGTACGCCGATTTCATGAAGAAGCGCGCGGGCCGCATCATCAACATCGCCTCCATCTCCGGCCTGATGGGCAACGCGGGCCAGGCGAACTATTCCGCCAGCAAGGCGGGCGTGGTGGGTCTGACCAAGACCATCGCCCGGGAGCTTTCCGCCCGCAACGTGACCTGCAACGCCGTGGCCCCGGGCTTCATCGAGACGCCCATGACCGCGAACATGAACCAGGACGCGCTGCAGGAGGCCATGAAGAGCATCCCGCTGCGCCGCATGGGCAAGCCCGAGGACGTGGCCGAGGCCGTGGCCTTCCTGGCCGGCGACGGCGCGGGCTACATCACCGGCACGGTCATCAACGTGGACGGCGGCTTCTTCATGCGATAGTTTTATGGGGGGGGGGGGGGGGGCCCCCCCCCCGACCCCCCCCCACCC
>JBGUQG010000246.1:0-23742 GCA_045130815.1 Christensenellales bacterium
TCGCTTCCTTCTGGGGAACGACCTCTTCCGCCTCGTCCTCGGCAATTGTTGTCTCCTGGGGAACGACCTCTTCCGCCTCGTCCTCGGCAATCGCTTCCTCCTGGGGAACGACCTCATCCGCTTCGTCCTCGGTAATCGCTTCCTCCTGGGGAACGACCTCATCCGCCTCGTTCTCGGCAATCGTTGTCTCCTGGGGAACGACCTCATCCGCTTCGCTGCGCTCAGCACCTTCCCCTGAACCGCTCCCTTCGGTCGCTGGGGAAGGCTTTTGGTCAGCGTTTCCTTCCGGTTCTGTTGCATCCTCTGCGGTTTCCAGGCTATTCCTGTTCCCTGTTCCCTGCTCCCTGTTCCCTTCTTCTTCCAACACCACCTCGACGAGGACATACTCCTCCCCCTCGGCCACGGTGAAGGGCACGTCAAACACGCCCACGTACCCCTCGGCCTGGGCGTCGTACACATAATCGCCGGGCAGCAGCTGATAGTCGCCGCTCTCCTCCGGTTCGACGGTCTCGCCCTGTGCATTGCGCACGATCACCGCTGCGCCCTCGGGCTGTACGGCGAACACCGTCAGCACCGGCATGGGCGCTTCCTCTTCCACGGGGGCTTCTTCCTCCGGCGGGGCTTCCGGGGCCTGTTCCTCAAGGCCCTCCAGGGAAAGCTCCCCTTCCTCCTCCACGGCGGTGTCGACGATTTCCGCGGCGACATCCGCCATGGCCAGGGCCAGCCCGTTATCCTCTTCCGCCAGCACGAAAGTAGGCACTGTCATCAGCAGTGCCAGGATCAGTGCCAATACCCGGTTTGCGCGTTTCATTCTTCCATCTCCAATCTGTATATAATTTCACAGTGTAAATTATACCACAAACAACCTATCCGGTCCATAGACAAAACGCCCCCATGGGGGACGTTTTACAAACAATTATACTATGGAACCGCTGTCACTCATACGCTTCGCCCGTCCAGCCGTCGCTGATCCGCCAGACGGCGCTGTGCTCCTCGTCGGCGTACAGGAAGAAGCAGACCTCCCCCGCCCGGGCGGCGGCATCGGTGAACGTGCCCTCCCCGGCCAGACCGTAGAAGGCCACCACGCCCTCATAATCGTTGCTGGACTTCGTGCCGCGGCGGATGGTCGGCGCCTTCTGCACGCGCACGCATTCCAGGGGCTTGCCGTTCAGCGTGATCTGCACCGACTCCGGCTCGACGTCGCTCTCCCGCCGGGCGTAGCGCAGGCCCTCCTGCAGCAATTCCAGCGCTCGGGAGGCGTTCAGCCGGGCGCGCCGCCGGGTATCGGAATCGTGCAGGCCGCACAGCGGCTCATAGATGCCGTTCGCGCCGCGCAGCAGGTACACCGTGCCCCCGGAGGGACAGATGTTGGCCCGCTCGGGCAGCACCTCGTCCAGGGTCTGCATGGCCTGCTGGACGGTGCCGGCCTCAAAGTGGTTCAGATAGTCGATGATCAGGCCGTCCCGGGCGGATTTCATCGCCTGTTCGCAGGCCGTCTTCTCCGAGCGATAGCGGAATGTCTTCCAGCCGGGAATGGCGATCAGCACCAGCATCACGGCGATCAGTATGAGCAGCACAGCGACGATCGAATTGACGCCGCCCCGGCGCTCCGCACATTTTCTTTTCATCACAGCCTCTTACATCGCGGCATACATGCCGAACATGGCCATGTAGATGGCGATGACGATGAACCCGGCGAAGCCCGCCAGGAACACCAGGATCGTGGGCTCCAGCTTGGCCAGCGCCGCCGCGGTGGCCTGCTCCAGCTCGCTGTCATAGTAGGCGGCGGTCATGGTCAGCGTCTGCTCCAGCTCGCCGCTCTCCTCGCCCACGGCGGTCATGTCCACCAGGATCTCCGGCAGGCAATCCGCCTCCCGCAGGCTGGCGCCCAGGGTGTGGCCCTCCTCCAGACGGGCGCTGATCTTGCCCACACACTGGCTGATGTGATAATTGCTCAGCACGCGGCTGGTGACGGTGACGGCCTTGGTCATCGGCAGGCCCGCCTGCAGCATCATCGCCATGGTGTTGGCGAACTGGCTGGCGGCGTTCAGCACGCCGATATTGCCCAGCACCGGCAGCTTCAGCTGGAGCCTGGCCAGGTTCAGGCGGCCCGTTTCGGTATTGCCGTACAGCTTGTAGACCAGCCCGATGCCCGCGCCGATGCCGGCGATCACCATCCAGTATTTGCTGAAGAAATCGGACATGCCGATCAACAGCTTGGTGGGAAGGGGCAGCTCCGCGCCATAGTCGGCAAAGATGGCGGTGAACGTGGGCACCACCTTCACCATCAGCACGATCACCACGATGATGGCCACGATCAACACGAACAGCGGATAGATCATCGCACCGCGCACCTTGCCCTTCATCTTGCTCTGTTTGGTGTAGTGCTCGGCGGCGGATTCAAAGGCGACATCCAGGCTGCCGGCCTCCTCGCCGGCGCGTATGGATTCCAGGAACGTAACCGGCATTATCTTTTTCCCGCGCTCGGCAAAGCTGGTGGACAGCGCACGGCCGGCCTCCACGTCCTTGGCCACGTTTTCCAGGATGCGCTTCAGCGGCTTGTCCGTCATCTTGTCGGCGATCAGCTCCACCGTGCGGCGGATGGGCACGCCGGCCTTCAGGATCACGGCAAACTGGCTGCACATCAGCGTAAAGGCCTTTTCATTCAGCTTGTTGCCGCCGATCTCCAGGCTCATCAGCGAGGCGGCCTTGCCCTTTTCCTTGACCTCGCTGATCTGCAGCACGATGGAATAGCTCTCCTTGATCCGGGCGACGGCGTCCAGCTCGTCAAAGCCCTCCATCACGCCGTTGACCTTCTTGCCGTCCCTGGACAGGGCGGAGTATTTGTAAGTTGCCATTGCGTCTCCTTAAAGCGATTACGCGTTCTTCTTCACATAGTCCGGCTCGTGGGCGAAGCGCACGGCCATCTCACGGCTGATCTGACCGCCGCGCACCAGGCGCACCAGGGCCTGGTCCATGGTCTGGCCGCCGATGGCGGCGCTGGTGGCGATGGCGTTGGCGATCTGGGGCGTGTTGCCGTTGCGGATCAGGTTGCGGATGGCGTCGGTGACCACCATCATTTCGCAGGCCAGCGCGCGGCCCCCCGCCTTCTTCGGGATCAGCTGTTGGGTCAGCACGGCCTGCAGGCACATGGACAGCTGCAGGCGGATCTGGGTCTGCATGCCCTCCGGGAACACCTGGACGATGCGGTCCACCGCGTCGGAGGCGCTGCCTGTGTGCAGCGTGCCGAACACCAAGTGGCCGGTCTCCGCCGCGGTGATGGCGGTTTCGATGGTCTCCCGGTCGCGCATTTCGCCGATCAGTATCACATTCGGGTCCTCGCGCAGGCTGGCCCGCAGGCCGGCGGCGAAGCTCATCGTGTCCTTGCCCACCTCGCGCTGGTTGATGGCGGCCTTGTCCGGGGCATAGACGTACTCCACCGGGTCCTCCAGCGTGACGATGTGGCACTTCCGGGTGTGGTTGATGTAATCCAGCAGCGCCGCCAGCGTGGTGGACTTGCCGCTGCCCGTTTCGCCGGTGACCAGCACGATGCCCTTGTGCAGGTCCGGCAGGTTCAGCGCCGCGGGCGGCAGGCCCAGCGTATCCAGCTTCGGGATGTGGTCGGACAGCAGGCGCAGCGCCACCGAGGGCACGCCCTGCTGTCGGAAAATATGGATGCGGCAGCGGTTGCCGGCGAAGGTGTCGGCCGCGTCCAGCTCGCCGGTGGCCAGGTACTGGTCGAAGGCCTCCGGCGTGCCCGACAGCTCGCGGGCATAGGCCATGCAGTCGCTCTTGGTCAGGGGCGTTTCATCCATGTTCTCCAGCTGGCCGTCCTTGCGGTACTTGGGCGGCAGACCGCAGATCAGGTGGATATCGGAAGCGCGGTCCTGTCGCGCCTTGGCTACCAGTTGCTCGATGGTCATGTACTAATACCTCCAGTGGGCAGTTGTCAGTGGGCTGCTATTCCTGTTCCCTGTTCGCTGAAAACAGTCCACCGGACTGTTTTCCAGGCGCTCAGTGTCCCTATTCCCTGAATCAGATATCCTCGTACACCACGCGCAGCACCTCGTCGCTGGTGGTCTTGCCCTCCTCCACCAGCTTGATGGCGTTGTCCTTCAGCGACACGAAGCCGCTGTTCGGATCCTTCAGCAGGCTCTCGATGGCCTCGCGGCCCGCACCCTTGGCGATCATGCGGCGCACCTGCACGGTCAGCGGGAAGATCTCAAACACCGCGGTCCGCCCGCGATAGCCGGTATCGAAGCACTCCGGACAGCCCGCGCCGCGGTAGAACGTGCGCCCTGGCCGGGGCTCAAGGCCAAGCTCGGTCTGCTCGTCCTCGCCGGGCTCGTAGGCCTGGCGACAGTTGGGGCAGATGCGGCGCACCAGGCGCTGGCTGAACACGCCCTTCAGCGCGCTGGCCACCAAATAGGGCTCCACGCCCATGTCGGTCAGGCGCTCCACGGTGCCCAGCGCGTCGCTGGTGTGGATGGTGGAGAGCACCACGTGGCCGGTGATGGCCGACCGCATGGCGATCTCCGCCGTCTCGCCGTCGCGGATCTCGCCCACGGCGATGATGTCCGGGTCCTGGCGCAGTATGGAGCGCAGGCCGCTGGCGAAGGTCATGCCGATCTTTTCGTTGATGTGCACCTGGTTGACGCCGTCGATGTTGTATTCCACCGGGTCCTCCAGCGTCACCAGGTTCACCTCGCGGGTGTTCATGTCGCCGATCATCGTGTACATGGTGGTGGATTTGCCGCTGCCGGTGGGGCCGACCACCAGGATCACGCCGTTCTTGATTTTGATCAGGCGCAGGTACTTCTCCATGTCCTCGCCGCTGAGGCCGATGCTCTCGCGGCTCAGGCGCATGCCGGACTTGTCCAGCAGGCGGGCCACGATCTTTTCACCGTACACCGTGGGCAGCGTGGACACGCGCAGATCGATGTCCTTGTCCCGCACCTTCACGTTGAAGCGGCCGTCCTGGGGCACGCGGCGCTCGGTGATATCCAGGCCGCTCATGACCTTGATGCGGCTGGTGACGGCGGCCTGCAGCTCCCGCGGCACGGTCAGTATGTCGCGCAGCAGGCCGTCGATGCGCATGCGGATGGAGAATTCCGTCTCCCGCGGCTCCATGTGGATGTCGCTGGCGCGCTCGGTGACGGCGCGCTCGATGATGGCGTTCACCAGGCGGATGGCCGGGGCCTGGTTTGCGGATTCCTCGCCCACCTGGTTCGACGCGAAGGACTGATCCAGCGCCACCGTGCCCTCGCCGGTCACGGCGGCCTCGCGCTTCATCTCCTCGATGGCCTTGGCCGCGCCCTCGTTGCCGTAGAGCACCTGGATGGCGCGCTCCACCGCGGCGGACATGGCCACCATGGGCACCACCTTGCGTCGGGCGGCCTTGCGGACCTCCTCGATGGCGTAGAAGTTCAGCGGGTCGCTCATGGCGATGTACAGCTCGTCACGGGCAATGCGCACCGGCACCACCTGGTATTGCTTGGCGATGTTCTTGGGCACCACCTGCACCAGCTCCGTGGGAATGTTCACCTTGCTCAGGTCGATGAACTCGATGCCCAGCTGCATCTGCAGCGCCTCGATCAGCTCGCTCTCGGTGATGAAGCCCTGCTCCTGCAGCACCGTGCCCAGGCGCTTGCCCGAGCCCTTTTGCAGGCGAAGGCCCTCCTCCAGCTGCTCCTCGGTGATCAGGCCCGCGGAGATCAGCAGGTCGCCCAATCGCAGATAGCCCTTGCCCTTGGGCTTCGCGCCGCCGTTATTGTTGTTTCCGAATATCGCCAATTTACATCCCTCGATCTTGGTTGGATTGTGCTGTGTTGTGAGGTTGGATCACGGCGTCCCCGCCGCGGTGTTCTGCACCTGGATGCCCGGCACCGGCCAATCGCCGTAGTGGGTGGCGACGAAGTATTCCTTGTCGGTTCCCAGCGTCTCGCCCAGCTGGGCGATGTCCTTGAGGTTGAACTTTACCTTGCCGTCCGCGGCGTCCGTGTAGATATCGCTCAGCTGCGCGTCGTAGGGCTTCGCCTCGACATGAGGCCCCGCGACAAACGCCTTATAGGTCGCGTAGTCCGCGTCGATCTCCGGGAAAGCATTGGTCGTCGCGTTCCCCGTCGCAGGCAGGCCCGGATTGACGGCTTCGAAGTAGCTGCACCGCTGTGCCATACCGCTGTAGTTGCCCGCGAACGCGCCGATGTTGATCGCGCCATCCGCTCCGGCCACCAGGCCCGTGGCATAGCAGTCGGTGATGTTGCCCGATCCGCCGCCCACCAGGCCGCCGACATTCCCGCTCGTCGATTTGCATTCGGCAGAACAGGTGGCGTAGCATTTCTCGATCTGCGCTGAACCGGCGTTGCCGATCAGGCCGCCCGCATTGTTGTAGCCGGTGACGTTATACGTCTCCGAAGAGTATGCGCCGTCGTCGGTGTGGCCGCCCGCGTAGCAGCCTGACACCTTGCCGTTGCTCGTCACCGTGCCGATCAGGCCGCCCGCGTCGCCACTGGTGCTGCTCTCGCTAATGGCAACCACCAGCGCCGCGGCGCAGTCCTTGATTTCGCCGCCCGCCATACTGCCGATCAGGCCGCCCGCACTGGCGGTGGCGGTGACGCCCTTGGCGCTGTCCTCGCCGTGATAGGCCAGAACATTGGTAACCGCAGAATCGGCGGGCAGCGTGCCCACCAGCGCGCCGGCGTTGCTGCCGTTGATGTCAAAATCGTACAGCACAAGGTCGGACACCTTCAGCGCCGCCGTCGGCGCGCCGAACAGACCCGCGGGATTGACGGTTTCGTTGGCGGTAACATTCGTGATACTGTGGCCGTTGCCCATATACTCCAGCGCAAAATCGGGGCTGACCGGGCGATAGCAGTTCTCCGCCGTGCCGGTCGTGTCGCCAATGCCATAGACCTTGACGGCGCCCGTGTCGTTCTTCGCCTTTTGAACGGCGGCAATGAAGCCCGTCCAACTCAGATCCGCTTCCTCGTTCTCATCATCCGGATTGGGCAGGTCCGTCGTGCCACCGCCTCCGGAGGGCGTGGTCGTTTCTGCCTCCGGCTCTGGCAGGGCGCCCAGGTCGGCGATCTGCTGCGCGGTTGTGACGTTCACATTATTCGCGCCTGTGCCGGTGACGATGCCGGAAATATCCTTATCCAGGTTCTCCAGGTGGCGAATATTGCCGATGTAAGCCGTAGACGTGCCGTCATAGTCGGCAAACAGGCTGTTGGTGGTCTCTTCGTTGCCGTAGGCGATATTGGTAAGCGCCTCGTTACTGTAGGCCACGGCGCTCACCGTAATGTTCTCGCCCGGTATGAACAGGATCGCGCTGGCTCCATCTTCTGCCATCAGTTCGATATCTGCGCTGGTCTTCCCGGCGTACTTGTTCAGGTCGGCAAAATGCAGGCCGTCCTGGATTAAGCCACTGCCGGTTGGAGCGGTAATATCATCCAGCGTAACGGTATACTGATGGGTGGCGCTGTCATAGGCGATCCTGTCAGAACTGACGGTATTGTACAGAGCGACCGACAGCCGCGCGCCGCTCTTTTCACCAACGACGATCAGCTTCAGCGAGGGCGTCTTCGGCGCGCCGTCCTCGACAGCGGGCACGGTCTTTCCGGTTTGCGCGTTGATATCCGTCACCCGGACGATCAGCCGCTCCGCGTTCTCAACCTCTATGACCGGCGCGTCCAGGTACTCGCCGCTGGGCAGCGTACCCGCGCCGCCGTACCAGCCGAGCACGGCGCTGCCAAAGCTCCGGCGCTTGTCCCGATTGTTGGTGGCGATGGTTTTCCCATCGTCGCTATAGGTATCCCGCAGGCCCAGCAGCGCGGCATATTCGTCGCCGCTGAGCACATGCTTATAGCGGCCATTTTTGGTGCAATAAAACACATCAAGCACCATGGCCGGCTTGGGCTGATAGCGGATCAGATAGCTGCCGCCGCTGCGCACGGTTTCATCGATAGAGCCGAAGGGCAGCATCAGCTCGAGCATCTTGCTTGAGCTCCCGTTCACCAGATAATAGACGCCGCGAAGCTGGTCTCCTTCCGCCGTACCCGCCGTGCCATAGTCGTCGGGTGTAATGCCCAGATACCCCTGGCTTTCCGCCATGGTCAGGTGGTTTTGCGCGGCGACGAAAATCTCCTTGGCGATGGCGTCACATTCAAGGTGTTCCATGCCTCGTTGATGATTCTGCACGGCAATAAAGGCGACGCCGCTGAGCACCGCGATGATGGCCACCACGATCAACAGCTCGGCCATGGTAAAGCCGCTTCGGTTATGTCTTCTCTTCATATACTTCACCGCTTTCATCGCCCTGACGCCATCACGGTCCCACGGGGGCCGCGGTCGGCACCGCCGATAATACATGGATCACAAGCTCGTCCAGTGTCGCCAGCTCCTTGGCGCCGTGTTTCACACAGAGCTTCGTAAACGTCACGTCTCCTTCGCTATAGTTCACGCTGTCATAGGTCACGGTCAGATCCGAGGTCGCCGCCCTGTCGGAAACCAGCGGACGCTGGTTGCCGACACTGACGCCCGTTTTTTCATTGAAGCCTTTTTGCGATACATACTCCTGAAGTATGATCGTCTCGTCCGACTTGGACAGTATCGATATTGCGCCCGTATCGGCGCTGTAGTAAGTCAGCGCATTATCCTTCGATTCCACGTTCCAGGCCGTGCCCAACTCGTCGCGCAGCGCGGCGGCCGTCGTGGACAGCAGCGCCTGGGCGTTGGCGCCGACCACTACGTTCAGATAGGCGTTGCGCGCCGCGGGAATGCCCGTGGCCACAATACCCGAAACCAGCAGCAGGATCAGCACCGCCAGCAGCGTCTCGGCCAGAGTGAAGCCGGAACGATTATTCAGTTTTTTCCTTGCCTTCACGGTGTCACGTCCTCCTTGTGCCGGATAGCCTTTGATCTGACTGTCGCCTAAATCCCGGCTGACAATTGATCCCGCAAAGATTTGACCAGTTCGCTCTCGCCAAAGTCGGCATCCGTCCAGTTTTCATCGTAATACTCTGTCACGGCAGTTTTACTGGTGTTCACCATTCTGGCCGCAGAGGTCACCGCGCCGGCCAGCATCAGCAGCGCCAGCGCTGAGATCAACAGCGCCACCAACGTTTCGCCGATGGATTCTCCGGCGCTGCTGCGCAGCTTTGCCATCATTCTTTTTTTCATGGCGCCATTCCCCCTCACCCCTATGGATTCGTTGCCCTGATCTTGCGGATATCCCGCAGCTTCCAGGTCACCGTAGAAGTCGCCGTGTCCGTTGACGTGGTCGAGGCCACCTTCTTCACATTGGGTGTGAAAGTCAGCCGCAGCAAATAAGTTCCCGTCGTGAGTTTCCCGCCCTCCGCGCCGATTGTAAACTCCAGCTGGCCGCCGTTCAGCGTTTCCGACAGGCTGCAGGTACAGCCATCGTCATCCGTGCCGATTTTCAGAGAATCGACCGTATGCGTGATCGGTTTGCCTGTCACGACAGCGACCGAGGCATCCACCAGTATTGCGTCGCCCTCGGGCTTGGTCGGCACAGACTTGTCTGATTTGTACTCCACTGTCACGGATTGCCCGTCGAAGATCTCACACAGCTGGTGTCCAGCGTCGGCGATAGCATTGTACCGCGTGTCCATATCCTTTAGCCCGCTCATCCGTCCCGCCGCCGTGGTCGCGGCGACGATGATCACGCTGCTGAGCACGGCGCACACCAGGAACAGCAGCAGCGCGAAGGTGATGGACGCACCCCGTCGGGATCTTATTTTGTTTTTGATCGCGTTCATCGCGTCATCACCTTCTCCTGCCGCTGTGGTTCAATGGTCGTCATGCCCCTCCGCCGGGGGCGGTCGTGGGGGTCGGGCTGATTCCTGCCGGGGTCGGCGGCTCCGCCGTGTCAGATATTGTCACGGGCTGGCTGTCATCCGCCGGCACCGTCAGCTTGAAGTACTTGTCCGGGTCCGGTGCAGTATAGCCTGCCGGCGTAACCGTCTCCTCCAGGTAGTAGACGCCCGCGGGCAGCCTGCCGATGAAGAACACGCCCTCGGCGTCCGACTGCATGATCAGGTCCTTGTGATCGGCGCCATCGGCAAAGTTCAGGTACTTCTCGGCGTTATCCGCGCCAGAATCGTCCTTGCCAAAGTCGTGCAGCGTCAGGTCGCAATCCAGCAGCCGGAGCCTGGCCCCCGCCAGCGGCAGCTTGCTGTCGCTGGCCACCTTCCGCAGCATCACCTTGCGGGTGGCCACGGGCAGGTTCACGATGCCGTAGGTCGCGATGTCCGGCGTGGCCGTGGCCTTGCCGGTGGCGTCAAGCTTGAAGATGGCGTACTTCACGGCGGTATCGCCCGTGCCAGTCTGCCCGGTAATGTCGGTCTGCCGGATATCCGCCAGCACCCCGCCGGTCGCCCACAGATCCGTGCGCGTTTCCGGCACGGTCAGCCACGCGTCCCCCACCAGAACGATATACTTGTTGGCGCTCAGCTGGTATAGCGGATTGTTCGACGCATCCTTGGGCACATCGGTTTCCTTCATATAGTACACGCCGTTGGGCACCTTCTCGAACAGCACCGCGCCCTTGGTCTCGGCGCCGCTGTCGGCATCGGTGATCGTCTCGGAGGTCGCTTCGCCCACCTTCGACGTCATGGCGTCGTCGCTGTACAGCTCGAAGGTCGCGCCGTCCAGCGCCTCGCCGAAGGAATCCCGCTTGACGAACTGAACGTCATAGCCGCCGGTCCAGTAGATGTATGCGGCATTCTGCCCGGCCTGGCCGGTGAGGTATTCACCGCCGCCGCAGCCGGTTTCATCGTCAGCCCTGGCGTTGCGGAAGGCCTTGTAGATCGCCTGCAGCTGCTCGCCGCTGAGCTTCATCGGATCGACGACGTTATTGCCGTCCGCTCCGGTCGTCAGCAGGCCGTTATTCAGCGTAGCGAACTGCTTGAGCATCCTGTAGTGCTCTTCCTGCTCGGCCCAAACCCAGATGGAGCCATTGCCGGAAGTGATCGCGCCGGTCACGACGATGGCGTTCGCCGTGCTGTTCACCGCGCTGTATCCGGCCACGACGATGTCCTGGCGCGCGCCGGTGATGTAGGCCGAATCGCCGCCGTTCTTCTTGCCGTCATAGCCCGCAACCACAGCGTTGTTGTTCGTGAAGGTCGGGCTGCCCTCCAGCTGCACCGTGCCGCCCTCGGCCACGTAGATCGCGCCGCTGTTGCCGGTGAAGGCCGGGGCGCCCTCCAGCTGCACCGTGCCGCCCTCGGCCACGTACACCGCGCCGCCGTTTACTGCCTTGCCCTTGGTGAGCGTCGCGCCGCCCTTGATCTGCAGCGTGCCGCCATCGGCCATGTTGGCGATGCCGCCGTTCTGGGTTTCGCCCTCGGTGTACTTGTTGTCGCCGTCCAGCGTGATGTTCTCCAGCGCAAGCGTTCCGGTTCTGACGGTGATCAGGCTGCCCGCATCGGCAAAGCCGCGCTTGACGGCACTGGTGAACATATCCGTGCCCGGATTCCAGCTTTCATCCTGCGTGGTGCGCAGTGTGACCGCGTGGGGGTTGGTGAAGCTGAAGCCGCTGTCCAGCGTGTAGCGGTCATGCGTCGCAAACAACGTCTCGATGATGACATTGCCGTCCAGCGTATTCGCGTAGTTGAACGCGCCGGGGATCGTTTCGCCGCCCGCCGGGGTATAATCGGCCAGCGCCCCGAAGTATTTCCAGGTCGCGCCATTGTCCACGGACACGCGGACGACGGGCACCGTGTTGGTGACCGTGACGCCGCCGTTGTCCGGGACAAGCGCGTAGCCGGGATTGTACATGGCGATCTCCACGCTGCCGTCCACCTTGACCTCCTTGGCATAGTACGTGTAACTGCCGTCGAGATCAGTGAAGTTCTTGCTCCAGCTGCCGCCGTCGGGCAGGGTGAAGTTCTGCACCCTTTCGGGGGTGACGCCGGTGATTCCGCCGTTCAACAGCTGTTCGTAGTTGTTGTTGGTCAGCGTGATCGACGTCGTGGAGCCGGTATTCAGCTGGCCGTTGGACATAGCGCCGGCATTCTGATTGTTCAGCTTGAACTGCACCGTTTGCGGTGTGAAGGTCAAGCCGGGCGCGTTGCCGAACGCAAAGCTGTAGGTGACGTGCAGTATGTTCCCTTCCTGCGCATACGTCGGCATGACGTTATGGATACAGTTCGACCCACTGCCAAGCGTGTCACCGCTGAAATACTGTACCTCCAGTTTGATGTTGTCCTGCTTCGTGTCGATGTTCGTTTTATACTGTTCCAAATTCCCGCTGCTGCTGAAATCCACATCGAAGGTCAGGGCAACCGTGCTGCCGAGCCTGATGCTCTGCGTCGATCCTTCCGAAACCCGCAGCAAGCTGGCCAGGTTGCCGTTGTTGATCGTCGCAGGGATCTCCTCGCCCGTGCCGGAGGTCGCCTTGGGGAACCGCCACAGCTCCATTTCCACCTGCCTGCCGGTCGCGTCGCCGTTCCACTGCTTGGTGACGGTGAAGCCGACCTTGCGATTCAGGTTGTTGGTCACGCCAACGGTCTTGTCGGCAGAGGTCCGCGTGATCGCGTCGCCCGCGCTGCCGCCGTGATTGATGATCGTATTGAGATACTCATAGCCGGCGTTGTTGGTGCTCGCGCTGACCTCCTCGACGTAATAGCCATACACGGTGTTGCCATTCACGGTGGGCAGGTTCTCAAAGGTCTTCGACCAGTTGCCGTTGTTCAGCGTAAAGGTATCATAGACCGTATCGCTATCGCTATCCCAGGTGACGGCGGAAGTGGATGTGCCACCGACGAAATAGGGTGGTACAGCAAAACTACGCGTATTCCCCATACAAATATCATACTGCAGTATCCCGTTCTCCTCAGGATATATCCTGTTGGTATCCAAGCTCACCGCTCCGGGACTCCCTACATATTTCAAGTACTCCCAAACATACTCAGATTCATATACTGAGTGTTTGCAGTATTCATATAAATCTATACCCGTATACGGATCATCATTGTAGTCCAAGAAAAGCTTGATTGCATCACCCCGGCTATAGTACCGCTCGATATAGGGGCTGGTCTGTCGATCGACGTCTTTCTTGGGAACCATATAGAACCTTACGCGCACATCCCCCGTCGGCGCGGGCTCGGTGGTCTCGCCTTCTTCGACGGTCCGGCTCAGCTGGTGCAGCCTGAACGTCGCCGTCGCGCCGCTCAGGGCGCTTGTCACGTCCGTGCCGTCGGCCAGCCACTGCTTGGTGACGTTCATCGTGATCCTGCGGGTATTGGTAAACGAAGCGATGGACTTCTCCTCGCCGATCGTGCCTTCCTCGCCATCGCTGTCGGTGTCAAACGCCTCGTTTTGAGTCTCCTCCACCTTATAGGTCACGCCGACGGGCAGGCCCTTGATGAGCCTGCTCTCGCCGCCAGCCAGCTCAAACTCCGCCACGCCGTTCTTGAACGTCGTCGCGTTCTCGCCCTCGCCGTAGGTCTTGCCCTCGGTATCCTGCTCCGTCGTCGCGCCAATGGATGAATCGCCCAGCGTCACCTTGAAGCCGAACTTCGCAGTATGATCCTCGGTCCGGTCGCTGACCACGGTCTTGGTGATCTCCAGGTCGCCCGTCTTCACCACATTCTTGATGTGGTAGACGCCGTCGATCTGTTCGATATTCCCCGTGACGCTCTCAGTCGTGATCGCAAAGCCGCTGCCGTTGATCTCCACCTTGTAAACCGCGCCGTCATCGACAAAGGTCCTGTTCCTGCCCTGATGGTCCAGGTCAGGGAGCTTCGTCTCCTTCAGGTAAAACACACCCGAGGTCACGTTTCTGAACAGCACCGTGCCCTTGGGGAGATTATTGCCTTTTGCGTCCACAAAGGCATTCGTGCCGTCGGCGGATGTCGCGGTATCGATGCGGCTGGTACAGGCATCGTCGCCGTACAGGGTAAACTCCGCCCCTGCCAGCGGCAGCCCGTCCTCATCCACCTTCATGAACGAGAACCTGCCGCCGGTCCAGTAGACATACCGGGAATTGCTGCCCTTGCTGCCGGTCAGATAGGTGTCGCCCTCGCAGAGCGTCAGGCTGTCCGTCTGCGCGTTGCGGAACGCGAGATAGCTGGCGTTGCTGACCGTTCCCTCGGTCTTCGCGAAGGGCGTCAACCGCTTGTAGTGATTCTCGTTCTCTGCCCAGACCCAAACGGAACCCGGCGCGCAGCTGAGACTCCCTGCCAGCACGAGGGACGCCGGGGCTTCGGCCGTCTCGGCAAGGTAGATGTCCTGGCGGGCTTTGGAATACGTTTCACCGCCGTTCTGCGCGTTATCAAGCGCTTTGCTGCTCAGGTTTTTGTCAAAGCCCGGATTGCCGGAAAGCTTCAGCTCAGCGCCGCTCGACAGATAGATGCCCGCGCCGTCTGCCGCGCTGTTGCCGGTGATCTTTCCGCCGCTCATGGTCATGCTTGCGCCGGACGCCACGTAGACCGCGCCGCCGTTTTGGGCGGCATTGCCGCGCATCGTGGGATTGCCCTGAATCGTCAGCGTGCCATGGCCGCCGATCTTGATCGCGCCGCCGTTGCCCCCATTGGCTTTATTACCGGTATAGGTGCCGCCGGTAATGGTCAGATTCGTCTTTTGGTCCGCCTTGGAGAGTGCGGCAATCGCACCGCCGTCGCCGCTGATTGCGGTATTGTTCTGGTAGATACAGTTCTCCACATTCAGCACAACATTTTCCGCGGTCCGAAGCGCGCCGCCCTGATAGCTGGCTGTATTGCCTGAGAAAACGACATTGTGCATCTGCAGGTTCAACGCTTCGTCGGCTTCCCTTGTCTCATTGATGCTGATCGCGCCGCCGTTGCCCTTTTTCTCTGCGGCCGCAGTGGCGGCGTTGCCGGTAAACTGGGCATTGGTAATGCTGAAGCTGCAATTTGCGCCGACGGCAATCGCGCCGCCATCCGCAGCCGTCTTGCCTTCCGTGCGGTCATTCACAATCTCATTGTTCAGGAATACGGCCGTCCTGCTGTAGCCGCCGTTGATGGTGAGGCTGGTGCCATTTTCCATCAGGATCGCGCCGCCCTTGAGGTCGCTGTTGCCCGCGCTGTCGTCATTCGCCTCCTGTTTGAAGTTTTCGATTCGCGTACTCGTTCCTATGGTCAGTGCGCTGCCCTGCGTAACATGGATTGCCCTGCCGTTCCAGTTGCTCTTCTGGCCGTTGAGCTTGATGTTCTGCAGGGTCATCTTAGCGCCGCTGCCAAGGGTAATCAGCGCGCCCGCGTTGGCGTCGCTGGAAGTATCCTCACTGTAAGCGCGGCTGATCAGCGCCCGGAAGGTATCCGTGGTTCGGGTGGTGCTGAAGATATACCTGTCGTTGTCCTTCGTCGCCTTTGTTTCGGCAGTGGTAAAGGTGATGTCACGATGGCTGTTATAAACCACCGGTTTGGAGAGCGTACAGTCCTTCAATACCTTCAGCTTCAGCTCGGATACGTTTGCCTTGGCTCCATCCGCATAGACAAAGTCTTTATTTTGCGCAGCTTCAAAGCCCTCCTCCAGCGTCGCGTAGACCGCCGGGAAAAGCCTGGCTTGTCCATCCGATTCCTTGTTTTCCCTGACCTTATGCCCCTCTACATAGAGCAGGTTGTCATCTACGTCCGTCAACTTGCAGACGACTTCCTGGTTTGTAACGACATAATAGCCATTGTATTTGGTGAGCTCCTGATAGTTTTTGACATTGTCCTCAGTCGGTTTCCACTCGCTGAGGGTGACTACACTCTTGCTGGAATCGCTTTCGTCCTCCTTGATATCCAGCTTGAATACCCGGTCGCTCTCCGCAAAGAAGGTGCGGCGGCCGGAGCCGTTTCGTTCAGGATACCCGGTTTCCAGCAGGTAATAGGTGCCCAAAGGCAGCTCGCGGAAATAGACCAGGCCCTTTGGAAGATTCCTGTTATCCTTGTCCTTGTAGGCAGAGGTACCATCCGCAGATACGACGGGTGCAGGATAGGTCTCGCCGTCACGGCTCCAGAGCATGAGCTCCGGATAGCCGTCTTCAAAGGTGCTGGGCTGGCCTTCGCTGTCGAGGATCGCAGTATAGATGGTAAAGGCCGCGCCGGGCAGCGCATTGTCGCTTCCGTCTACCTTCATGCTGTCTACCTTCATGAAAGCAGCCTGATAGTCGTTGCGGATATTCTCGATGCCCACGTTGTTGCTGGCCAGATTCGCGCGCAGCACCGCCTTGTTATGCTCATCCAGCGGGAAAATACCGTAGTACTTGCCGGCGTCGGTCGTATAACGGGCAACCAGCGTGGCAGCGTCAGGCAGATCGAGCGGGCCGCCATCCTTCCACAGGAATGAGCCGGGACCATCAGGATTCAGATACGGTGTTCCGACCAGCACCAGGTATGTCGCGTTATTCTCCTTGAAGCTGGTGGGAACCCGGGTCTCCTTCATATAGTAGGCGCCCATGCGAATGGAGGTAAACTCCACTATACCTTTTTCAAGGAGCTTGCCCTGAGCGTCTGTATCGTTCTCCCCATCCGCGGAGGTCGCTGTCGCCACACTCTGCGTGCAGTCAGCGTCTGAATAAAGTGTGAAGACTGCATCGGGCACAGCGACACCCTTGTTGTCTTTTTTCTTAAAGGATATGAGATACATCTTATCCCAGTAGACATTCTCGTTATCCGTGCTGATCTTCACACCGGCCAGGTATTCGCCATTACTGCATGAGGTATCACCATCGGTCAGGGCATTTCGGAAATGGCCCAGGCTTTCATTGAGCCTATCACCGGTGATGGAGATACCAGTCGAAATCTTCGCAAACTGTTCATTCGGTATTCTGTGGGGCGATTGCTCCGGCCAGACCCAGATGGTGTCACCTGTCAGTTCGCCGGTTACACAGATAGAGTCCGCGTTGGTATCATAGGGTGTTTGAGACGCATAACCCGCCATGAAAATATCCTGGCGAACATAGTCCGTGATGCCGCCGTTGGTCACTCTGGGCTTGTTCGGCAAAATGTTTCGGCTGAACTTCGGGCCATCCTGGATATTGATCCGGCTGCCCTCGGCCAGGTAGATGCACGCGCCTTCTGCAGCGTCGACAACAGTGCCGTCTTGGGTCGTCGTATAGCCGTTCTCCTTAAACTCCGGACTGTCGGTCAGGTTCAGGGTCACGCCGCTCTTGAGCCAGATCGCGCCGCCCTTGTTGGCGTAGCAGCCGATGATCACAGTGCTGTCCTTGACGTTGAGGCTGCTGTCGTTCGTATCCATGTAAACCGCGCCGCTGTAGCCCGGGGCCGTGCAGCCGCTGATGGTGGTTTCGCCCGTCTCGCTCTTTTGCAGGGTGAGCGCCTTGTTCTTACTGTAGATCGCGCCGCCATAGCCTCCGTCGCGGGTAGAGGCGCAGTTTTCAAAGCGCGTGCCGCTGATGGTCACTTCAGAAGAACCAACGACGGCATTGTCACAATACAGCGCGCCGCCGTGGTTGACTGCCGTGCTGTGAGTAATGGAACCGCCTTCCAGTATGACTGTCTTCGCCTGGGTATACACAGAACCGCCAAAACCATAATTTTGCGAGTTGTATGTATAGCAATGATCGATGGTCGTGTTTTTGATCTCTGTCTTGTTCCTATTTTTCGTATCGTTGTTGTCATGTATCGAACCGTGGTTGATCGCACCACCATTTGAAATGGTACGACAATTCTTAAACGAGCAGGTATCCACAATCAACGTACCAGCCTTGGAATTTACGCCGCCACCGACAGCATATTTTTCATCTCCATCCACATAGCAGTTCTCAAACGAGCAGTATTTTATTTCTGTTTTTACATCTTCCCCATTTCCATTATTGTCGTGGTAAAATGCGCCGCCCGAGGAATAGCTGTGGCAATTCCGGCAAAGGACTCCACTAATCTCCATGGTTGGTCCGTCAACGGCGACAGCGCCGCCGCGACGCGCATAGCAATCGATAAAGGCTGTGCCATATTCGTCCGGTTTATCGGAGTATTTATTTATCGTAAGATTCTGTGCACGGATCGCGCCTCCGTTATCTTTCTTTCCAGTGCCTGATACTTCACATTTGATAAACTTGACAGTCGCCTCTTTCTTGTTCGTGTCATAGACGCCGTTTACTTCCACACGGGCATCTTCTGTCGCGTAGATAGCGCCGCCGCCGTTAGTTCCGGCTTTTCCGTATTGCATCGTCGTGCCGCCGTTGATGTACAGGGCGCCGGCAGCTGCCTCGATCAACCTGAAGTCGCCCTGAGCGGCGGTCTTGTCCTTGCGCCCGTCCAGCGTGATGTCTTTAAGCCGGAAGGTCGCGTCCTCATTGTCCAGCTTAAACAGCTGATTGGCGCTGTTGGTTCGGGAGATGGTGCAGACGGTGCCCTCCGTGCCGCGGTAGGGATATTTGCCGTCGTATTTCTCCTCAACAGGCGTTGTACCCGTATAGGTCTCCGTGGTCAGGGTTATATCCGCAGCAGGGAAATTGTTGATTGTCTCTGTCTGCCGGATGTTATAGTTCTCCACCAGTATCTTGATGTAAACCGGATCACCGCTGACCTTCGTGAAATCATCGAGGGCCATCGTCAGCCTCTGGTAGACTGCATCCCTGTTGTTGGTGCGCTTGAGCGTGTTGCCGTTCGCGTCCGTGATCTTGCAGACATAGAAGCCCCAATAGATCAGCAGATCATTCGTACCCTGATAACCATAGAGCTCGCTGACGCGGTCGTTGAAGAATGCGTCCAGAAAGCTGCTGCCCGCATCGCTGTTGTGGTAGGTGCCGAAGGGCTGGTCATGCTTGCCGTGGTTGGCATAGGCGCTGTTGGGATCGGACACATAAACGCCGATATGCGCCCCGGAATCAAGACCCTCGCTCGTGGTGTTGATGATCGTGTTTCCGTTGATCTGCATGAGCACGTCGTGATTGTAGGTGGAATCGGCGCTGCAGGTGTTGTTTTCCACCTTCACGTTGCCCCCAAACTCGAGCTTGCCTGCGTCAAGCGCCTGGATCGCGCCGCTGTTGACGTTGGAAACGGTGTTGCCGGAGACGTTGAGTTCGCCGGAGAAGGTGGCCTTGTTTTCTACATAGACCGCGCTGCCGTTTACTGCTTCACAGCCGGTGATGCTGCCATCGGTAATGGTACCAGTCTGTGCTGCTGTTTTCTCCTTGCTCAGATACACCGCGCCGCCTTTATTGGCTGTACAGCCGGTGATGCTGCAGCCTGTAATGGAAACCGTACCAGCCCGCGTCCAGATCGCGCCGCCATTATTGGCCGCGCTGCATCCGGTACTGTCGGTACCCTCCTGGTCAATGTCAAACTTGCAGTTGTTGATGGTTGTGGTATTTTGCGTCGAGTCGCCTCGGCTGTTCTTGGTGTGATATACAGCGCCGCCGTTGCTGGCGGACGAACTGCAGCCGTAGAAATAGCAGCCTTCGATCTCCAGCGTCTCGTGGGAGGAAAGCAGCGCGCCGCCGCCATTCTTCGCCGTGCAGTTCTTAAAGGTACTGCCCGTGATCGTCGCCTTACTGCCACCGCCCTGACCGCCGAGGTGCAGCGCGCCGCCCTCCTTCAGCGTGGATACGCAGTCTTCAAAAGTACTGCCTGTCACCGTCACGGTCTTGACCTTGGTATTGATGCCGCCGCCATAGTGCTGCAGCGCTGTGGGATCATAGCGATCCTCCGCGCGACAGCGGATAAAACTACAACGTTCTACTGTCAAGTATGTTTCGGGCCACATCTGAGGATAGGTTTTCGCAAAGAAGTTATTTACAGCGCCGCCTTCTTTACCAGCCCAGCAGTCGGTAAAGTTGGAATCATAAAACTCCATGCAGGGTACGTAACATTGAATCGCGCCACCGCTTCCATTTTGTGTACCAGACGAGCAGTTACTGAAGTCACTATCCCTAATAGACAGTTTCGTTGTCCTTAAAGCGACTGAAGGGGATGTTGTATCTTTTTCCTGGTCATCCTGATAAACAGCCACAGCCCCACCCTGGCCTTTGCAGCTGCACCTGTCAAATGAAGAATCCTCAACAGAAACAGTTTCTCCGTTCTTCACCTTAGTCACGATTGCGCCGCCGCGGCTCAGAGTATCACACGCGATAAACTGGCAATGAGAAACTTTCAATCTACTGACAGCGTTAGCGCATATCGCCCCACCGCCGTTGCTTGCATTGGTCGTTTCAGTCGTCCTCGCGCTGCACTCAATAAAGCTGCAGCCGGACACCGTGACAGAATTGACGTGGTTTGTTTCTGCATAAATCGCGCCGCCAGAACCGGTGCTGCCTTTAGCCACGCAGGAATCAAACACAATGCCCGGATTAGCTTTATCCGTCCCCCCGTTAATTTCCAGTGCTTTATTGGCATTTTTGTTAATATAATATATCGCACCGCCATCACCATTATTGGAAGACTCCGTGCAACAGTCTTCAAAGCGAATATCCGTACCAATAATGCTTAACTGTGCGTTTGAGTTGGCATAAATAGCGCCGCCCTGATAGGCGTGGAGATTGGAGAACAGGCCCGCATTGACATTCAGCGTGCCACTCGTCATGTAAATCGCGCCGCCGTTTGCGTTGGATGTGTAGCCCGCAAAAACAACATTCTGCATGGTCGTGCCGGGGTCAATGGTCAGCGTTGAGTTGTCTTTATTGAAGTTGATCAGACCGCCGTTTATTGCACCCAACGAAACATTTCTGCCGTCCAAAATGATATCGGTAAACGTAACGTTCGCCGCATACGTTATCTTGAACAGGCTGTCATTGGTAAAAGTGCTCTTCCGATACAGCGTCGTTCGATCTTTCGAGCCCATGAAGGGAAATTGAGGATCATTTTTCCCTGCGGTAGTCAGCGTAATATTCTTATTCTTCGCAGCACTATAATCAGGGAAGGTATGCGCTGTTTCGATCTCATACTCATCCACCAGCATCTTGACTGCCGCCGGTGTTGCCTCTTCTACGTGAGACTCATCCTTATAAAGCGTAGTTTTGTATTTGTTGAGAGCCTCCGAAAGCGTCCCGAACACAGTGGGCTGTCCATTCTCCATATAGAGCACATTGCCATCCGAGTCCGTAATCTTGCAAACGCCCGGAATAAAGGTCACGATGCCGTCCCGTTTGACGGAATCAACGGTGAAGCTCTTGTTGTCTGCGGAAGCCACGACTGCAAATTCCGAGGACGTGACGAGAGATTCCCTTCCCAGTGTGAGAACCAGCTTCGCGCCGTCGGGCACATTCAGGTTTTTGCTCTCGCCCGCCGTGAGGGTAAAGGTCGCCTTGCCGTCTGCGTCGGTGGTCAGACCGTCGGCCAGGGCATAGCTCGCCACCGCCGCGCCATCTTGGGTCAGCGTCGCGGTAACAGTCAGTACTTCATTATGCCCGTTTTTGACGGTCACGACGCGGTTGTCACGGGCAGGCTTCGCCCAGACCGCGTAGAGCGTGACAGGCGCGGTCACGAGTGTATTATAATCATAGGCCTTTGCAGAGATATCCTCTCCGGCAGTATGGCCCGCTTTCGCGAACGTTTCATCCGTCGTCCAACCGAGGAAGCCGATACCCTCCGCCGTGGGATAGACGGGATCGGGCGTCGGGCGGGCAACCGTCTCGCCTGAATCCACGGCCTTCTGGTAGACCTGACGGTCGCCGTCGCGGTCATGGTAGCCGTCCATATCCGTCGTCCATGTACCGCCGTTGACATCAAAGCCCACCAGCGGCTGTTCTGTGAAGGTGACCGTGGAATCGTTGACGCTGTAGCGGAGCTTGCCCTTGACCTCATAATTCGCCGCATCATAGACACGCAGGATGGCAGGGTCAGCGGTTTCATGGAAGGATGGCTCGTTGATAATTGTATAGTAATAGCCGGCTACAGGCGTTGTACCCTTGACAGAATATTTCTGTTCAGCCGTCACGCTGGTATCATGCTGGATTTCCAGTATGGCCGTCTTTCCTGCGTCAATGCTCAGCCTCGCCGTTTTATTGTTACTGATTCGTTCCTGTCCGGTCTGATCATCGTTGACAAGGTAGATATTGTTCTTGTCGACTGTGACCGTTACATCCTCCAACTTCGACGAGGTTTTGTTCACCAAACGCAGGCCGATCAACTGGCTGTTTGTAAACAGGAGCGGCGAGGTCGAAGGCATGTCTGTCTGCACCGTAAAATTGTCGCTCAGTTTCTCGGCAGCGCCGGCACTCCCCCGCTTGACGGTGGTACTATAGCCGACGATAAAGGTCTCAGTTACCGTCAGCGTCGCGCCATAGGGCACAGTGAGCGCCTGGGACTGACCTGTTGTCAGATCAAAAATCATAACGCCGTTTTCGAAGCCGTTGACGTCGTAATCGTCGTAGTCTTCGGGTTTGGTTTCCTCGCCTGTCCAGTCCGTCACAGTGGCCGTATAGGTGAAGGGCACCACGTTGCCGGAATAGCCTGCAACGGTGTTCGACACGGTGATCGTCCGCGTCTTGCGGGTATTGGTGAAGAGGATGCTGTGATCGTCGTCGGAAACAGTATCGATTGTTGCTTTCCGGCCGGATACAGCTGCCTCATCGTTGATGGAATAGACAGTGTCGTAGAAATCAGTATGACCGTTCAAATTGGTCTCTTCGGCTTCCAGCTTCGTGCCTTCGGGGATGGTCAGGGTGATGGCCTTGGTATTTTCGCTCTTCCCCTCTACGTCGCGCCCGAAATTAAAGGTGATCGTCGCCTTGCCGTCTTCTCCTGTAACGATGTTGTTATTCGGATCAGCATCGTCCCTGTACATGGTATAGTTCGCCGCAGGCGTTTTATCGGCGCGGGTGAGCTTGACCGTGAAGGTAAAGGACTCCGTCGCCGAAACCTTGTTGACCAGGTTTTTGCGCAGCTCGACTTTCGCCATCTTGCGCGTGTTGGCAAAGGTGACGTCGGCTCCGTCGTCCGTTACGGGGAATATGAAGACATTGTCGTTATCTGTGTCCGCGTCCGTGATCTCCGCGCCCTCCCCTGTTTTGGGCATGGTTTTGGCAGAGACATCGATCTTGTAATTCGGATCAGGGGTCTCTGTGATGGTCATGGTCGCGCCGACGGGAGCCTCGAGGTTGCGAATCGCTGCGATGGCATATGACGGGGACATGGTAAAGCTTGCCTCGCCGTTTTCGTTCGTCACGACGTCTTCGGCAAGCACAAAGCCGGAAACCGCCGTTCCGTCCGCCTCGGTCAGCTTGACGGTGAAGTCGAAGCTCTGCGTCTCCTCCTCCGTCTTCAACCGGTCGTCCAGTGTCTTCGTCAGCTTCACAGCGGCCAGCCTGCGGGTATTGGTCACGGTGACGGTGCTGTCGTTTTCTGCGGTGAAGGTGTTGTCCTCAATCGGCTCGGGCGTATCGCCGCTCCCCGTTTCAACGATGGTATAGGTCGGGGTATAGTTGGACGCATCCTCCATGATCGTATAGCTTCCCACGGGCAGCGGGGAGATTTTGATATCTCCGGCCTTCACATCCCTGAGCACGATCCGGCCGGGCCTGCCGGGCCTTGCCGGCGTGACCGTGTAGTTGATGGTACCATCGATGGTATAGGTGGAAGCAACGATAGAATCCGAGGACAGGGTGATTATAAAGCGATCCTTGGCATTGGCGCCACGCGAAGCGACCTCTTTATGAATCGTCAGCACCAGGCCGTTCCAAACGATATTATTGAGGGTACCGTCCCTCAGCTTTCCGCGATAGCCGGAAACGTCGTTGATGAAGCGATCGAGATTAACTGTTTGATCATATTCAGCCGTGCCGAACTGTTCGCCGATCAGCATATGGCCTTCCAT
>JBGUQG010000247.1:0-4604 GCA_045130815.1 Christensenellales bacterium
TGTCCAGGAAGATGTCGCCGCCGATCAGCTCGTCGGCGCTGGCCACGATCACCCCGCCGGGGGTGTCCACGTCCGCGCCCAGCACGCGCATGCCCTTCAGCGTCTGGTCGATGGGCCGGGGGCCCAGGTCGCACCCGCCGGGCAGCGGCACCTCGCAGCGCCGGAACACGCCCAGCAGCACCGGCGCGAAGTAATAGGAAGCGCGCATGCGGCAGGCCAGGTCATAGGGCGGGTCAAACCGATCCGCCGTGCGGGGATCGATGGTGATCACATTGTCCTTGAATTCCACCTGGGCGCCCAGGAACCTGAGCGTGTCGATGATGATATGCACATCGTTGATATCCGGAACGTTCTCGATCACGGAGGGTGAATCGCCCAAAAGGGCAGCGGGAATAATGGCCACCGCGGCATTCTTGCCGCCGCTGACCGTCACCTCGCCCTCAAGGCGCGCGCCACCGTAGATCCGCAGTTTTTCCTTCATCACTGTCTCCATCCGGCCCGTTCGGGCCAAAGCCAAACGCGATATATCCGTCAGCGTCCGCAGCCCGGGCAGCCCTGACAGTTGCCGCTGCATTCGCCGCCGCCGGCCCGCTTGCCCACGGACCAGCGCCCCTCGTACACGCGCACGACCCCGCCTTCGCACTTCGGGCACTTCACCTCGTCGTCGCGGCTTGAGAGGCCGCGCAGCAGGTCGAACCGATGGCCGCAGCGCGTGCATTTATAATCGTAAACGGGCATAGCTCCTCCGGGTGCAATCGCAGCACTTTAAATCCATAGCAGTTCTATTATACATGACCGGGCCGTTTCAGGCAAGCCTGTTTACGAGGTTATTACCGGAACAGAACCTTTCACCCCCCGCCGCGCCGGTTTTGCATCGTAAAACTTAACGAAGCCGCGCCTCATTTTCCCGTCCTTCGTTGCAAAGCGCCTCTTAATATGTTAGAATAGGACAAGCGAATCATTGACCAAAGCAAGCGATGCCGGGGGTGGGTGCCATTGACAGAGGAGAGCCGGTTCCTGTCCTTCTCGGGCACTCGCGTGCACTTCTGCGTCGCCAGGCCGGATGTGCCCGTGCGCAGCCGGCTGATGCTGCTGTCATCGCCGCTGACCGGCACGTTCCACTACAGGAAGCTGCTGCCGGAGCTGGACGGCCTGGGGTGTCTTACGGTGCTTGCGGACCTGCCCGGCTTCGGCAAGGGCGACCCCGGCGCGCCCCAGGACAACGACGCCCGGGCGGGCATGCTGTGGGGCGTGCTGGACGACGTGGACAGGAGCCTCGGCGCGCCGATGTCGCTGTGGAACCTGGGCGGCCACGGGCTGGCCTGCGCCGCGATCCTTTCGATGGCGGCGCTGTACCCGGACAGCGTAAAATCCCAAATCCACATCGCGCCGCTTTTCACGCTGGGCCGCCGCGCCGCGGGCGGCGAGCGCTGGTACGACGAGAACGTGAAAAGCGCCCGGCGCTTCCGCCAGGCGATGGAGCGCTTTGCCGGCTTCCCGATGGACGATTATATCGTGGACCGCATGCGCGCGCCGCTGCTGCGCCCCGGCATGCGGGGCACCTTCGCCGCGGCGCTGCGAAGGGCCGCCTCTCCGCCCCGGCAGGGCATGGGCTTTTGCCCCACGATGGCCCTGATCGGCGGGCGGGACCCGCTGATGGACGATACGGCCCTCGGTCAGATCCGCGCGCTGCTGCCCGACGCCGAAACGCACCGCCTGGCCAGCGCCGGCCACTTCCCCATGGAGACCCACAGCAGGGCGCTGCGGGACTACCTGCGGGGATGGATGAGATTCAATGAATAAAGCTATGCAAAAAGGAGCATCGTCATGCCAAAGCTTGAGCCCTATTCCCGCAAGCTGACCTACAGCTATCAGCTGGGGGTGTTCCCGGCGCTGATGCTGCTGGAGGCCCGGCCGGAGTGCGCCGTCCGGCTGCTTTTGGACCCCCGGGGCCTTGGCAACGAGGGCGTGGAGAAGCTGCGCGAGCGCTGTGCGGCGCTGGGCGTGCGGGAGGAGATGGCCGAGCGGGTGCTGCGCCGGGAATCGAAGAAGGACAACTGCTTCGCGGGCCTGGTGTTCAACAAGTACGATTGCCAGCTGGACCCGGCGGCCAGCCACGCCGTGCTGTGCCAGATTTCCGACAACGGCAACGCCGGCACGGCGCTGCGCTCGCTGCTGGGCTTCGGCATACGGGACGTGGCGCTGGTGCGTCCCTGCGTGGACGCCTTCGATCCCCACGTGCTGCGCGCCTCGATGGGGGCGTTCTTCAAGCTGCGGGTGAAGACCTACGACGATTTCGACGACTACCGCGCAGAGTTCCCGGAGCGGACGCTGTACCCCTTCATGCTGGACGGCGCAAAGCCGCTGAACGAGGTCGCGCCCGCCGCCGAGGCCCCCTTCTCGATGGTGTTCGGCAACGAGGCCTCCGGCCTGCCCGCCCGCTTCGCCCGGCTGGGCCAAAGCGTGTTCATCCCCCAAAGCCCGGAAATCGACTCCTTCAACCTGGCGGTGGCGGTGTCGGTGGGGGCATACGCGTTCACACAGGGTAAATAAGGAGGGTTGACCATGTTCCTCCGCCATTACAACCTGCTCGCCGCCCTCGCCCGGCCCGAGGGGCTGCCCGCGCCCGCGGCGACGGGTCCGGCCCGGGAATGGGCCCAGGCCGGGGCGCACCTGGCCATGAGCCGGGAGCTTTCCGGCATGCCGCTGTCCCGGCGGCTCTCCGACCCGGCGGCCTACCTGCGCCTGCAGGGCGGACGCCGCCAGGCGCTGGAGGCGCTGATCGCGGTGGAGGCCGACGGCGCGTCGCTGGAGCGGGTGATCGATCTGATCTGCATGCTGTGCGAGGAGGCCACCTGGTCCGAGAACCCCAAGGGCGCGCCCTTTGACGACGACCAGCACCCGGAGATCGACTTCCAGAGCGCCGAGACGCTGATGCTGCTGGCCTGGACCCACCGGGCGCTCTCGGAGCGCCTGGGCTCCCGGGTGACGGGCAAGCTGCTGTACGAGGCGCGGCGGCGGGTGTTCTCCCCCTTCCTGGCCCACGGCGACTATCCCTTCATGCGCACCGTGGGCCCGGGCTCCGGCGCGTGGCGGCGTCCGCTGTGCATACTCACCGACATACTGCTTTCGGCGATACTGATCGAGACGGACGCCGCGCGGCGGGGCGCGGTGATGAAGCAGGCGCTGCGGCTGATCGACCAGGGCATCCGGGATCGGGAGCGCCGCACCCTGCCGCTTTCGGACGAGCTGGCCGAGACCGCCGCCGTCACCGACCTGTGCCAGCTGCTCAGAAAGCTGACCCGGGGCGAGATGGACCTGACCGGGGAATATCCCACCGCCGACTGGCTGGACGCGCTGCTGTTCCCATGGCTGGCGGAGGGCTGCTTCGCCGACCCCGCGTCGGGCAGCCTGTGCCCCCGGCTCTCCGGGCAGGAGCTGTTCCGCGTGGGTCTGAGCTCCGGCGACGAGGCGCTGGCGGCCCTTGGCGCGGCGCTGCACCGGGCGGGCCGAAGGCCCTCGGCCACGGTGACGGGGCGGCTTATGGACTTTGGCTGCGCGGGGATGCTTTCCGCCCAGGTGGACAAGCCGCCGAGGCTGAAGCACGCCGCCACCGCCCGCAACCGGGTGATGCTGTCCCGCTTTGCGGGGATGACCGCCTGCCTGCATACCGGCGGCGGCCAGGGCAACGCCGGGAGCCTGATCCTGTTTTGCGGAGACCGGCCCATCCTGGTGGAGACGCCGGGCCGCGCGGGCGTCATGAGCATCGGCGGCACAGCGCAGCTGGCGGACCCGAGCGAGCGCGCCCCGGAGGCCGCCTTCGGCGCGGACGCCTGTCCCGCGGATTTCGAGGCCCAGTCGGACCGGGAGCTGATGAGCGTGGACCTGACCAACGCCTGGCCCGAGGCCGTGGGCGCGCGGTCCGTCCAGCGCACGGCCATGGCCCTGCGCCGGGAGGGGGCGCTTCGGCTGGTGGACGCCTTCGACCTGGAGGCGCCCGCCCCGGTGACCTTCCGGTTCTACACCCCCCAGCGGCCCGAACGCCTGATGGACGGCCTGCGCCTGGGGCCGGTGGATATGCGCTATGAGGAGGGGCTCTCCCTGGACATCGCGCCGCTGAAGGCCCGCTTCCCCGAGGGCGACGCCGCCGGAGAGGCGCTGTACGCCGTTACCCTGACGACAGAACAGCCTGTGAGCCGGGGCTTCTTCACCTTCAGCTTCGCAGCGCGGACATAACAGGAGGGAACTCTCAAAGCACAAGCTGATCGTAGCCGCGGGCAGCCAAAGGCCTTCCCCTTTGGGGAAGGTGGCATTAGCGGAGCCTGCGGAGCAAATGACGGATGAGGCCTCCTGGCATTTCGTCCTGCGCCTCTGTCGCAACAAAGGCGCGAAACGAACCGTGGAGGACCTCATCCGACCTCGCTGTGCTCGGCCACCTTCCCCAAAGGGGAAGGCTTTTTTTCTACTTTGTCTTCTGGCTTGCCTTGACCCACGCGGAGTAGTAGGTCTTCTTGTTTACCTTCCTGTACGCCCGGATGCGCACATGGTACTTCTTTCCCGCCTTCAGGCTCTTCAGCGCCGCCTTCGTGGCGGTTCCCTTCTTC
>JBGUQG010000248.1:0-10110 GCA_045130815.1 Christensenellales bacterium
ATGCTGATCGAGCACGACATGAACCTGGTCATGGGCATCTGCGAGGGCATCTGCGTGCTGAACTACGGCCGCATCATCGCCAAGGGCACCGCCGACGAGATCCAGGCCAACCCGGTCGTGATCGAGGCCTATTTGGGCAAGAAGAAGGAGGGCTGAGGGATGAGCGAGCAGAAACAGAGCCTTCTTAGGGTGGACGACATCCACGTTTACTACGGCAGCATACACGCCATCAAGGGCGTGTCCTTCGAGGTGTTCAAGGGCGAGATCGTCACGCTGATCGGCGCGAACGGTGCGGGCAAGTCCACCACGCTGAACACGGTGGCCGGGCTGCTGAAGCCCCGCAGCGGCATGATCACCTTCGAGGGCAAGAGCATCGTGGGCGTGGGCGCAAGCAGGATCGTGGGCCTGGGCATGGCCCTGTGCCCCGAGGGACGCCGCGTGTTCCAGCAGATGACCGTGCGCGAGAACCTGGAGATGGGCGGCTTTTCCCGCCCCAAGGAGGAGATCCCCGCCTCGCTGGAGGACGTTTTCACCCGCTTTCCCCGGCTGAAGGAGCGCGAGAAGCAGGTCGCCGGCACGCTGTCCGGCGGCGAGCAGCAAATGCTGGCCATGGGCCGCGCGCTGATGAGCAAGCCCAAGCTTTTGATGATGGACGAGCCCTCCATGGGCCTGGCCCCCATCCTGGTGGAGCAGATCTTCGATATCATCAAGGAGCTGCATGCCGCGGGCACCACGATACTGCTGGTCGAGCAGAACGCCCAGATGGCCCTGTCCGTGGCCGACCGCGCATACGTGCTTGGCACCGGCAAGATCACCATTTCCGGCGATGCCCGGGATGTTCTGGCGGACGACCGCGTCCGGGCCGCGTATCTGGGCGGCTGACGCCGCGATGAAAAGACGCCGAAGGGCGTCTTTTTATACTGTAATGCAAAGAATTAATACACTGCCCCTTGATAAATTTGCTCAAGTGCGTTATAAATAGAAGTTGTAGGTTAAATTCGTGAACGACGCAAACAGGGGAGTAGGGCATGAGGAAGCCTGACAAGGCCGTGCGCACCCAGACGGCGCACGTGGCCCTGGGCGTGATCGCGCTGGTGGGCGCGATGCTCATCGTGTACGCTGTCATCGGCCGGCTGAAGCTGCCGGTGGTCATGGGCGCGGTATACGCCGGGGCGCTGGGCGTTTTGAACTTCTTCATCATGGGCCTGATGGTCCAGGGCATCACGGACCAGGTGGCCGAAAAGCAGCGCACGGAAGAGGAGATCGCCGATCTGTCGATCCAGATGCGCAACCGTATGAAGCTGTCCTACAACCTGCGCATGATCGCGCTGTTCGCGCTGCTGGTGCTGGGCATCGCGGTGTTCAGGTTCGACGCGCTGGCCACGATCCTGGCCGCCGTCATTCCCAGCATAGTCATTCGTATCCTGCAAATTGCGGAGGCCAAAAAGGCCCCTGCCTCCGAAGGAAGTGAACAGCTTTGAACCAGGAGTTTACTGTAACCGGCGCAAAGGTATTCCTGGAGATCCCCGCATTCGGCAGCACCATCAGGATCACCGAGACGCTGGTGAATACCTGGATCGTCATGGCGCTCATCGTGGGCCTGTGCCTGTACCTGACCCATGGCATGCAGGTGCATTGCCGCACAAAAAGACAGGTCATCGCCGAGTTCATCGTCCAAAAGGTGAACGCGATGGTGGGCGAGAACATGGGCGAACGCTTCCTGCGCGTGGGTTACGCGCCGCTGGTCGCGTCGGTCATGGCGCTGTCCGCGCTGGGCTCGCTGTCGGGCATGGTGGGCATGTACGCTCCGACCTCCGATCTCAATACGCTGCTGGGCTGGGCGCTTATGGTGTTCGCTCTGATCACATACAACAAGTTCCGCGCCGGCGGCCCGCTGGGCTACATCAAGGGCTACTTCCAGCCCATCCCGGTGCTGCTGCCCTTCAACATCATTTCCGAGGTCGCCACGCCCATGTCCATGGCCTTCCGTCACTTCGGCAACATCGCCTCGGGCACGGTGATCATGGGCCTGCTGCGCTGGGCGCTGGCGGGGCTCTCCTTTGCGATCTTCTCAAAGCTGCCCGGCGTGCTCGGGCAGGTATTGGCCCCGATCCCGCTGTTCCAGGTGGGCATTCCGGCGGTCTTTTCGATCTACTTTGACGTGTTTTCAAGTCTGCTTCAGGCGTTTATCTTCTGCATGCTGATGATGATGAACATCAGCTCGGCTGCGGAGGATTGAGCATAGAACAAGTATCATGATCTTGGGAGGTTATTTCAATGAATGAGCAACTGTGGACCAAAGCAATCGTCATGGGTTCTTCCGCAATCGGCGCCGGCCTGGCCATGATCGCCGGTATCGGCCCCGGCATCGGCGAAGGCTACGCCGTCGGCAAGGCCTGCGAAGCCATCGGCCGCCAGCCTGAGTGCAAGGGCACCGTTCAGTCCACCATGCTGCTGGGCTGCGCCGTGGCCGAAACCACCGGTATCTACGGCTTCATCGTGGCCCTGCTGCTGATGTTCGCCAACCCCTTCATCGGCAAGCTGTGATCCTTCGCGCAGGAAATCTTTTCCGGGAGGAAGCAAAGTGAAAACATTGGAGTTTATCTCGATAGACGCCTGGACGATCATCTTCCAGATCTGCAACCTGCTGATACTGTTCCTGCTGGTGAAGAAGTTTCTCTGGAAGCGCGTGATGGCCGTGCTGGACGCGCGCCAGAAGGAGATCGACGGCATCTATGATGCCGCCGGCAAGGATCGCGACGAGGCCGCCCAGCTGAAGCAGGAGTACACCGAACGCATGTCCGGCGCCCGCGACGAGGCGGACCGCCTGGTGCGCAACGCGGTGGACACCGCCCAGAACCGGGGCGACGCCATCGTGAAGGAAGCCCAGGCCGAGGCCGCCCACCTGAAGCAGAAGGCGGAGAACGAGATCGAGCAGGAGAAGCGCAAGGCCTACTCCGAGCTGATGGGCGAGATCTCCGGCATGGCCGCGGACATCGCCGGCCGCATGGTGGAGCGCGAGATCAACGCCGAAGACCACCGCGAACTGGTTGAAGAGTTTATCCGAAGCGCAGGTGAAGCGTCGTGACCGGGCTGGCCAGGGAATACGGCGAGGGCCTGTACGAGCTGGCGCGGGACGAGGAGCTTCGCCCCCAGCTTCACCAGGAGCTGAGCCAGATCAGCGCGCTTCTGAAGCAGCAGCCGGATTTTGTCCGCCTGCTGACCTCGCGCGCCGTGGAGCGGGAAAAGCGCCTGCAGGTCGTTCAGGACACCTTCGGCGGCCAGGCGCATCCCTATGTTGTCAACTTCATGAAGCTGCTGGTGCAGAAGGAGCACTTCGACGCGTTTCTGATGTGCTGCCAGTGGTTCCACACGCGCTATAACGAGGATTACGGCATCGTGGAGGCCACGGTGACCAGCGCGGTAGAGCTGTCCGAGGCCGACCGCGCGGCCCTGCGCGCCCGCCTTGCCGAGATATCCGGCAAGGATGTGAAGATCACCTGCAACGTGGACCCGGCCCTGCTGGGCGGCGTGCGCGTGGAGATGGACGGCAGGCGCTATGACAACACGATACAAGACAGGCTTGGCAGGCTGAAGCGCAGCCTGACACACGGACTGTAACAGGAAAGAGGGCAAGCAGATGCAGCTGAGACCTGAGGAAATATCCAAGATCATCAAGGATCAGATCAAGCATTACGACAACCAGATTGTGCAAACCGACGTCGGTACGGTCTTGCTGGTGGGCGACGGCATCGCCCGGGTATCCGGCCTTGAAAACTGCATGGCCAACGAGCTGGTGCGCTTCTCCAACGGGGCCTTCGGCATGGCGCTGAACCTGGAGGAGAACTCCGTGGCCGTGGTCATGCTGGGCGACGATGCCGGCATCAAGGAGGGCGACACCGTCGAGCGCACCGGCGAGGTGGTTTCCGTGCCCGTGGGCGAGGCGCTGATCGGCCGCGTTGTGGACGCGCTGGGCCAGCCCATTGACGGCAAGGGCCCCATCAACGCCGAAGGCGAGCGGCGCATCGAATCCCCCGCGCCGGGCATCATCGAGCGCAAGAGCGTTTCGGTGCCGCTTCAGACGGGCATCAAGGCCATCGACAGCATGATCCCCATCGGCCGCGGTCAGCGCGAGCTGATCATCGGCGACCGCCAGACCGGCAAGACGACCATTGCCACCGACACCATCATCAACCAGAAGGGGCAGAACGTGATCTGCATCTACGTGGCCATCGGGCAGAAGCGCTCGACCGTCGCGCAGGTGGTGGAATCGCTGACCGCCGCCGGGGCCATGGATTACACCATCGTGGTGTCCGCCACGGCGTCGGAGCTGGCCCCGCTGCAGTACATCGCGCCCTATTCCGGCTGCGCCATGGGCGAATACTTCATGGCCCAGGGCAAGGATGTGCTGATCGTGTATGACGACCTGTCCAAGCACGCGGTGGCCTATCGCGCCCTGTCGCTGCTGATCCGCCGCCCGCCGGGACGCGAGGCCTATCCGGGCGACGTGTTCTACCTGCACAGCCGCCTGCTGGAGCGCGCGGCCCGCGTGGCCCCGGAGTACGGCGGCGGCTCGATCACGGCGCTGCCCATCATCGAGACCCAGGCCGGCGACGTGTCCGCCTACATCCCCACCAACGTCATCTCCATCACCGACGGCCAGATCTTCCTGGAGACCGAGCTGTTCCACTCGGGCATTATGCCCGCCGTAAACCCGGGCATCTCCGTTTCCCGCGTGGGCGGCAACGCCCAGATCAAGGCCATGAAGAAGGTCTCCGGCACGCTGAAGCTGCTGTACAGCCAGTACCGCGAGCTGCAGTCCTTCGCCCAGTTCGGCTCTGACCTGGACGCCGACACCAAGGCCCGCCTGGGCCAGGGCGAGCGCATCGTGGAGGTGCTGAAGCAGAACCACAACGCTCCCGTGACGGTGGAGCACCAGGTGTGCATACTCTACGCCGTGGTGCACGACTATCTGAAGGACGTGCCCGTGGAGCTGATCAAGGAATACGAAACCAGCCTGTACGAGCGCCTGGACGGCCAGCACGCACAGCTGCTTGCCGCCATCCGCGACACCGGCGATCTCAGCAAGGATTCCGAAGCGCAGCTGAAGGCCGCGATACAGTCCTTTACCCAGGACTTCCTGAAGCTGCACCCGGATAAGGAGTGATACCATGGCCGGCGCATCGATGAAGGACATCAAGCTGCGCATCCGCAGCGTGGAAAGCACGATGCAGATCACCAAGGCCATGCAGCTGGTGGCCTCCTCCAAGCTGCGCGGCGCCCGAGCCCGCATGGAGGCCAGCCGCCCCTACATGAAGGTGGCCAGGCGGGCCGTTTGGGACATCGCGCTGCACAACACCGGCGCGGAAAGCAACTATGTGATCCCCCGTGAGATCAAACACCGCTGCTACATCGTGCTGGCGGGCGACAGGGGGCTGGCGGGCAGCTACAACGCCAACATGTTCAAGCGCATCGAGTGGGACAGCCGCGACGCCAACTGCTGCGTGATCCCCATCGGCCGCAAGGCCCGGGATTACTACGCCCACAAGGGCATGCCCATCATCACCGAGGTGGAAAAGGTGGAGGGCCTGTCCCTGGAGGCCTGCACGCAGATCGCCCAGCGGGTGCTGGACGCCTACGACGCGGGGGAGTACGATGAGATCGTGCTGGCCTACACCTCGTTCGTGTCCGTGCTCACGCAGAAGACCAAGCTGAAGCCCCTCCTGCCGCTGGACACCCACGACGCGCCGGAGCGCACATCCAGGCAGATGCTGTGCGAGCCGGACGCCGACACGCTGTTGAAGGGCTTCCTGCCCCAATACCTGGCCGGGCTGATCTACGCCGCCGCCTGCGATTCCTTCGCCAGCGAGCAGGCCGCCCGCCGGGTGGCCATGGATTCCGCCACCAAGAACGCCGGCGAGATGATCGAGGATCTCAGCCTGCGCTACAACCGGGCGCGCCAGAGCTCCATCACCCAGGAGCTGACGGAGATCGTCGCCGGCGCGGAGCATTGAATCAAGTAACAACAGGGAGAAGTGCGCATGGATAAGCATAATATCGGAACCGTCGTGCAGGTCATCGGCCCGGTGCTGGACATCCGCTTCGCGGATGGCGAGCTGCCGAACCTGCTGTCGGCCATCGAAATCCAGAACGGGGATCGCAAGGTGACCGCCGAGGTCGCCCAGCACATCGGTGACAACGTGGTGCGCTGCATCGCCATGTCCTCGACCGACGGCCTGCGCCGCGGCGTGGAGGCCGTGAACACCGGCTCGCCGATCACCGTGCCCGTGGGCGATTGCTGCCTGGGCAGGGTGTTCAACCTGCTGGGCGAGCCTGTGGACAACAAGCCCGCCCCCGAGGCCACCGAACGCTGGCCCATCCATCGCCCGGCCCCGGCCTATGACGAGCAGGAGGGCACCACCGAGATCCTGGAGACGGGCATCAAGGTCGTGGACCTGATCGCCCCCTACGCCAAGGGCGGCAAGATCGGCCTGTTCGGCGGCGCCGGCGTCGGCAAGACCGTCATCATCATGGAGCTGATCAACAACATCGCCACCCAGCACGGCGGCCTGTCCGTGTTCTCCGGCGTGGGCGAGCGCACCCGCGAGGGCAACGACCTGTACAACGAGATGCAGGAGAGCGGCGTCATCAACAAGACCGCCCTGGTCTACGGCCAGATGAACGAGCCGCCGGGAGCCAGGATGCGCGTGGCGCTGTCGGGCCTGACGATGGCGGAATACTTCCGCGACCGCGAGAACCAGGACGTGCTGCTGTTCATCGACAACATCTTCCGCTTCACCCAGGCGGGCTCCGAGGTTTCGGCCCTGCTGGGCCGCATGCCCAGCGCCGTGGGCTACCAGCCCACGCTGGCCACTGAGATGGGCGCGCTGCAGGAACGCATCACATCCACCAAGAAGGGCTCCATCACCTCGGTGCAGGCCGTTTACGTGCCCGCGGACGATCTGACGGACCCCGCCCCGGCCACCACCTTTGCCCACCTGGACGCCACCACGGTGCTCAGCCGCTCCATCGCCTCCCTGGGCATCTATCCCGCCGTGGACCCGCTGGATTCCACCAGCCGCATCCTGACGCCGGAGATCGTGGGCCGGGATCACTATGACGTGGCCCGCCGCGTGCAGAGCATCCTGCAGCGCTACAAGGACCTGCAGGACATCATCGCCATCATGGGCATGGACGAGCTGTCCGACGATGACAAGCTGATCGTGTCCCGCGCCAGAAAGGTGCAGCGCTTCCTGAGCCAGCCCTTCCACGTGGCCGAGCAGTTCACCGGCATGCAGGGCCGCTACGTGCCGCTGAAGGAGACCATCCGCGGCTTCAGGGAGATCATCGACGGCATGCACGACGACCTGCCGGAGAGCGCGTTCCTGTTCGTCGGCACCATCGACGAGGCCGTTGAAAAAGCGAAAAGAGGAGAATAATCCATGGCGCTGATCCACCTGACGATTGTCACCCCCGAGGGCAAGTTCTACGAGGACGACGCCCAGCGCGTCGTCGTGCGCACCACAGGCGGCGATGTGGCGATACTGCCGAACCACATCGACTATGCCGCCGCGCTGGCCGAGGGCGACGCCCGGGTAACGGAGCGGGACGGCGCCGTCCGCCACGCCCGCGTGTCCGGCGGCCTGCTGCACGTGGCCAGCAACGACGTCCAGGTGATCACCAACCGGTTCAGCTGGAAGGAAGCGTAACTGCCTCCCGACGGCCGAACGCGGCAACCAAGCCTTCCCCTCTGGGGAAGGTGGCAGCCCGAAGGGCTGACGGATGAGGTCGACGCCTCATCCCCTCCCACGAAAAAGAAGATCCTTCGCTATGCTCAGGATGACACGGTTTCGGTTTGTTGTCATCCCGGGTGCGGCGAAGGATCTTTTTCATTCCCAAAACAACATTGATTCCCAATTCCCTCCCGTTATGCCACAAAACTGTGCCGGTTATTTCAAACCTTGGGCATTGATGGCGCGTATCCGATGGGATATAATGACTTGGATATGATGCAATATGTGTCACCCCATCCAGGGATTCCCGTCTCGCGGTGATGCAACAAACGGGGGTTTGTACCCGTCTATGTTATGCGACATCGCGATGGAGGTATGCGTATGAAGCAATTGAAGTGGATACTGTCGATGCTGCTGATCGCGGCGCTGGCGGCCTCGCTGGCGGGCTTTACGCTGGCCGAGGACGCGGCGGACGCCGATTGGCAGGCGGATATACTGAAGCTGATGGACCCCTCCCACGCGCCCAGGACCACCGCGCTGCGCTGCAACCCGGCGCTGCCGGAGGGGGTCGAGATCACGCGCCGCAGCTTCTCCCAGGACCTGGTCAGCAGCAAGGGCGACGTGATGAACGTGCGCTTTTCCTTCGCGCTGACGGAGGGCGATATGGGCGATGGCCAGTGGACCACCGTCACCGACTGGCTGAAGGAGCTGGTGCTCTCCGCGGTGCAGAACGTGCAGGCCGACTCCGAATCGCTGGCCAACGTGATCTTCGAGGGCTACCGCGCCCGCCGCGTCTCCGCCCAGCCGGGGGAGACGGGCCTGCCCGCCTGGGCCGGCGAGGGCCTGCAGCTGGAGGAGATCGCCACCACCGTGCCCTACTATCCGGATCTGTCCGTGGATGTGAACGGCGATGCGACGCTGCGCCTGCAGCAGCGGCTGATCGAGCTGGGCTACCTGAACGACAAGGCCGACGGCTACTACGGCGCGAACACCGAGGCTGCCGTCAGGGCGCTGGAGGACTACGTGCGCGAGCTGGAGCAGGACGTGATCGACGCCCTGCCGGACCCGACGCCCACGCCGACCCCCGTGCCCACGCCCACCCCCGCGCCGAACTCGATCCCGCTGGTGATCGACCAGCCACTGACGACGGCGGAGCCTGTTGAGGCTCCCGCGCCAACGCCCATCACCCCGGTGGACGGCGTGGCGGACGGCCTGCTGCAGGCCTACCTGTACAGCGAAGACTTCCCGGTGACCCGGGGTATGCTGCGCATCGGCGACGAGGGCAGCGCCGTCACCCGGCTTCAGACCCGGCTGAACCGCCTGGGCTACACCACCGACGCCGCGGACGGCATCTACGGCGGCGGCACCTCCCGCGCGGTGCGGGTGTTCCAGTATTACAACGGCCTGGACCAGACCGGCATCGCCGACGAGAAGACCCAGGAGAGGCTCTTCTCAAACGCCGCCGCGGTGCCGGACAACGCCATGCTGAGCGTGGGCTCCTCCGGCGACGCGGTATCGAAGCTGCAAAAGCGCCTGCGGGTGCTGGGCTTCGGCTCCATCGCCGTGGACGGCGGCTACGGCGAATCCACCAAGGCGGGCGTGGAGAACCTGCAAACCTACCTGCGGGGGATGGAGAGCGACGCTTTCGCCGCCACCGCCGCGGCGGGCGAGGCGGGGGAGGCCGCGCTGACCGTGGTGGTCAACGGCGTGGCGGACCCGCTGCTGCTGGACAGCTTTTACGCCGCGGATTTCCCGGCGATCCCCGCCGACATGCAGTCGGGGGCCGAGGGGCGCGACGTGCTCCGCCTGCAGCGCCGCCTGCGCTGCCTGGAATACTACGGCGGCACCCCGGACGGCCAGTACGGCTCCGGCACGAAGGGCGCGGTGGAGGCGTTTCAGAAGCGCCACGGCCTCGCCGTCACCGGCGTCGCCGATCGCGCGACCCTGGTCGCGCTGTTCGACGAGAGCGCCAAGAAGGCCCTGAAGCCCTATGTGCTGAAGGTCAGCGTGTCCGACCAGCGGGTGTACGCCTACGCCCCGGACGCGAACGACGAATACACCGACCTGGTGCGCACGATGAAGTGCTCCACGGGCCGCAAGTCTTCGCCCACGCCCACCGGCACCTTCACCGACACCGCCCCCGGCGCACGCTGGCACTACTTCAAGAAGTTCAACTGCTGGGCCCAGTACGCCTTCTATATCGAGGGGGACATCATGTTCCACTCGGTGCTGTACAACAAAAAGGACGGGCCGGTGACCCAGAGCTCCGTGAATCACCTGGGCAGCAGGGCCTCCCACGGCTGCGTCCGCCTGAGCGTGGAGGACGCCAAGTGGATCTACAACCACTGCCCGGCGAACACCAAGGTGATCGTGTATT
>JBGUQG010000249.1:0-6679 GCA_045130815.1 Christensenellales bacterium
GCTCGGCAGCCGCGGGCGGGCGCTGTATGCGTCCCGGATGCCGCCCGCGCCGTTTGCTGTGCGTGCTCTCGGGCCATTATAGCACAAACCGCGCGAACGGGAAAGAATGAATTGACGCGGGTCCGATTCCCTGTTGCATCGGACCGCGCCGCGATGCTATAATGTCGCCGTACGTCGCGCCGGTCAGGGGCGCGGAGGCCGAATGATCGAAAGGAAGTGATCGCGATGCTGCCCAGCCAGCGGACGCGGCAGATCGCGCCGGAGCTGGATCCCCTGCGGATCGGCACCGGCTGGAACAGGGAGGACCTGGGGAAGGTACAGGTCTTCATCGAGAGCACCTACGGCGACAGCCATCCCGGCTCGTGCCACCTGGACCGCCTGGTGGAACAGGCGCGGCGGGGCGTGCGTGAAGCGGGCGGCTTTGGCGCGCGGTACTTCTGTACCGACATGTGCGACGGCGAGAGCCAGGGGCACGACGGCATCAACTATTCCCTGGCCAGCCGGGAGATGATCGCCAACATGATCGAGATCCAGGGCAGGGCCACGCCCTTTGACGCCGGGGTCTTCATCGCCAGCTGCGACAAGGGGCTTCCCGGCAACCTGATGGGGCTTGCCCGGCTGAACATTCCCTCGGTGGTGGTCCCCGGCGGCACGATGGCCGCCGGGCCGGAGCTTTTGACCCTCGAACAGCTGGGCGCGTACAGCGCCCGGTACGAGCGGGGGGAGATCACCGCGGACGCGCTGGACTGGGCCAAGCAGAACGCCTGCCCCGGCTGCGGCGCGTGCAGCTTCATCGGCACGGCCTCCACCATGCAGATCATGGCGGAGGCGCTGGGTCTGGCGCTGCCGGGCAGCGCGCTGCTGCCCGCGGACAGCGACGACCTGCTGGAATGCGCCCGGCGGGCGGGGGCGCAGGCGGTGCGCCTGGCGCAGTCGGGGCACATGACGCCCCGGGACATCGTGACGGCGGAGAGCTTTGAAAACGCGATCCTGGTGCACGCGGCGATCTCCGGCTCCACCAACGCGCTGCTGCACATCCCCGCCATCGCCCACGAATTCGGCATCGAGATCACCGGGGAGACCTTTGACCGGCTGCACCGCGGGGCGCACTACCTGCTGGACATCCGGCCCGCCGGGCGCTGGCCCGCGGAGTTCTTTTACTATGCCGGGGGCGTCCCCGCGATCATGGAGGAGATCAGGCACTGCCTGCGCCTGGACGCTATGACCGTGACGGGCAAAACGCTGGGGGAGAACCTGGACGCTTTGAGGGCGGAGGGCTACTATGAGCGCTGCCAGCGCCGCCTGGACGCCTCCAACGCCCGGCGCGGGCTGAACGTGCAAAAGCGCGACGTCATCCGGGCCTATGCCTCGCCCCTCGGCACCGACGGCTCCGTGGCGGTGCTGAAGGGCAACCTGGCCCCGGAGGGCGCGGTGATCAAGCACACCGCCTGTCCTGCGGAGATGTTCGAGGCGGTGCTGACCGCCCGCCCCTTTGACAGCGAGGAGGAATGCATCGACGCCGTGCTGTGCCACAGGGTGCGGCCCGGGGACGCCGTGTTCATCCGCTATGAGGGCCCCAAGGGCAGCGGCATGCCGGAGATGTTCTACACCACGGAGGCGATCTCGTCGGACCCCGCGCTGGCGAAATCCATCGCGCTGATCACCGACGGCAGGTTCTCCGGCGCTTCCACCGGGCCGGTGATCGGCCATTGCAGCCCGGAGGCGCAGGCGGGCGGACCCATCGCGCTGGTCGAGGAGGGGGACCTGATCCGCCTGAGCATCCCGGAGCGCAGACTGGAGATCGTGGGCATCGCCGGAAAGCGCCTTCCGCCGGAGGAAATCGAGGCGGCGCTGAGGGCGCGCAGGGCGCGCTGGAAGCCCAGGCCGCCCAGGTATACCGGCGGCGTGCTGAGGCTGTTTGCCGAGCTGGCGGCCTCGCCGATGCGGGGCGCCTACCTGGACTGGGAGAACCGGTGACAGAACGCGCGCCCATCCGAGGAGGGATTCCATGAGCAGCGATCAGGGACAAATGGTCATCAGGGAAGCAAAGCGCGAGGATGTCCGGCAAATCGCGGAGATCCTTGTGGAGGACTGGAAGACCGCGTACCGGGGCATCATCGACGGCGCGTTTCTCGATTCCATGAGCGTGGAGGAGCGATATCGGAGGGAATTGCAGAGATACCGGGTCTACAGGGTGGCCGCGGTGGGAAGGGAAATACTGGGCTTCGCGTGGAACCGGGCGGACGGGGACGGGGATGCGGACTGTGAGATCGTCGCCCTGTACGTCAGGTACGCAAGGCGAAACAGCGGTATCGGCCGGGCCCTGTTTCAGGATGCGGTGGCTGCCTTCCGGGCGTCGGGCAGGAAGAAAATGATCGTCTGGTGCCTCAAACAGAATCTTGAGGCGAGGAAATTCTATGAGAAGATGGGCGGGGAAGCGCATAAAACCGGCACGCACCGGTGGGGGGATCGGGACTATGATATGATATCCTACCTCTACCAGCCGGATCGATGGCCGTTGAAGCGTTAACCTGATCCTTGGACACAGAGTGCCTGCCCCCGATGCTTCGGGGCGCCTGCGAACGGCGCGCAGGTTTAGCGCTCAAAGCCTTGACTTTTGATATAAACTGCGATATCCTCTTTTCGAAGCGCGGCCCGGCTTCCCTGCCGTGCGCTTCGCGGCCGCAATCAACAATTCCCTTTGCCGATCTTGCTTCGTCGATCCCGCAGCTTTGCGGAATGAACCAACAAAAGAGAGGAGATGCGGGCAGTCGATGGAATACATCCTGGAAACCAACAACCTGACCAAGGTCTACGGCCAGAAGGAGGCCTGCAAGGATGTGAACCTGCACATCCGCCAGGGCGAGATCTACGGCCTGATCGGCCGAAACGGCGCGGGCAAGACCACGATCATGCGCATGATCAGCGGCCTGTCCCGGCCCACGCGGGGCGGCTATTCCCTGTTCGGCAAGACGGGGCTGCAGATGCAGCTGCTGCTCAAGGACGTGGGCGTGCTGATCGAGCACCCCGGCCTGTATCCGAAGCTCTCGGCCTATGAGAATCTGAAGATCAAGTGCATCGCCATGGGCATCAAGCCGAAGGGCTACGTGGAGCGGCTTCTCAAGACCGTGGGCCTTGAGAATACCGACGCCAGGAAGGGCGCGGGCTCCTATTCCCTGGGCATGCGGCAGCGCCTGGGCATCGCGCTGGCGCTGGTGGGCGATCCCAAGCTGATCATACTGGACGAGCCCATCAACGGCCTGGACCCCCAGGGCATCGTGGAGGTGCGCGGGACGCTGGCCCGGCTGCGGGACGAGCGGGGCATCACCATCATGATCTCCAGCCACATCCTGGACGAGCTGGGAAAGATCGCGGACGCCTACGGCGTGATCCACGAGGGAAGGCTGCTGGATGAATTCAGCGCCGGGCAGCTGCACGAGCGCAGCGGCAGCAGCCTGATCCTGCGCACGGACGACGTGCCCGCGACGCTGCGGGTGCTGGAGGCGATGAACCTTCGCGGCGCGACCCACGGGCCGGACGGCAGCCTGAAGCTGACCCAGGGCATGGACCGCGCGAAGGACATCGCCAGGGCCATCGTGAACGCGGGCATCGGCCTGGAGGAGATCTACCTGAAGGCGATGACGCTGGAGGAGTACTACCTGGGCATGACGGGAGGCGAGCACAATGGGTAAGCTGATCCGGATGGACCTGTACCGGATGTTCAAGACCAGGGCGTCCGTCATCTGCCTGGCCCTGGCCTTTGCGCTGGCGCTGGGCGGCGCGCCCTTTGAAAAGCTGATGTTCACGCTGGCCAGCTCGCTGTCCGGCGAGATCAACGAAACGTTTGCCGCCGAAGCGAACCTTTCCGACATCCTCCGCAATCCGTTCCAGCTGCTGAACGCCATGCTGACGCTGCTGTCGCTGTGCTTCTTCTTCTACGCGGACGTGGAGAACGGCTACATCAAGAACATCGCGGGACAGATGCCGATGAAGGGCTTCACGATCCTCTCCAAGTTCATGGCGGCGATCGTGCACAACCTGATCTTCGCCGCGGCGGGCATCGTCGGCAACCTGGTCGGCGCGATGCTCGTCCGGCGGGTCGTCGCGGACGGCGCCGTGCTGGACGGCCTCCGGGTGCTGGTGCTGAAGCTTATGCTGTTCCAGAGCCTGAGCGCCATACTGCTGCTGGTGGTTGCCACCCTCCGCAGCAAGTCGCTGGGGATGATCCTGGCGGTGCTGTTCGGCCTGGGGCTGACCACGCTGATCTACCTGGGCATCAACCAGGGCCTGAGCCAGATCTTCGGCCCGGAAACGGACATCAGCAGGTACATGCCCGACGCCGTGATGGGCGAAGACCCCCTGGACACGGTGAAGGCCATACTGGTCTCGGTGGTGACGGGCGGCGTCTTCCTGCTGCTGGCGATACGGATATTCGACCGGAGGGATGTCAAGTGACGCCGGAGGCGAACCGGCTTCGGCCGGACGGGCCCGATGGCACAGCGTCGCGGGGACGCCGGGGAGGACGCTTGTGCGTCCGCTCCCGGCGTCCCTTTCGCGCGGTTGGGAATTGCTTTTTTTCACAGTGTATGATAGAATTCAACAGGATACTGTGTATTTGTTGACGAAGGAGAAGCCATATGCAGATATTCAGCATGATCCTGTCCCTGCTGTGCGGCGTGGCGCTGTTCCTGTTCGGCATGTCGCTGATGGGGGACGGGCTGAAGAGCGTCGCCGGCAACAAGCTGGAGGTGTTCCTGTACCGGATGACCAACACGCCCCTGAAGGGCATCCTGTTGGGCACGGGGGTCACCTCGGTGATCCAGTCCTCCTCCGCCACCACGGTCATGGTCATCGGCTTCGTCAACTCCGGCATGATGAAGCTGGCCCAGGCCATCGCCATCACCCTTGGCGCCAACATCGGCACCAGCATCACCGGCTGGGTGCTGTGCCTTTCCTACATCGAAGGCTCCGCCGGCATCGCCAGCCTGCTGTCCTCCTCGACCATCAGCGCCGTGGCCGCGATCGCGGGCATACTGTGCCGCATGCTCTCCAAGCGCAGCGCGTACAGGAACCTGGGCAACATACTGATGGGCTTTGCCGTATTGATGGTGGGCATGCAGACGATGAGCGCGGCGGTCTCGCCGCTGAAGGACAGCAGCGCCTTCACCCGCGCCGTGACCATGTTCTCCAACCCGCTGCTGGGCATACTGCTGGGCGTGGTGATGACCGCGATCCTGCAGAGCGCGTCGGCCTCCATCGGTATCGTGCAGGCGCTGTCCGTCACCGGGGCGCTGACCTTTGCCACCGCCTTTCCGGTGATCCTGGGCATCGGCGTGGGCGCGGCCTGCCCGGTGATGCTGTCGGCCATCGGGGCCAACAAGAACGGCAAGCGCACGGCGCTGGCCTACCTGCTGGAAAATGTGCTGGGCATGGTGCTGTGGACGGTGGGCTTCTACGCGCTGAACGCGGCGCTGTCCTTTTCGTTCATGCAGGCGCAGGTCAACCCGGTGCAAATCGCGCTGATCAATTCCGTCGTGCGCGTGGTGAACGCCGTGCTGCTGTTCCCCTTCATCAAGGCGATGGAAAAGCTGCTTATGCTGCTGGTCAAGGATTCCGCGGAGGACCTGGAGGACATCGCCGACAGCGCGGACTTCGACCTGCTGGAGCAGCGCCTTCTGAACCTGCCGGCCGTGGCCCTCGGCCAGGCGGAGCGGGTGGTGGACGGCATGTCCAGGAAGGTCCGCAAGAACGTGGGCCGGTCCCTGAACCTGATCCAGGAATTCTCCCAGCAGAGGTTCGACAAGGTCCAGCGCAAGGAGGACCTGATCGACAAGTACGAATCCAAGACCGGGGAATACCTGATCCAGCTGACCAAGCAGCAGATGGATTCCCGGCAGACCCGCCGGGCGACCATGCTGCTGCGGGCCGTGGGCGACCTGGAGCGCATCGGCGACTACGCCTCCAACATCGCCCGCCTGACCAACGAGATCCACGAAGGCAACATCACCTTCTCGGACGACGCCAGGAAGGACTTGAACGTGGTGATCGAGGCCGAGCGCGACCTGGTCAACAGCACCGTGGCCGCCTACCAGCAGCAGGACCTGCGGACCGCCATGCAGATCAAGCCGCGGGCCGCCGCGCTGTCCTACCTGTGCGAGATCCTGAAGGCCCGCCACATTGGCAGGCTCTCCCGGGGGGAGTGCAACCTGACCCAGGGCACGCTGTACACCGAGCTGCTGAACTGCTTTGAAAGGATCGGCGCCCACTGCGTGGCCGTCTGCGGCGTGGTGCGCCGGGAGCAGCAGAACAGCCCGGATGTCCACGTCCATTCCACCAAGGCCCGGGAGCTCAGCGAGCGGGAATACCAGCAGATCTACGATGAGTTCCTGGCGAGCTACGACGTGCTGGGCAGCCGCGACCGCCCCCTCAGCGTGGAGGACGAGGCCGTCCAGTAGACCCTGACGGCCCGGGCACCAGACCGGCCCCGGGCAATGAGGATGAGAAAATGACCTATGAGCAGGCAGTGCGGGCCATCCCCCCGGGGCGGTACCGGCACTTCAAGGGAAGGGATTACGAGGTGCTGTATATCGCCCGGCACAGCGAGGACGGCAGCCCGCTGGTCGTCTACCGCGCCCTGTACGGCGAGCGGGGGATATGGGTGCGCCCGGCGCAGATGTGG
>JBGUQG010000250.1:0-3818 GCA_045130815.1 Christensenellales bacterium
CGCGCCGAGGCGTTGCGGCGCGACGGCGACGCTGCGCTGAAGGCGGCCGCGGCCCGCAGGGCGAAGGCCCAGGCCGACCGACAGGCCGCGGCAAAGGCGCTGCAGGCCGACCGGGCGGCGGTGGAGGGCGCGCTGGCGCGCATCGGCCACTACGAGCGCACGCTGCCCCAGCTGAACGAGGCCCTCTCCCAGTGTCTCAAGGAGTACCGTGAGGCCATGACCCGGCAGGACCTGGACGAATCGGAATGGACGGCGCTGGCCCAGGCGTATACCCGGGACGATCTGGCGGCGCTGCGCGCCCGGCTGGAGGCCCACCGGCTGAAGCGGGCCCAGGCCGGGGCCACGCGCAAGGCCGCGCTGGAGGCCATCAACGGCCGGCCCCGGCCGGACGCTTCCGCGCTGGAGGCCGAATGCCAGAGGACAGACGAGGCACTGCGCGCGGCCAGGGACGATGCTGAGCGGCTGCGGGCCGCGGCCCAGGCCGACGACGTCGCGCTGAACGCCCTTGCGCCGATGCTGGAAAGGCGCAGCCGCGCGGTGGCGGACTTCGCCCGGATCGACGACATGTACCGGCGTCTGTCCGGCAACCAGAGCGGCGCGCGCATGGACATCGAAACCTATGTGCAGCGCTATCACCTGCGCCAGGTGCTGCTGGCGGCAAACGCCCGCTTCCGGGAGATGTCCGCCGGGCAGTTCGAGCTGCGCATGGTGTCCGACGAGAGGGCCGGCGTGGGCGGCAACCACGGGCTGGACCTGATGGTCTACTCCGCCGTCACCGGCGCCGAGCGAGAGATCCGCACGCTGTCCGGCGGCGAATCCTTCATGGCGGCGCTGTCGCTGGCGCTGGGCATGGCGGACCGGATCCACGAGAGCGCGGCATCCATCCACCTGGACATCATGTTCATCGACGAGGGCTTCGGTTCGCTGGACGACCACGCCCGCGGCCAGGCCATCCGGGTATTGAAGCGCATGGCCGGCGGCTCCCGCCTGATCGGCATCATCAGCCACGTGACCGAGCTGAAGCAGGAGATCGACGACCAGCTGATCGTCACCAAGGACGCGGCGGGCAGCCATGTGCGGTGGGCGCAGTAGATGGATACAGAAGAACAGGGCCGCTTCCGCGGCCCCGTTCCCCTACTGTCCTATGCCTAATCTCAGATATCCAGCAGGTCGCTGTAGGCCTTCAGCGCGCCGTCGGTGTCGTGGGCCAGCACGCGCTTGGCCAGCACTTTGCCCAGCTGCACGCCCTCCTGGTCAAAGCTGTTCACGTTCCAGCAGAAGCCCTGGAACATCACCTTGTTCTCGAAGTGGCTCAGCAGCGCGCCGAGGGCCTCGGGGGTCAGCTGCTCGCCGATGATGATGCTGGAGGGCCTGCCGCCGGCGAAGGCCTTGTTGGGGTTTTCGTCCGCCTTGCCGCAGGCGAAGGCCATGATCTGGGCGGCCACGTTGGCGCACAGCTTCTGCTGGCTGGTGCTGCCCTGGATGTCCACGTCCATGCCCGCCTGGTTGCGGCGGAAGCCCACGAACTGCAGCGGCACGATGTCGGTGCCCTGGTGCAACAGCTGATAGAAGCTGTGCTGGCCGTTGGTGCCGGGCTCGCCGAAGATGACCGGGCCGGTGACGTAGCCCACGGGCTCGCCAAAGCGGTTCACGGACTTGCCGTTGGACTCCATGTCCAGCTGCTGCAGGTGGGCCGGGAAGCGGCTGAGCGCCTGGGAATACGGCAGCACCGCCGTGGCGGGCCAGCACTGCACGTTGCGCTCGTAAACGCCGATCAGCGCGTCCAGCAGCGCCGGGTTCTGAAGCGGGTCGGGATTCCTGGACAGCGCGTCCTCCAGGGCCGCGCCATTCAGGAAGCGCTCGAACACCTCGGGCCCGAAGGCCAGGGACAGTACCGCGCCGCCCACGCAGGAGGTGGAGGAATATCGCCCGCCGATGAAATCATCCATGAAGAAGGCGGCCAGATAGTCGCTGCTGCTGGCCAGGGGCGAGGTCTCGCTGGTGACGGCCACCATGTGCTTGGAGGCGTCCAGCCCCGCTTCCTTCAGCGCATTCTTCACAAAGGCCTCGTTGGTCAGGGTCTCCAGCGTGGTGCCGGACTTGGACACCAGCACGAACAGCGAGTGCGCCACGTCGATGCCCTTCAGCACGCTGGCTGCGTCGTCCGGGTCCACGTTGCTGATGAAGCGGGCCTCCATCTTAAAGCAGCCGTTCTGCCTGGCCCACTGCTCCAGCGCCAGGTACATGGCCCGGGGGCCCAGGTCGCTGCCGCCGATGCCGATCTGCACCACGGTGGTGAACTTCTCGCCCGCGGCGTTGGTGATCTCGCCGGCGTGCACCTTTTGGGCGAACGCGGCGGCCTTGCGCTGCTGTTCGACGTAGAATTCCCGCTTGTCCACGCCGTCCACCACCACGCTGCCGGCCTGCTGGCCGCGGGTCAGCTGGTGCAGCACCCGGCGCTTTTCGCCGGTGTTGATGACCTCGCCGCCCAGCAGCGCCTCGTACTTCTCCGTCAGCTGGGCTTCCTTCGCCAGCTCGCAAAGCGCGGAAAGCACCTCGTCGTCCACGGCCTTGGCGGCGTAGTTGTAGCAAAGGCCCGCGGCCATGGGCACGCTGTACTTCGCAACGCGCGCCGCGCCGCCCTCGCCCGCCATCGCCTCCGGCAGGTTCACCCGGTCCTTCAGCGCGCCAAGCTTTTCATACGCCTTCAGCGTATCCAGGTTCTTCCAGGAAATCATATCAAACACCCCTTTATTCGGTTCAGAATGACAGTGCTATTATAGCGCAAAACCCCCGCGCTTGTCCAGTGGCGCGGGGGCGTTTTGCGTTGTATCCTATTTCACGCGGCGCAGGTAGATCGCGTAGGTCCAGCCGGTGTGGCCCTTGAAATTGATCTTCACCCAGTTGCCGCTCTGGCCGACGATGGTCACCTGCCTGCCGGGCTTCAGCTTGCCGTAGTAGATGCCGCTGGTGCTGGCCTTGGAGTACACCCGAAGGTTGTCCACCGAGGTATACTTGGCCTTGCCGGTAGAATTTTCCACCGACCACAGATAGCGCCGGTCCACATAGCCGGAGCCGCCGCGATACCGCACATACCACCAGCCGTTCTTGCTGGAGCGATAGGAGACGATCGAGCCGCGGGTCAGATAGTCCTCGACCGCACCGCCGGGAGTGCTGCGCACGCGCAGCCGTTCGTACTTGCCGCTGGTGGCCACCACATAGGAGCCGTGGGGATTCTTGGCGCTGGCTGCCATCGCGGGCGCGGCCGCAAGCGCGAGCAGCGCGGCAACCATCGCCAGGCACGCCAGCCGCCGGATCGCTTTGGTGATTTTCATGCAGAAAAGCCTCCTCGAAATCGACATCGGTTTAATCATATGATAACACACGCAGCTACAAATTGTCAATATTCGACGCAAATTTTGACACAATCTTTTTATAAACCCCGATACCGCGCCATAGAAAAGGCAATAGGAGCTATTGCGCTTCTCCTATTGCCTATTGCCTGGGTCTGGCGAACCCGCCTTACTTCTTCTTCATGAAGCTGGGCACGTCGGGCGCGAAGCCGCGGCGGCTCTGGGGGCGGGGCTCCTGGCCGTCCTCCTGGTACACGCGGGGGCGGCGGGTCTGTTGGCGCTCGGCGCGGCGCTGCTCGCGCTGCTCGTAGCCGGTGTCAGAGCCCTCGCGCGGGGGACGCTCGGCGCGGGTGCGGCGCTCGAAGATCGGGGAGACCTCCTCCTCCTCATAGCGGGAGGCGGGGCTGGGGCGCACGGGCTGTTCGCCCGCCTCGCCCTTGTCCTCGCCCAGCGCGATGGAGGCCT
>JBGUQG010000251.1:0-6201 GCA_045130815.1 Christensenellales bacterium
GCCTCCGGATTCTCGCTTCGTCCAAGCGTTTAACTCTTAGAATTCTGACTTCTCTCTCGTCTTTGTCTGTATCGTTTTCAAGGTTCGGAAGCGATGATCTCAGGGGTGTTCCCTCGTTCAACGCAAGTGTTATTATACCAAATCCCCGCCCCCTTGTCAAGCATTTTTTTCATGGAAAATCGCCGCCAGGCTTGTGGAAACAGGGGTTTTGGACCACAATATGTGGTATTTATCCATTAAATCAAGGTAATTCGCCGAAACGTAACCAAAATGGCCTCTGTTAAGAAATGGATTTGCGCAGCCTGAGCAGCACCGGGATCGCCGTCAGCGATGCCGCCAGGGCCGCCGCCTCCAGGGGCCGCGCGCCGAGCCGCGAAAGCAGCATCGCGCCACCGCCCATGTCCAGCCGAGAGAGCAGCGCCATCCATCCGACGCCTATCCCGGCGGCCAGGACCCGCACGGCAAAGTACAGGGGCGCGCCGATGCCGCAGCCCTTCAGCGCCGCCAGGTTTTGAAGCGCCACGCACCCGCCGCCAAAGCAGCACACCGCGGCCAGCAGCAGCGGCTTCAACGGGTTGCAGATCGGGGGCAGCCCGGCGATCACCCGCGCTCCGGAGGGCGCGTCCATCAGGCACAGCAGTATTCCGGCGGAGCCCGGGCCCGTGAATTCGCAGAGCGCCCCCGCCGCCGACTGGAACAGCGCCATATAGCCGCACACCCCCAGCACCGCCAGCACCGCGGCGCGCACCGGCTGGGCCTCGCCGACGCCGGGCAGCGCGACCACCGGCCCGGTGTCCCTTCGGAAGGCGCGGCGCAGCAAGAGCGCCAGGGTCAGCTGGGTGATCAGCTGCGCAAGGAACAGACGTCGGCCCAGCGCCGCGTCGCTCATCAGCCCTTCGCCGACCCCGCCGATCAGAAAGGCGGGGCTGAAGCCGGTGACGGACAGCGCCAGCCGCTTCAGCCGGCCCCGGTCCATGTCCCCGCGGGCGGCCACGCCACGGGCAGCCATCGCCCCCGCCGGCGCGCCGGCCACCACGCCCACCACCATCGCGGACGCCGCGGCTCCCGGCAGGTTCAGCAGCGCCCGCAGCGGCCTGCCCAGAAGGCGCTCATAAGCCCGGACGGCCTCGTCACTGGTCAGCAGCGGCATCAACGCCAGAAACGGAAACAGCGCCGGAGCCACGGACCCGGCCCACTGCGCCATCGCCCGCGCCGCCCCGGCCATCGCCGCCCCGGGCCGGGCCAACAGCAGCGCCATCAGCGCCAGGCCGCCCAGCCATCTTCCCCTTCGCACAGCAATCCCCCCTGTCCGAAGCTATGCGGACAGGGGGGACCGGATGCATTGGTCGTCAGAAGGTCAGGGTACACTCGCCGCCCTCGGCCACGCCGGGGTCCTTCACATAGAAGTGGGCGGCGGCCTCGTCGTTCAGCCATTCCACCATCAGCGTGCCGCGTGCGGGCTGAGGCTTCTCCTCCGCGCCCTCCTCGGCGGCAGGCGCGCCGGGCGCCTCGTAGGCCAGGAAGACCTCGCCCTCGACATTGGCGTTGGAGCGGTAGAACGGGCCCCAGGCCTTGGGGAAGGCCTTGTACACATAGCCCCAATCCTGAAGGGTGAACTCCGGATCGCCGTCCGGGTCGTCGGCCAGTCGGGCCGCCCTGCGTTCCTCGAGGCGCGCCTCGTCGCTGTCGATGGTGCGCAGCACCACCACGCGCCTTGCCCCGGAGGGCGATTGCAGCGTGGCGTAGCGCTGGGGCACGGTGATGGCGGACATAAAGCTGACGTAGGAGGACACCATGGCTATCGCCACCACGAGCAACAGCACCAGCACGCTGCCCACCACGATCTTGGCGGTGCGGTTTTTCATTCGCCGCACCAGCGCGTAGCCGCCCCAGCTGAGCAGCACGATCACGGCCATCACGGGCAGCTGCAGCATCAGCGAACCGTTGACCAGCGAGAGCCCCACGCGCTGGAGGATGCCCAGCACGATGATGGCCACGGCCAGCAGCGCGGTGATGCCCAGCATCACCTTGTCCACCATGCCAAAGGAGAAGCGCTTCTTTCCGGTCTGTTCCTCGTTCATCCCATCTTACCCCCGTAATTACAGCTTTTCAGGATAGACGCCCTTGGCATGCAGCTCGCGAAGCGCCTGCTGGACCAGCGGGCGGTCCTCCTGGTAGGTGACGCCGAACCAAACGGCCTCGGTCTCCAGCATGTCCACGGTCAGCGCGCCGTCCTTCAGCAGGGCGTCCACCATCACGGGCAGCAGGCATTCGCACTTGATGTCCGCGGGATCGGCCTTTTTCAGGAAATCCTCGAAGTAGCGCTGCATGGCGTCGAACAGCTCGGGCCGGAAGCCCCAGAAGTTCATGGACACCAGCGCGTTCGGGTCCAGGGTGACGCCGGGCTCGCCGCCGGAGGTGTCGGCGATACGGCCGTCCTCGTACAGGCGGATCTTGGCCACCTCGTCCACGTCCACCATGCGGCCGTCCTTCACCTTGCACACGCCGCGGGTCACCGCGCCGTGGATGCTGACGGTGTTCTTCAGCCGGTAGCCCACCATCGCCGCCCGGGCGGGATCGGCGGAGGCCACCAGGTAGTCGTGCATCTTCTGGAAGGAATCCACGCCGTAGTAGTCGTCGGCGTTGATCACGGCGAAGGGCTCGTTCACACAGGCGCGGGCGCACAGCACCGCGTGCACCGTGCCGAAGGGCTTGCTGCGGCCCTCGGGCACCTTGTACCACCCGGGCAGCGAACTGTAGTCCTGGAAGGCGTATTCCACCGCGATCTTCCTGGACAGCTTGTCGCCGCAGATGCGCTTCATGTCCGCCAGCATCTCGGGCCGGATGATGAACACCACCTTGTTGAAGCCCGCGCGGATTGCGTCGCACACGGAATACTCCAGCAGGATTTCGTTGTTGGGACCCATGCCGGTGATCTGCTTGTTGCCGCCGTAGCGGGAGGCCATGCCCGCCGCCATTACAACCAGTGTCGTGTTCATGATAACCATTCCTTCCTCTTCTTATAATGATGATGTATCGGTGCTTCCGAAGCCGCCCAGGCGCTCGCCCGCGGCGTCGTCATCCTCGGTGAGGCCAAAGGGCACGAACACGCCCTGGGCGAAGGCATCGCCGCGCCTTACCGACAGGGGCCTGTCGCCCGCGTTGGTCAGCTTGATGAAGATGTGGCCCTCGTTGCGCGCGCCGAAGTAATCGGCGTCCACGATGCCCACGGTGTTGTTCAGCTGCAGGCGATACTTGAAGCCCAGCCCGCTGCGGGGAAACAGCATCAGCACCCAGCCGGGGGCGATGCGCGCCCGGTAGCCGGTGGGAATGCGTATGCCCTGGCCCGGCTCCAGCCTGAAATCCAGCGGGGAGTAGAAATCGTAGCCCGCCGAGCCCGCGGTGGCGCGCCGGGGCGGCCTGGGGCGCTCGGGAAGCGCTTCGCCGGGAAAGGCGTCCGCCCAGTCGACGCGAAGCTGTTCCTCGCTCACGGGCAGGAACCTGGCCACGCCCGTCACAGCTCCAGCCCCTCGATCAGCGTCTTCACAAGATCCACGTCCGCCACGCCGTTGACCTCCATGCCATGGTCCTTCTGATAGGCCTCCACGGCCTTGGCCGTGTCGGGGCCGTACATGCCGGTGGGGGCGGTGATATCCTCGCCCAGGCTATAGCCCTGGTTCAGAAGCGCCTGCTGCACCAGATACGCCTCCCAGCAGAAGCTCGTCTTCTTCAGGGGCACGTAGACCATCTCATAGGGCTCCAGCGGGGGGATCTCATATTCCTCGGCGGGCTTGGTCAGCGGGCTGGTCTCGTTCTCGGGATAGCCGAACATCTCGTTCAGCGTGACCAGCTTGTAGCCCTTCTCCACCACCCAGGGAATGAAGCGCAGCAGCTTGTCCAGGTCGGTATTGGTGGTGTGGAACAGGAAGATCGCGCCGGGCTTCAGGCCCTTGGCGATGTCCCTGTCGCTGGCCGAGCCGGACTGGGACCAATGGGCGATGCCATAGTAGCCCAGCTGCTTGGCGTACATCTGTATGCGCTGGCACCGACGGGCGTCGCCGCCGCGGGGCCGCAGGAAGTGGCAGTGGTACTCCACGCCCAGTATGTGGCTGAGGATCATCTGCTGGGTATAGACCTGCTCGGCCAGCTCCTCATTGCTGACATCGAACAGGCCGCTGTGGGACAGGGTGTGGTTTTCCAGCTCAAAGCCGTTCTCCCAGGCGTATTTCAGGATCTCGGCCTGCCGGGTCTTGATCGCGTTCTTGCCGATGGGAAAGATGGTCAGCTTCGCGCCGACGTTGATGGCGCAATCCACGATCTGCTGCAGGTTCTCAGCCTGGAAGCAATCGTCCACGGTGATGGCGCAGATCTTCTCTTCGGTTTCCGCCTGGGCGAATACCGGCATGAAGCCCTCCGCCGTGGCGGTGGGGCGCGTCAGGGCGCGGGCCGCCATTTCGTCCGACACCGGCGTGGCCTCAGGGGTGGGCTCCGACGTCGGCTCCGGCGTGGGTGTAGGTTCCGGGGTCGGGGTCTGCTCCGCGGGCTCCGCCGCCGGGGCCTCGGTGGCGACGGGCGCCACCGCTTCCACGGCGCGGTCCCTGCCGCCCTTGGGAACGATCAGCACGATCAGCGCGACGATCACCAGCGCCGCCAGTATGCCGCCGCCGATGATCGTCCGCTTTCTCGCATAGGCGCGCTGTCGCGCGCGGGACATCGTGGGCCTGTTGTATCGGTTTGCCATGACCATACCCTCTCATGCCGTCTGTATCTCTATGCCAAAGACGGATAAGCCCGCGGGCCTATCCGCCGTTCCCTCGTCGCGCCGACCCGGTTGTGCTCAGGCGGTTTTTCCTGCCGGGATGACGCAATCAGTATAGCAGAATCGTCGGTAATTGTCAATTGACGGGCGATCAGTCCAGCCGCACCAGCGTCAGCGTGACCAGCGGCTGCGCCGCGGTCTCGGTGACGTTGATGGCATCCGAGCTGCGCAGCGTGACAGTGGAGCGGTCCCGCACGTCGAAGATGGCCTGGCCGGTAAAGCCCATGGGGCCCTGGCCGCCGGCTTCCACCACGGCGGAGGACTGGGAGGCGTCGTTCACATTCAGCGTAAAGGTGGAATCCACCGTCTGGCCCTCGGGCACGCGCACCGTGTAGGTGGCCAGGTAGGTGCCCTGCTCCTCCACGGTGATCAGGCCGCTGTTCACCGGGAATTCGCTGACCGCGCCAATGCAGTTGTTGCTGGCAAGGGGCACGATGCCGTTGGCGGCCACCGCCATGGGCAGCATGGCCGAGAACAGCCCGAACCGGCAGCGGCGGCGACGGCGGCAGCGGCGCTCGCGGTCGCAGCAGTCGCGCTGCTCCTCATCGTCGCAGTCGTACACGCCCTCCGCATCCGGACAGGGACCGGGATAGTAGGGATAGCTGTCCCAGCGATAGCGTCCGCCCACGCTGTTCAGGCAGCCATAGGCATTATTGGAATTGCGGCGGGAGCAGCCGCAGCGATTGTTGTTTGACATGTTGCAAATCTCCTTTCAAGGGGGTTCGCAACATACTACGCGCCCCGCGCGCAATGCGTGCGGGGCGGCGGTTGAGTGTGACTTTCAATCCCTCACCCTCCCCATCGACTCCCCCTCGATCAGCTCGGTGGGGATCAGCACCACGTCGTTGACGGCGGTGGCGGGGTGCTCGATGTGATCGATCAGGCGCAGGGCGGCCTGGCGGCCCAGGGCTTCGCTGTTCTGGCGGACGGTGGTCAGCCTGGGGTGTACGGCCTGCACGGAGCGCACGCCGTCATAGCCGGCCACGGAGATGTCCTCGGGCACCTGCAGGTCCATGCCGCGCAGGATGTCCAGCGCGCTGAAGTAAGAAGCGTCGTCCGGCAGCAGCACGCAGGTGGGCCAGTCCTCCCGCTTCATCAGCGCCCTCAGGCGGGGGCGGATGCTCTCCGTGTCGTCATAGCGGCCGCCCACCAGATAGCCCTCGGGCACGTCCAGCCCGTGGGCGCGCATGGCGTCGAGATAGCTTTCGATGCGGCTGTCGGTGACCCGGGAATTGCGCTGGCCATGGATGTAGGCGATGCGCCGGTGGCCCAGGGCCACGGCCCGCTCCACCAGCATGCGGATGCCGTTCAGGTTGTCGGAGATGATGCTGGAGCGGTTGTTGAACATGTGGTCGATGGTGACGCAGGGGATGTCGCTGTTC
>JBGUQG010000252.1:0-7379 GCA_045130815.1 Christensenellales bacterium
CGCCACAAAGCCGGGCAGCTTGCCGCCGGCCAGATCGGTCAGCTTGTAGAACGCCGCCAGCGCCACCAGCGAGGCCAGGCAGCTGGCCACGGCGTCCGGACCGGGATTCAATACATAAGCGATGTCGGAGCCAAACGTCGGCATAAAGGGAATCAGGCTGTTCATGCGCAGCGCGTAGTAGGCCACGCAGACGGGCAGGCCGATGAGCAGCACCCGCGTGGAGAGCCCCTTCTTGTCCGCGATCCGGGGATACAGCCCGCCGATGAAATAGCCGAAGGCCACGAAGAAGAAGTAGGCGCACAGCGGGAAGTACGACTCCGCGTCGGTCAGCACGAAATAGCCCAACAGCTGGCTCAGCAGGAAGTTGGACGGGGATTTCATGGCGTTGTACAGCGGAAGCCCGATCAGGTTCATCGCCAGGCCGAGCAGCAGTATCGCCGCGTCCGGCACGCGCAGCTTCTTCAGCAGCGCCAGCAGCATGAACGCGATGCCCGCGAAGGAGAGTATGTCCGCCTGGATGACCAGCAGCGAATTGGCGATGAAGAACTGCTCGCCCTTGATCCACCAGGCGATCAGGTTCGGCAGCGCGTTGCGCGCCAGGTTCAGAAGCTGGCCCACCGTGAGGATCTCAAAGCCCCGCAGCGCGTAGTTCTTCGGGGTCTGGTTCCGGGAATAGCGCATGCCGATGCCCATGCAGATCATGAACGCGCCCGCGCCCAGGAAGATGCAGGCGAAGTCGAGAAACGCGTACAGCGGGCCCGCGGGCTGGATCGCCAGGTCCTCGTAGGTGTGCAGCAATATCATGCACACGATGCAAAACGCCTTCAGGCAGTCGATCTCCGGCTGCCGCCCCTTGTTGACATTTTCCTTCGCAAAGTAGCCCATATGTGGTCCTTACCTCCCGTTTATTGCTTCTGTGGCCCGTTGTAGCGCAGGCACAGCATGGTGATGTCGTCAAACTGGTCCGCGCCGCCGACAAACGCCTCGATCCCGTCGTGGACGTTCCCGATGACCGCCTCGGGGGCGGCATCCGGTTCGAGGTTCAGCGCGTCAAGCATGCGGCTCGTCCTGAACAGCTCGCCGTCGGCATTGGAAGCCTCGGTCACGCCGTCGGTGTACACGAACAGGCTGTCGCCCGGGCAGAGCCTGAACTCGAAGTCCCTGAACCGCGTATTGGGCATCACCGCCAGCGGCAGCGAATGCCTGTATTCCACCAGCTCGTACCCGCCGCCCGCGCGGCGAAGCGCCGGGTGCTCGTGGCCCGCGTTGGCCTCGACGCCGCGGCCGGTGGACAGCTCCAGCACCGCGGCCCAGATCGTGACGAACTGCCTGTTTTCATTGTTCTCTATCAACTGCGCGTTCACGCCCGCCATCGCCTCCGCCGGGCGCTTGCCCGCCTGCAGCTGGATCTTGAGCAGCGCCTTCGCCATCATCATGAACAGGCAAGCCGGGATGCCCTTGTCGGACACGTCCGCGATCACCAGCGCGATGTGGTCGTCGTCCACCATGAAGAAATCGTAGAAGTCGCCGCCGACCATCCGCGCCGGCTTCATCGACGCGAAGATGTCAAACTCGCGCCTGTCCGTCAACGGCGGGAACACGCCGGGCAGCTGGCTGGCCTGTATGGAGGCCGCCATGTCCAGCTCGGTGATCAGCCGCTGCTTGTCCGCGGACATGCGGGCGTTCTGGTCGATGTAGTCGATCATGTCGCGGCTCATGTTCTCAAACGATTTGGACAGCGCCTCGATCTCGTCGCTGGTGTGGATGCTCGATATGTAGGGCTCCCGCGACTCCATGTGCTCGAGGATGCTGTTCGCCTCGCGGTTCAGCGTCTCGATCGGCTCGATCAGGCGCTTGCGCGTGTAGCGGGAGTAAATAAACAGCACCAGGAGCATGATCGCGATGAACGCCGCCTGCACGGCGACGACGATGACTCCGATCTTGTGGAGGACCTGCTTGTACGCATACTCGATGTAGACCAGCGCCGCCGCGTTCCCGTCTTCGTCAAGGATGGGCTCGGCGACGGTGATGACGTCGCCGTAGACCTCGTCCTTCAGGTGGATCATGCCCGCGTCGGTATCGCCGGCCATGATCCTCTGCGCCCATTCCCTTTCCCCCGGCAGGTAAGCCGCCAGCTTGCCCAGGTTATCACTCGCCGAGGTGTCAGAAGCACAGATATAGCGAAGGCCCTCCTCCTCCGGAACGGCCACATATGCGTAGGTAAAGTCGTAATCCTCGCATAACAAGCTCAGCATGTCCACGAGCGCGCTGTAATAGAGATCCGGTTCGTTCGTTTCAAGATAAGCACTGATCCTGTCCGCGTTGATCGTATTTGACATGAACCGCGCCGCCCCGCGCCCCATGTTTTCATAGTGCCGGAACATGATCCCGATGACCATTTCGTTGATGACCGCGCCGAACGCGATAATCAACACCAAGCCAAAGATCGCGATGCTGAGCAGGTGCTTCCTGAGCAGTTTGCTTTTCATTTCAGATGCTTTTCCTCCGGGGTCATCCCATCAGGTAATCGGTCCAGAAGGTCGCGTATTCATGGACCTGTGGATACGCATAGGCAAAGACGGCGACGGGCGCCAGCCAGACGGCGGTATAGACCGCGACGCGCCGCTTGCCCTCCAGGTTCATGATACCGAAATGCAGGTGCTTTTCGTTCCATTCGATGATGAAATAGCAGGCGGTCACCACGAACAGGCCGTACAGCAGCGGGATTGCCGTGCCCGGCATGCCCTCGCCCCGCGCGGCCATCAGGATCGTTCCCACGGGCGTCGCCAGCACATAGCTCGTGCAGTAGTACTGGTTGATGTGGCGGGACAGGTGTCTGACAAAGCCCGGCGCTTCGCCGCTTCCGCGCGCGAGCAGCTTGTGAAACAGCGCCATGAAGCACAGCGATGCGGCGATGTTGGCCAGCGCGTCCGTCAGCGGTTTGAGCACGTACTGGAGCGTGGTAAAGAACTCGGGATACAGCGGGAACGGCACCGCGATCCGCAGCGCGTAATAGGCGACGACCGCCGGGACCCCGATCGTCAGCACGCGGTTCGCAAGCGCGTCCTTGTCCCGGATGCGCAGGTAGACGCCGCCCAGCGCGTGGCCGAACGCGACGAACAGGAAATAACAGCAAAGCGGGAAATACGATTCCGCCTTCGTCACCACGAACAGGCCCAGCACCTGGTCCGCCAGGAAGCTACCGGTGGTCTGGAACACCTGGAACAGCAGCAGCGCCGCCACGTTCATGCCCAGGCCGAGGCCCAGTATCGCCCCGTCCGACAGCTTCAGGCGCTTCAGGAGCGCCAGCAGCAGAAACGCCAGGCCCGCGAAGGTCAGTATATCCGTCTCGAACACCAGCAGCGACGCGGACAGGAACCGTTCCTCCCCCGTGGCCCACCAGGCGATCAGGTCGGGGATGGCGTCGCGCAGCAGGTAGAGCAGCTGCCCGACCGTCAACAGCCCGACGCCCCGCTCCACAAAGTGTTGAACGGTCTGCTTCCGGGAATACCGGCTGCCCAGGCCCATGCACATCATAAAGGCCGCGGCGCCGGTCAACACCTCCAGCACGTGCAGCATATCATAGGCCAGGCCCAACTCCTCCGCGCACTCCTCGAACACGTGCAGCAAAATCATCGGCACGATGCAGAAGGCCTTGAGGCAGTCGATCTCCGGCTGTCGGCCCCGGTTGACTTCTTTGTCGGTCAAAAAACCCATCTTGAACATTCCTCCCGAACTATTGCCAGTACGCGTCGGGGATCTTCAGCTCCGCTTCGTCCTCCCAGCTAAAGTCCTCCGGCAGGGTTACGTTTTCGCCGTCCCAGTTGATTTCAATGCGCTGCAGCGGCATCGGGCGCATGAACATATCGTAGACCACATACTGGACGTAGTACTTTCCCGGCGGCATCGGCTCGTTGACGAGATCCATCGCGCGATAGAGGGTCTGCGGATCGGCGGTCTCAAAGCGCGAGGGCTCCCCATGCTTGGCGGCGTACACCGGGTAGATCAGCTGATACTCCTGCCCGGCCAGCTGGGACAGGGACTGCACGTTTCGGGTGAACAGGCCGCTGTCCATCTCGTAGCCGTCCCACATCCCGTACACCTCATATCGCTCGTCCTCCATGAAATAGCCGTAGCGCAGGTGCCACAGATCGCTGCCGATCTTCATGGGGATGCTGCCAAGATATTCCCTGGCGCCGGGCTTGACCAGGTCCACCAGATAACTGGCCACGTGCTGGCCCTCCAGCGCGGGCCATATCCACGGCTGGTCCGCGTAGAAGGCACCGTTTTCACCGACGGATGCGTTGAAATAGGCGGGCATGGTGCCGTAGGAGATGAACTCGCCCGTCTCCTCGTCGCGCGTCGAGAGGCTGTAGTGGACCGAAGCCGTGCCCAGGTAGTTGTTGTCGTCGAACGCGATGGCGGGCATGCCATCCGGCAGCACCAGCTTTTTCGCGGTGATCCTGTAGGCCTCCATCGAGGACATCTCCGGAAGGCGCTCGGCGGTCTGGTAGACCCAATCCGGCGCGGTCCAGGGTGAAATGGCATCCAGGAAGGCCAAGTAGTTCGGCATGGGACAGTTGCGGGCGTAGGTGTCCATCTCGGCGATGTTAAAATCCGTCGCGCGGCAATAGGACAGCCCCCGCGCGGCGCTGCGCCCGGGGCCGTGCTGGTTGTACACCACGGCCTCGCGCATCGCGTTCATCATCTCCTTGTACAGCTCGGACGGTATTACCATGGAAACTCCCGGCGTATAGAGAAAGCCCGCCAGGTCCCACATGTTTTCGCCGCCCTCGTCGGTGCCGTAGTGTTCCACGTCGATCACGTATTTCGCGAACGTGGACAGCATCTCCGGGTACTGGGTATACACGTAGCCGAGGCTCTTGAAGGCGCTGTCCATCATCTCCACCAGGTGCGGTATCCGGGACAGGTCGATCACCGACCAGGTCAGCAGCTGCTGGGCCTGCTCGTCATTGACTTCGGCGTACTTGATCATGGTCATGTCGCAGATCCAACGGCCCAGCCATTCGCCGTCGAAGGTCGGGCAAATATAGAGCTGCTGGAGCCACTTCCCGATGGCGGTCCCCTTGCCCGCCACCACCTCCTCCGAGGCGACCATCCAGTCGGCGGAATCGGAGACGGCGTAGGCGGTCTCCAGCCCGGCCATCAGGCATGCGTCGAAAAGCACCGCCTCCAGGTGGACGCCGCTGTCGCGCAGGGCCTCGCCCAGCTCGTCCAGGTGCATCATGTCGCCGTCGAACAGCTCGTCGATAAACAGGCCGTTCTTGCTGCCGCCGCCGTGATCCCACAGCACCAGCGCGTACTTCTTCGCCGGGTATTTTTCCGCGCACCAGCGCACAAAACCCGAAAGGGTCTGCGGGTCGGCCATGCTCATGAGCGGCAGGGTCTGCTCCAGGGAGAAGTCGCCCGTCTGATCGCCATTCACATAGCCCTCGTAGCGCCAGCGCTGCAGCGCCTGCGTGGAGATGTTCATGCCCAGCTCCCGGGCATGCCACTTCTTGCACCCCCCGGTTTCGATCAACACGTTCACGCGCCCCAAACTTGAATCCTGGAGATGTCCCGGCGCATCCTTGTAAAAATCCATGACTTCATAGATCTGGACGGGAGGATAGACGCATTCCGAGATCTCGCGAAGGTTCTCGGTGGCATAGCTGTAGCGGGACTCCAGGTCGGAGCCGCACATGTAAAACATCACGGTCCACTCGGCTTCGTTCCCCTCGTTTTCGGCCAGCGCCGGGAGGGCGAAGAACGCCAGCAGCGCCAGCAGCGCCGCCGGTAGCGCGATCATCCATTTTCCTCGCATGTCAGCCTCCTTTATAAACGCCCGAAAGGGAACCGCATGAAAGCGGCTCCCTTTGGTTGTGATTCAGCTTCCAAATGCCTTCTCCTATGGGACAGGCTTTTGGAATGTCCTACGCCGCCGCGGCGTCGTCGGGCAGCGGCTCGGGCTCGGCCACTTCATCCTCGTTGTACCACTCGCCATCAACCTTCACATACTTGTTGCCCGCGATGTCCTCGGCGGTGTTCTCGCCGGTCCACTCGGGCCAGAGGGGCTGGCCCTCCTTGACCGTCACGTTCAAATCGCCGTCCATGATGCCCTCGATGCGGATGTAGTCGGAGTCGAACACGTCGCCGTCGAAGGTGTTGGTGTAGAAGTCGTCGAACATGCCGACCTTGCCATCCGTGCCGTCGCACATCGCGAAGTAGTGGCCGGAGATGGAGTACACCGGCAGGTCCGCGCCCAGGATCTCAAAGGCGCGCAGCACCAAGTGCATCGGCAGCGGGGTCTCCAGCTTGCGGCCCATCAGCACGTTGGTGATGACCTTCACCAGGCTCTTCTCGCCCTCGGGGGTGTCGAAGAACATCACGTTGTACTTCTCCTCTTCCCTGCGGTCGGCCTTGCTGTCGCGGTACATGTACAGCGACACGTCCACGACCGGCTCATCGTTTGCGATGGCGTTCGCGGTGGTGCGGAAGGCGTCCACCTCGTCGGTCTCGGGGTTCACCATCAGGCCGATCAGCGTCTGGTCGGGGTTCTCCGCCGTCTCGGGCGAATTGCCGATCCACCAGACCTGCCAGCCGTCCACCTCGCCGCCGTCGACCAGCCCGTTGACGATCGTGCCCTGGGGCAGGTCGCCGTCGTTCATGGTGCAGTCGTTGACGGCGTCCTGATCGGCGATCATCGCCTGCATGTAATCTCCCTGCCAAGCCTTGACCAGCCAGTCGCCGGAGACCTCGTGCAGGTACAGCTCGAAGTCGGCATAGGAGGGCAGCATCAGCAGGCCGTTTGAGAAGTTCAGCGAGCCGGTGGAGCCGATCGGGATCACCGGATTGGCGAAGGCGCGCTTCGTCAGGGCGGTGATGATGTCGATCTCGGCGATCTCGCCGTCGCCGCGGATGTCGCCGCGGATGACCTCGGTCACGTAGTCCAGCTTGATCCTGCCGCCGCTCTCCCTGCCGTACAGGCGCGTGGCGTTGGGCAGCAGGACCACGTCGCGGCCGGTCTCGGTGTTGGTCCACAGCTTGTACTTGGCGATCCGCTCGACGTCGATCGTCACGTCCTTTTCCAGTGTAACGGGATACTCCAGCACGTAGATCGCGCCGGCCTGGGCATATTCCTCCTCGCCGTAGCGAGCGCGGACCGCGCTGCCGACCTTGTCCACCTGGCGTTGGATGTCGTTCAGCGGGGCCAGGGCCTTTTCAAAGGCAGACTTCAGAGCCGCGGAAGCGTCGCGCGCGCCATTGGTCTTGATCTCACCCGGGTTGAAATTCTTGGTGCCGCCTGACTTGCCGCAGAAGTCGCAGCGCCAGTAGTCCTTCCACTCCCAGTTGTTGCCGCCCTTCTTGGCGGTGGTGAT